>JAEXLC010000023.1 GCA_023445495.1 Pseudomonadota bacterium | reverse complement strand
GCGGGACCCCGGCGCAAGGCCGGGGTGACGAAGATGGAAAGTCATATCTTGGTTGTAGCTTCTTCCGCTCCCCCATTGCTTGAGGCATAGGAACGCGCGGGAGGGACGTGTTCCAATGACTTTGACCGGGCTCGACATCATCGTGCTGCTCGCCATCGGCGGTGCTGCCGTGCTGGGCTTCATGCGCGGGTTCGTCACCGAGGTGCTGGCGCTGGTCGCCTGGCTGCTGATCGTGCTGGCGCTCAAGCTGTTCCACACGCCGCTCGCTGCGGCGCTGGCTGGCCTGGTCGGGACCGATCAGGGCGGGGCGGTGCTTGCCTTCGTGGTGCTGACCGGCGTAACCTATTTCGGCGGGCGGCTGCTCGCCCGGGCGATCGGGGCACGGACGCGCGAGAGCTTCCTGGGGCCGATCGACCGCGCGCTCGGGTTGGGCTTCGGCGCGCTGAAGGGGCTGATCCTGGTCAGCATCGGCTTCCTGCTGATCGTGCTGCTGTTCGACACGGTGAGCGGCGGCCCGGCCAACCGCCCGCAATGGATCACCAAGTCGACCACCTATCCGCTGCTCAACGCCACCAGCGCGAGCATCGCCGATTTCGTCGACCGCCGCCGCAAGGGCGAGCCGGTGTTCGGCGAGGACGAAGGCAATGGCAGCATCGCCAACCGCGCCGAGACAAATTCTACCCGATAGGGGGTCGCGCATCGCGGCCCGGTCCCCTAAGTCGGGAGCGGAATGAACGCGCCGCTCTACAACACCGAAATCCTGCGCCTGGCGGCTTCCGTGCCGTTCGAGACGCGGCTGGAAGGGGCGATGGCCTCTTCCGAGAAGCGATCCCCGGTCTGCGGGAGCCGCATCACCGTTGACGTGAACCTCGACGAAGCGGGCCGGGTGGCCGCGCTCGGCATGGTGGTGCGTGCCTGCGCGCTCGGCCAGGCATCGGCTGCGCTGATGGAAGCGCATGCGGTGGGCCGCTCGCTGGGCGAGCTGGACACGGCGCGCGACGAATTGACCGCCTGGCTGGCCGGCGAGCGGGCGACGCCGCCCGACTGGCCGGGGCTCGACCTGTTCACCCCGGCGCTCGAGCATCGCGGGCGCCATGCCGCGATCCGGCTCGCCTTCGAGGCGGTGGCCGAGGCTGCGCGAAAGGCGCAGGGCTGATGGACCATTCGGAAGTCTCGCTCCTCGGCGAATATGTGCCGCTGCTCGGCTTCGCGCTGCTGTTCGTGCTGGTGTTCCGCCGGCTTGGGCTGGGTGCGACCCTGGGCTATCTCGTCGCCGGCGCGATCGTCGGGCCGCAGGTGCTCGGGCTGGTCGGCGATGCCGAGGGCAAGCTGGGCATTGCCGAACTGGGCATCGCGTTCCTGCTGTTCCTGGTCGGCCTGGAGCTGAGCCCGGGACGGCTGTGGCGGATGCGGCGCGACATCTTCGGGCTTGGCCTGCTGCAGGTGACGATCTGCGGGCTGATCGTGGCCGCCATGGTGTGGTTCGCGACCGGCAGCTCGATCGGCGCGGCGCTGGCGCTCGGCCTGCCGCTGGCGCTGTCCTCGACCGCGCAGGTGCTGCCGCTGCTGCAATCGGCGGGGCGGCTGCGCACGCCGCTGGGCGAGCGCGCCTTTGCGATCCTGCTGTTCCAGGACCTGTCGATCGTGCCGCTGATCACGATCATCGCCGCGCTCTCGCGCAATCCGGCGGACCAGCATGGCGCGCCGGGCTGGATGCTCGGTCTTTTCACGGTGGCGGCGATCGTCGGGCTCGTGCTGGCCGGCCGCTATCTGCTGCGTCCGCTGTTCCGGCTGATCGGCAATCTTGGCGAGCGCGAGATGTTCATCTTCGCCGGGCTGTTCACGGTGATCGCGGTGGCCGCGATCATGCAGCGGCTCGGGCTGTCGCCGGCGTTGGGCGCGTTCATCGCCGGCGTGATGCTGGCGGACTCGCCCTATCGGCACGAGCTGGAGGCCGATGTCGAGCCGTTCCGCTCGATCCTGCTCGGCCTGTTCTTCCTTGCGGTGGGCATGACGCTCAACCTGCACGCGATCGCCGAGCGGCCCTTCTTCGTGATCGGCATGGCGCTGGCGCTGATCGCCGCCAAGGCCGCGATCATCATGGGGCTGGGCATGCTGTTCGGGATGCCGCGGCGCCAGGCCTTTGCGCTGGGCGTGCTGCTCAGCCAGGGCGGCGAGTTCGGCTTCGTGCTGTTCGCCCAGGCCCAGTCGGCGATGCTGATCGAGGGGCAGGCGGCGAGCATCTTCGGTGCGATCGTCACCCTGTCGATGGCGACGACGCCGTTCCTGATGATGGCGACCAAGAAGCTGCGCACCGAGCCGGCGCCGAGCGCGGCGGGGCTCGACCTGCCGCGGCACGAGGGATCGAACGCGGTCGTCATCGGCTATGGCCGGTTCGGCCAGACCGTGGCGCAGATGCTGCTGTCGCAGGACATTCCGGTTACGATCATCGATACCGATGTCGAGATGATCCAGACCGCCAACGACTTCGGCATGAAGGTCTATTATGGCGACGGCCTGCGCATCGACATGCTGCGCCAGGCGGGCGCGGCCGAGGCCGAGCTGGTGATGTTCTGCAACGACGGCGACAAGATCGACACCGAGTTCCTTGAGGCCGTCCATTACGCCTTCCCCAAGGCGACGGTGTTCGTGCGCGCCTATGACCGGCGCAGCGTCATCAAGATGAAGGGTGCCCCGGTGGGCGGCGTGGTCCGCGAAGTGCTGGAGAGCGCGGTGATGATGGCGCGCCAGGCGATGCAGGCGGTCGGCGTCGACCAGCGCGAGATCGACAAGACCGAGGCGGAGTATCGCAAGCGCGACAATGCCCGGCTCGACGTGCAGCGCGAGACGGGCGACCTGCGCGCCGGGATCGACGGGATGATCACTCATGCCAGCATGGCGGCGGCGATCGAAGTGGATCTGGAGAGCTCGGGGTGACGAAGATGCGGATCGTGACGGTGCTGGCGGCGCTTTCGGGCTCGGTTGCGGTGGGGGCGGGGGCCTTTGCCGCGCATGGCGCGAGCGGGCAGGCGGCCGAATGGCTCAAGACCGGCGCGCATTACCAGCTGGTCCACGCGGTCGCGGCGCTGGTCGCGCTGCGGATGGGCGAGCGGATCTCGCCCTGGCTGTTCGTGGGCGGCGGGGGGCTGTTCGCCGGGACGCTCTATGCGATGGCATTCGGCGCGCCGCGCTGGTTCGGCGCGATCACGCCGATTGGCGGGGTGGCGCTGATCGCCGGCTGGCTGTGCCTGGCGCTGACGGCGTGGAAGCAGAAGGCCTGAACGTCGCCGACTTCATCCGGGAGCGGCTGCCGTTGCTGCCGGTGCCCGGGATTCCGGAGATAGTGCTGCACAAGGCGGTGCCGGCCAGCGGGCTGGGGCGGCTGGCGGCGCGGGACGATGCGTTCGGCTCGCCCTATTGGGCCTATTACTGGCTGGGCGGGCTGGCGCTGGCGCGGTTCGTGCTGGATCGACCCGAGGCGGTGGCCGGGCGGCGGGTGCTGGACCTGGGTTGCGGGTCGGGGCTGGTGGCGATTGCCGCGGCGAAGGCCGGAGCGGCGAGCGTGCTGGCGGCGGATGTGGATGGCTATGCGGTTGCCGCGACGCAGGTGAATGCGGCGGCGAACGGGGTTTCCGTGGATGTGGTGCAGGGGGACCTGACCGAGGGGGCTGTGCCCGAGGTCGATCTGATCCTGGCCGGCGACGTGTTCTATGATCCTGAGCCGGCGGCGCGCGTGATGCCGTTCCTGGCACGGTGCCGGGCGGCGGGAGTCGAGGTGCTGGTCGGCGATCCGCGACGGGCGCCGTTGCCGGTGGACCGGTTGAAGGGGCTGGCGGAGTACCGCTTTGCCGAGACGGACAGCGGGGTGCTGCGGGTGAGCGAGGTTTTCGCGTTCGATTGAGCCCCACCGTCATGCTGAACTTGTTTCAGCATCCAACTCTCCCCCGGCGATACCGCTTGAGGCGCGTTGGACCCTGAAACAAGTTCAGGGTGACGGTTTGGATTTGGGGTGAGGGTACTACTCCGCCCCGACGATTTTCGCGACACCTGCTGCGGCGTTCGGGTGGTAGCCCGCCTTGGCACCCTGGTAGAAGCGCAGCGCGATCGGCTTGCCCCAGTCGCCCTGCGCCATCAGGTCCTTGTAGATCGGGTAGATCAGCAGGCCGCGGCCGACGCGCTTCACGAATGCCTCGATGCTCGGCAGCGCGGGCTCGTAGCGGTTGGCGATCGCCAGCTCGGCCCAGGCCGAGCGGACATAGGCGTTGTTCGAGGCGGACAGGCCGAGCGTCTCGTCCAGCTCCTTGAGGCGGGCGGGCGTCTGCTGGCGGGGCAGGCCGTTGAGGAAACGCAGCCATTGCTGGGTTGCCCAGCCGGTCGGCTGCACCGCGCTGGCCGGCCCGCCGGCGTTGAACGCGGCCAGCTTTGCATCGACCGCCGCAAGCGTCGCCGAGGTGACGTGCACGGCATTGTCGGGAAGACCCGCCTGATAGGCCCAGCGATCGAGTTCGAGCTTGGCCTCGAGTGCCTTGTCGCCCTTGATCAGATTGGCGCGCAGATCGGCGAGGAAGCCAGCGGTGGTCTGCGGCTGGAAGGCGTGGCGATCGAAGTAGGAGCGCAGATAGGCGTCCCACTTCGCCCGGCCGACCGCCGCCTCGATCGTGCGCAGGAAGGTCGAGCCCTTGAAATAGTCGAGCTGGCCGAAGGTTGCGCCCGGCTCGCCGTGTAGGCGGGTGGTCGGGGCGTCCTGGCCGCCGGCATCCTTGATGTCGCGGACCAGCCCGTCCCAGTCGAGATCGGCGTACATGGCGGCGCGTTCCTTGCCGTAGACCGCCTCCATGATCCGGTTTTCGAAATAGGTGGTGAAGCCCTCGTTGAGCCAGGAGTCCGACCAGGTCGCGTTGGTGACGAGATTGCCCGACCAGCTATGCGCCAGCTCATGCGCGACGACATCGGTGTTCGAGCGGTCGCCGGTGATGATCGTCGGGGTCAGGAAGGTGAGGGTGGGGTTCTCCATGCCGCCGTACGGGAAGCTCGGCGGCAGCACGAGCATGTCGTAGCGGCCCCAGCGATAGGGGCCGTAGAGCGCCTGGGCGGCGTCGATCATCTTCTCGACATCGCCGACTTCGTACGCGGCGGCATCGAGCTGGCTCGGCTCGGCCCAGACGCCGGAGCGCGGGCCGGTCGCCTTGAAGGCGAGGTCGCCGACCGCGAAGGCGATCAGATAGGGCGGCACCGGGCGGTCCATCTTGAAATGGAAGGCGCGCTTGCCGTTCGCTGCGGCCTGACCCTTGGCGCCGTCGAGCCGGTCGCCGCTCATCACCGCGACGAAACCCTCGGGCACGGTCAGCGTGGCGGACCAGGTCTGGCGGATGCCGGGGCTGTCCTGGGTGGGGATCCAGCTGCGGTTGTTGATCGGCTGGCCCTGGCTGAACAGATAGGGCTTCGCCTTGCCGGCGGTCAACTCGGGCGGGAGCCAGCCCAGCGCGCTGGCACCGGGCTTGGTCTTGTAGCGGATCAGGATCTGCTTGTTGCCCTCAAGCTGCACGGTGAGCGCCGAGCCGAGGCCGGTTTCGGTCTCGCGCGGGCCGATGGTGAAGGGCAGGGGCTTGCCCTTGGGGCAGGTGACACTCTCGACCGTCAGGTCATCGACGTCGAGGACGATCTCCTTCGCGCCCTTGGCCGCCAGCACGTCGAGCGTGGCGACGCCCGACAGCGTCTTGGTCGCGAAGTCCACGTCGAGCTTGAGGTCGACATGGGTGACGCGCGCCACTTCGGGCTGGGCGTGGGTCCACACGTCCTTCGCCTCGGGCGTGGTCAGGATCGGGGCGGGCTTGCCGGTCTGGGCGGCGGCGGGGGCGGCGATCAGCATCGCGGCGGCAACGGGAGCAAGGATGCGCATGGCCGCGTGCTAAGCGGATCGGGGCTGAACGGCAACTGACGGGCAACGCAATTCCTCCCCCAGCTTGCTGGGGGAGGGGGATCGCCGCCGAAGGCGGTGGTGGAGGGGCGCGCCGGTTCACCGGCGCGTTGCGCCGGCCCCTCCACCACTCGCTGCGCGAGCGGTCCCCCTCCCCGAGACAAGCTCGGGGAGGATTTATGATCCATCCAGCATCTCGCGCACCCTGGCGGCGAGGTCGGTATAGGTGAAGGGCTTGGGGAGGAGCTGGACGCCCGGATCGAGCCGGCCGTGATGGACGATCGCGTTGCGGGCATAGCCGGTGGTGAACAGCACTTTCAGTTCGGGGCGTTTCGCCTGCGCCTCGGCCGCCAGCACCGCCCCGGTCATGCCGCGCGGCAGGACGACATCGGTGAACAGCAGGTCGATCCGGCCGGGCTCGGCATCGAGCGCGGCAAGCGCGGCGGGGCCGTCGCCGGCCTCGATCACCTGGTAGCCGAGCTCGCGCAGCACCTCGACCGTGTAGGCGCGGACCTCGTCGCTGTCCTCGCAGACCAGGATCGTCTCATGGACATTGCCCTGGGGCGCGACCTCGATGGCCGGGGCTTCGGGCGCACGGGGCTGACCGTGATAGCGGGGCAGATAGAGCTTCACCGTGGTGCCGTGGCCGGGCTCGGAATAGATGCGGACATGGCCGCCCGACTGGCGGATGAAGCCATAGACCATCGACAGGCCGAGCCCGGTGCCGCGGCCGACTTCCTTGGTGGTGAAGAAGGGCTCGAAGGCATGGGCGAGCGTGTCCGCGTCCATGCCGGTACCGGTGTCGGACACGCAGATCACGACATATTGGCCGGGCGTCACTTCGCTGTCGCGCGCGGCATAATGCGCGTCGAGATGGGTGTTGGCGGTCTCGATGACGAGCTTGCCGCCCTCGGGCATCGCGTCGCGGGCGTTGATCGCGAGGTTGAGCAGGGCGTTTTCGAGCTGGTTGGCGTCGATCTCGACCGGCCAGGCGCGGGCATCGGGCGCGAACGCCACCTCGATCGTCTCGCCCAGGCTGCGATGGAGCATGTCGGACATGCCGGAGATCAGCCGGTTCGGCTCGATCCGTTCGGGAGCGAGCGGCTGGCGGCGCGAGAAAGCGAGCAGCCGCTGGGTGAGCATCGCGGCGCGCTGGGCGCCCTGCATCGCCGCATCGGCGGCGCGGGCGAGGCGGGGCGGATCGGACGGCAGGTTGCGCTGGAGGATGTCGAGATTGCCGGTGACGACCTGGAGCAGATTGTTGAAGTCATGCGCGACGCCGCCGGTAAGCTGGCCGACCGTCTCCATCTTCTGGGCCTGGCGCAGGGCGGCCTCGGCGGTCTCCAGCGCTTCGGCGGCTTCCCGCTCGGCGGTGATGTCCCGCGCGACGCAGTAGAGCAGGTCGCCCTCGGGCGCGCTGGTCCAGCTGAACCAGCGATAGTCGCCATCCTTGCCGCGCAGGCGGTTCTCGAAGCGCCAGGTCGGTTCGCCCTGCTGGAGCCTGGCGAGTTCGGCGCGGGTGCGCTCGAGATCGTCGGGATGCTCGATCCATTCGGAGGTGCGGCCGGTCAGCTCCGCCTCGCTCCAGCCCAGTATCTCGGTCCAGGCGGGGCTGGCGTTGCGCCAGATGCCCTGGCTGTCGGCGATCAGGAAGGGATCGCGGGCGAGCGTCCACAGCCGCGCGCGGTCGGCCAGCGCCTCACGCTCGGACAGCACTCGCGCGGTGGTTTCGCTGACGATGCACAGCACGCCGCCGACCGATCCGTCATCGTCGAACACCGGCGAATAGCTGATGTCGAAATAGACCGTCTCGCCGCGCCCCTGATCGCGCTCGATATAGAAGGGCCGGTCCTTCGCCCAGAAGGTCTCGCCGGTGTCGCGCACGCCTTGGAGCAGCGGGCCGAGATCGTCCCACAGTTCGCCCCACCAGATCCGCGCCGACTGGCCCAGCGCATGGGGGTGCTTGTCGCCGATCGTGGGGGCATAGGCCTGGTTGTAGAGCGCGCAGAAATCGGGGCCCCAGAACATCACGATCTCGGCGCGGGCGGGCAGCATCATCCGCACGGCGGCGGTTAGCGCGTTCGACCAGCCCGACACCGGGCCGAGCGGCGAATCCGGACCGATCGCGGCAGTCAGCCGGCCCAGCTCCCCGAGCTCTTCGAAACTGTTGGTCTGGAAGATCGCCGTGGCCATCCGCGTCCCGAGGGTTGGTCTCGTTGCGCGGGCGAAATCTGCCCGCTTGCCAACTCAACGCGGCAGATGGCGATCAGGTCCCGGAAAGCCGGGGATCAGTGGCAGAGCGTGGAAAGCGCGGTGCGGTAGCTGCGGCCGAGCGGGACGATCTCGCCGCAGCGAAGCTGGACCGCCGGGCGGCCGCCGGCCTCGCGATAGATTTGCGAGACATGGCCGCGGTTGACCACCACCTGGCGATGCACGCGGACAAAGCCGAGCGCGGCGAAGCGCGTGGCCAGTTCCGACAATGGCGCGCGGACGAGATTGACCCGGCCATGCGCGACGATCTCGCTGTAATTGCCGGCCGAGCGGATCTGGGCGACGTCGCAGGCGCGCAGGCGGAGGAACGGCGCCTCGGGCAAGTCGAGCCAGTCCTCGGTGCTCGGCGGGGCGAGCAGGATCGGCTCGATCACCTGCTCGTCCTCGTCGTCGAGGACGCGGCGATTGGCGAGGTGGCGGCCCCAGGCCATCAGCGTGAGCAAGGCGGTCGAGCCGAGGATCGCCGAGCGCGGCAGGCAGCTGACCAAAGGCGCGGGCAGCGCCGGGCCGCCGGGGCCGCATAGCTGATAGGGCGAGATGGCGAAGGCGAAGCGCGAGGCGGCGAGCTCGGCCAGCGTCACCGGCACGAAGGCGAGCGCGCCGAGCAGCAGCGGCGAATGGCGGGGCGATTGCAGAAGCTCCTGCACCGGCTTGCGGCAGGCCCAGGCGATGCTGAGCATCGCGCCCCAGACGAGGATGCGGGCCAGCCGTGCCTCATCGGGATGCTCGGTGGAGAAGCGATCGGCGCCGGCCTCCAGCCCGCCCATGCCGAAGCCGAGCAGGAAGGCGAACAGCGCCAGCGCCGCCGCTGCACTGAGCGGGACCCGAATGTCCCAGATCGACTCGCCGGCCGTCCTCTCCATGCACGCAGGATAGCCCGCGAACGCGCGCGCGCGAACTGCCGTTCGTCACGCGGGCAATCCGTTCGTCCCAGCCCGCTCACCCGGCGCTTCGATCGGCGGCAGATCGGCGCCGACAGGGGGTGTCAGCGAAGAGGGTAAAGCCATGCGTCATTCGTTGTTCTGCCTGTCGGTGCTTGCCGTGCCGGCCGCCCACGCCCAGACGGCAAGCGCGCCGCAACCGCCGGCGAACGGCGATGTGGTGCGCGCCGCCGACGATGCGTTCGGCCGGCGGATCGGGATCGAGGAAGTCGGGCTCTATTCGGAAGGCGAGGTGCGCGGCTTCGACCTGCAGGCGGCGGGGAACTACCGGATCGAGGATCATTATTATGTCCGCGTCGCCGGCATGCTCCAGCCGCTGAACGGCGGCACCGCGATCCGGGTGGGCGCCAATGGGCTGCGCACCGATTTCGCCGCGCCGTCCGGCGTGGTGCAATATACGCTGCCGGCGGGAGGCGCCGGTGCGCGGGCTTCGCTCGAGGCGGGCTGGTGGGGCGGTTCGGGGCCGGTGGCGATGCTGCGCGGTGCCGCGGGCACGGCGGACGGCAAGCTGTCGGTCGCCGGCGGGCTCCAGCTGAGCCTGGGGCAGCGCTATACCGACGGCACCACCGGCGACTTCACGGCGGTGGGCCTGGTGCCGCGCTGGACCCCGGCACCGGGCGTGCGGATCACCGGGCTGTGGAGCCACAACTGGTTTCCGCGCGAAGGCGATACCTTCTTCGCCAATCCCGCCGCCGCGCCGCGCACGCTCAAGCGCTGGACCAATCGCACCCAGAGCTGGATGGGGAACAAGAATGGCTCGGACCTGATCGGCGCCTTTGCCGATATCGATGCCGGGGGCGGCTGGGAATTCGGCGCCTCGATCTTCCGCAACGCGCTGCCCTATGACCATAGCGCGTTCAACCTGCTGCGCTTCACCGGCAATGGCCGCGAAGCGGCGCAGAGCGGGTTGCTGTTCGGTCCGGAGAATCGCTGGGCGGTGTCGAGCGAAGCGACGGTGGCGAAGCAGTTCGTCACCGGGACGCTCACCCACCGGATCATCGCGATGGCGCGCCGGCGCGATTCCACCGTGATCGCCGATCCGGGCGTCGCCTATTCGGCCGGCACCTATGCCGATGTGAACCACATCCCCGAAGTCGCGGCGCCGGCGATCGCGCGCGGCACGGCGCGGATGCGCGACGATGTCGGGCAATGGACCGGCGGGCTTGGTTATCGGCTGTCGATCGGTTCGTCCGCCGAGCTGCGGTTCGATGCCCAGCGGGTGGAATATGCCAAGCGGGTGCGCGCGGTCGACGGCCGGGTAACCGAGCAGACCACGCGGCCCTGGCTCTATGGTGGAGCGCTGTCGGTGGGGGTTACGCCGCGGCTGACCGCCTTTGCCAGCTATGCGCGCGGGCTGGAGGAAGCCGGCGTCGCCCCGGCCAACGCGACCAATCGCGGTACCGTGCTGCCCGCCGCGATCTCGCGCCAGGCGGAGCTGGGGGTGAAATACGGGTTCGCGGGCGGCCCGACGCTGATCGCCGGGCTGTTCGACCTGTCCAAGCCGACGCCGGGCATCGATGCGGCGGGGGCGTTCGATTTCGTCGGCACGGTGCGGCACCGCGGCGTCGAGCTGTCGCTGGCCGGGCCGCTGACGCCGCGGCTGAGCGCGGTGCTGGGGGCGACCTATCTCGATGCCGAGATCGAGGGCGAGCTGGTGACACGCGGCGTGATCGGGACGCGGCCGATCGGACGGCCCGAAGTGACCGCGCTGGCCAACCTTACCTGGCGGGTGCCGGGCGTGGCGGGGCTGACGGTGGACGGCGGCGTGAACGTGCGCGGCGGGCGCTATGCCGATCGCGAGAACCGGGTCGCGCTGCCGGGCTATGCGACGTTCAACCTCGGCCTGCGCCAGGCGTTCGAGCTGGACGGCCATCCGGTGACGCTGCGCGCGCGGGTGACCAACCTCACCGACAAGTTCGCCTGGAACCCGACCAACTCGGGGCTGATCACGCCGATCGTGCCGCGGACGCTGACATTGACGCTTACCGGAGAAATCTAACCGATGCTCTCCCCCGGGGGCGGGGGGGGCGCGGCGCTGGGCG
>JAEXLC010000348.1 GCA_023445495.1 Pseudomonadota bacterium | reverse complement strand
GCCCTTGAGGCCGTCGACGAGCGTATCCGGCACGACCATTTCGAAGTCGACGGTGACGTTCCCGCGGTAGGTGGTCACCAGGAAGCTGTCGCTGAAGAAGCGGACCTCGAGGCAGTTCTCCACGATGCGGACGCCGACGCCCCCGACGTTCCGGCTCGGCGCGCGCAGCAAGACGCCTGAGCTCCTGTCCGCGAAGCGCTTGCCGACCTGCCGCTTGCGCACACTGGCCATCCGCTGGGCTACCGTGCCCCTCGTCCAGCTCGGCCCACCCTTGCCGACCGGGAAGACCTCCGGCCAGAAGACCTGGGGCTCCAGCGTCTGGAGCGCGCCGTCGAGCGTGACGGGATCGACGACGCGCGAGACCAGCGGGGACGCCGAGCGCACGGACCACTGGAGGAAGCGGCGGTAGAGCTCGAGCCGCTTCGCCTCATGCTCGGCCAAGTGCCCCGCGACGTCGTCGAGGAGGCGGATGTATTCCGGATCCTCGATCAGGTTCGCCGCGCTCACCGGCCGAAGCTCCACTCGGCGAACCTCTGGAGTTCGCGGACGTGGGCGTCACTCATTGTGAGCAGGTCGACGGGGGCGAGCCCGCCCAGCTGCGGGATGGGCGTGCGGAGCCAGGTCCGCGCATCCGCGTCGTCGTCGAAGGGGAGGCGGTAGTCCAGAGCCAGCATCCGGCGCATGCGGCGCTCGGTGCTGGCCGGCGGCCGCGGGTTTCCGATCCCGCCGTCGGGCATGATCCCGGCCAGCTCAACCGGCGAGATCTCCCAGCGCGCCGCCAGGGCGTGCCAGGTGGAGCGCATGGCGCCCAGTTCATAGAGGTCTTCGATCGTGTTGGTCATCGCTAAATCTCCCATGGTGGTCCCCTGGTCCGGCCGATCGGCGGACGGACGAGGCATGGTGGTGGCGACGACGGCAGGGCGGCCGGGAGAGGACGGCCGCGCACGGACGCGGCGCTGCTGGGCGCTTGCATTCCGCTTCGTTCCGTCCGACGTCCGATCACGTTCATCTCCCGGCCCTGGAATGGTCCTTAAAGGGCGTGGCCTTAAAAGGCTCATTACAGCATTCGGACCTCGTGTCAACACCGCGCGTGTTTGGCTGGAGCGCGAGCGTGCGCGCTGCTATCCGTGGGCGATGATCAAGGAGCTGCAGGTCGAGGTCGGGGTGCGGATCAGGGATCGCCGGAAGGCGATCGGCCTGTCGCAGGAGGACTTCGCCCGCGAGGCCGGACTGGCCCGGTCGTTCTACGGTCGCGTGGAGCGGGGTAGCCAGAACATCTCGCTCGATACGCTGGCGCGCATCGCGGTCGCCCTCCAAGCGGATCTGGGCGAGCTTCTCGCAGGGTTGCCGGACTGGCCGAAGGCAGTTGGCGAGGAATCCAAGCCCCGGAACAAGCCGCTTTAGCAGCCTACTGCGGTCCGCGGGATGACGCGTGAGGCGGCTACCATCTCGAGAACCGGAATCCCTCGTCGTCGGTGTCGCCGAAGATGCGCTCCTTGTCGAAGCGTCGCTCGATCCCGTCCGGCTGGAGCGCGGCCTCCCGCGAAGCCAGATGCTGGTTAGCCCAGGCGACGAACTCGCGCAGTCTCGGATGATCCTCGCCACCACCATCCGCGCTGGCGATCGCGATCAGCCGACGGAGCCTGTCGAGCCCCTCGAACTCGGCGAGCATCGCCTCGAGGGACTTCAGTCGGCGCTCCTCGACGAAGTGACGCCGTGCCGCCTCCTCCCGGCGCCGCAGCTCCTCCGCCGCCCTCACGGCTTCCGCCTCCCGGCGGAGCCGCTGCTCGGTCTTCGCCGCCGCGATCACCGCCAGGCCGACCGCGATGTCGCTCGCCATGTTCTCCAGCCGCTGGACCTTGGCGTCGCGGAAGCTCCGGCGGGGCGAGCTGCCTCCCCAGACGTAGACCTGCTCGAACTCCACGGAGAGCTTTCCGCTGGGTCGATAGTCCCATTCGGCACAACGCGGGCGCTCGAACGTGAACCGCCAATCCAGGGAGCCCCGCGCCGATTCACGATCGCGCTTGCGCCGCCACTTGTCCTCCTCCGCCTGCTCGGCCTCGGTCAGGACGTGCTTCTCGCGGATGGTCTGCTCGGTGACGGAGAAGCCTATGACCTCCTCCTTTCCGGAGAAACAGGCCGCATCCTCACCCCCGGTCAGCGAGAATCCCTGAAGCCCGGCCGCCTGGACGAGGACTGGGAGAAACTCCGCCAGCCTGTCGATGGAGGCGTAGGCCACCTCACACCTGATGACCCCCTTCCCGCCGCTCGAGGCGAGTCCGGTCCGCGAAGGCTTGGCCTTGCGCAGCTTCTCAACGGTCCGGGTGATGATTGGGTGGGGTGCGGCAGGATCGCCCGACGGCACCGCGGAGGCCGCGACGCGCGCCTGCTCACGGACCTCGGACAGTGCGGGAGATTCGCGGGAGAGGTCGCCACCGGCGATGGTGATCCGATCGGCAATGCCGGCCTTCGCCCTAGGAAGGGCGATCTCCTTCACCTTCTGCCCGGCGGCCTTCTTCGCCCACCAGCCGAGCGGTGGATTGGGGACGTCGTGCTTCCTGCAGATCTTGTGCAGCGCGACGTCCGACATCGCGAACTCCTTGGCCAGATGCGTCATCGGCTTCGACCAGACGAGCGCGTGAAACTCCTCTCGGGTGAACGTCCTCGCCACTTCTACCTCTCTGATCCGGACGTGAGCGGACGCGCTCAGCCAATCGAAGGACGCAAGGCCGTCAGGCCTCCGTCGATCGCGATCCTATAACGCCTTGCGAGACGGACGTGGGCGACGAAATCTCCTCCCTATTCCTTGGACGAGCCTCCGGCCTCGGTGCGTCGCGGCATTCTCACACGGGCGTTTCGGCGATGCCCGACGGAGCTCCCCCAATCAGGGCGACTTCGACCTGCCGCTCGTCGCCGAACAGCGGCAGCGCCCCGCCACCGGCGTCGACAGGCCGTTCGAAGTTCGAGACGGTCACGCCGACGAGCCGGATGCCCTTCTCGGTCGGAAGCACCGAGCGGATGAGCGCCAGGCTCGCGCCGCGGAGATCGGCCTGCGTGTCGACGATGCGCGCCTGGGTGCGGCTCCTCGTGATGAGCTGGAAGTCCGCGAACTTCACCTTCACGGTGACCGTGCGCCCGAAGGCCTGCGCCTTCTCGCACCAACCCCACACGTCGTCCGCCTGGCCGAGCACGCCCGCCTCGATCTCGGACGCATCGATCAGGTCGCGGTCGAAGGTCGTCTCCGAGCCCGACGACTTGCGCTCGCGGTTCGGGTTCACTGGCCGGTCGTCGATGCCGCGGACGATGTCGTGATACCATTCCGCCGAGCTGCCGAAGTGGCGCTGGAGGAAGGGCATGTCCTTCGCGCGCAGGTCTGCCCCCGTCTCGATGCCGAGCCGCTTCATCTTCGCGGCCGTCACGGGTCCGACTCCGTGGAAGCGTGACACCGGCAGCGCCTCGACCCACGCCGCGCCCATGTCGGGCGTCACCGCGAACTGCCCGTTGGGCTTGCGCTGGTCCGACGCCAGCTTCGCGAGGAACTTGTTGTAGGAGATGCCGGCCGACGCGGTGAGCCCGGTCTCCTCGAAGATCCGCCGGCGGATGTCCCTGGCGGTCAGCCATGCGGTCTCGATGCCACGGCGGTTCTCGGTCACGTCGAGATAGGCCTCGTCGAGCGACAGCGGCTGGATCAGGTCGGTGTATTCGGAGAATATCGCGTGGATCTGACGCGAGACCGACTTGTAGACGTCGAAGCGCGGCGGGACGAAGACCAGCTCCGGGCACCGCCGGATCGCGGTCACCGACGGAAGCGCCGAGCGGACGCCGTGCGCTCGCGCCTCGTAGCTGGCC
>JAEXLC010000320.1 GCA_023445495.1 Pseudomonadota bacterium | reverse complement strand
CCATCAAAGTTCGATATTCCGCGAACTCTGGGGCAAAAATGCCTCGAATCGTAGTGGTTCTATTGTATCGCCACATGTACATAATGTCAAGCGCTTCCGTTGTCGAATCCTGCGGAAATGCGCTCTTTTTTGCAGGAAATCGGCGAAATCTTCTCACCTTTTCCGCCATAATCGTGCAAAACTAGAATATTTCGTCAGTTATGATACGATTTCGCGCGAATGGCCGGAAATCAAAAAAGAGCGCTTCCGCGCCCCTTTTGAAACTTTGTTTACTCCAGATAGTCCTTGAGCTTCTTGCTCCGGCTCGGATGGCGGAGCTTGCGCAGCGCCTTGGCCTCGATCTGACGGATGCGCTCGCGGGTGACCGAGAACTGCTGGCCGACTTCCTCGAGCGTGTGATCGGTGTTCATGCCGATGCCGAAGCGCATGCGCAGCACGCGCTCCTCGCGCGGGGTGAGCGAGGCGAGGACGCGGGTGACCGTTTCCTTGAGGTTCGCCTGGATCGCGGCATCCACCGGGATCACGGCGTTCTTGTCCTCGATGAAATCACCCAGGTGAGAATCTTCCTCGTCGCCGATCGGCGTTTCGAGGCTGATCGGCTCCTTGGCGATCTTCATCACCTTGCGCACCTTTTCGAGCGGCATGCTCAGGCGCTCGGCCATTTCCTCCGGCGTGGGCTCGCGGCCCTGCTCGTGGAGGAACTGACGGCTCGTGCGGACCAGCTTGTTGATCGTCTCGATCATGTGGACCGGGATGCGGATCGTGCGCGCCTGGTCCGCGATAGAGCGGGTGATCGCCTGGCGGATCCACCAGGTCGCATAGGTGCTGAACTTGTAGCCGCGGCGATATTCGAACTTATCGACCGCCTTCATCAGGCCGATATTGCCCTCCTGGATGAGATCCAGGAACTGCAGGCCGCGATTGGTGTACTTCTTGGCGATCGAGATCACGAGGCGGAGATTGGCCTCGACCATCTCCTTCTTCGCGATACGCGCCTCGCGCTCGCCCTTCTGCACCATGTTCACGATGCGGCGGAATTCGGCGAGCGCCATGCCCGTCGACTGCGAAATCTCGGAAACCTCGGTGCGGATGCGATCCACCGACGGGGCCTCGTTGGCCACGAAAGCGGCCCACTTCTTGTCGATGCCCTGCACCGACTGCAGCCACTGCTCGTCCAGCTCGTGATCGACATAGCGATCGAGGAAGTCCTTGCGGCTGACCTTGTGGCGCTCGGCGAGGCGCAGCATCTGGCCGCCCAGCGCGGTGAGGCGCCGGTTGAAGCTGTAGAGCTGGTCGACGAGATATTCGATCTTCTGCTGGTGGAACTGGACCGACTCGACTTCGGCGGTCAGCTCCTCGCGCAGCTTCTGGTACTTCTTCTCTTCCGACGCGGCGAGCTCGCCGCCGGCTGCCATCGCGTCGAGACGCGAAAGCTGCATCTTGGAGAATTTCTTGTAGATCGACGTGATGTTGGCGAACTTCTCAAGCGCCTGCGGCTTGAGCGTCTCTTCCATCTGGGCGAGGCTGAGGGTGTTGTCCTCTTCCTCGTCGTCCGACGGCCGCGGCGTGCGGCGCTCGGTCATCGAGTCCTCGTCCTCGTCGTCCTGGACTTCCTCGACTTCTTCTTCTTCCTTGATGCTGGCGCCGGCGGTCTTCTCGCTGATCTCGCCGCTATCATCCTCTTCGGCGCCCTCGACCTGCTCGGCCGACGGACCCTTGTTGAGCATGGCGTCGAGATCGAGGATCTCGCGCAGCTGCATCGTGCCTTCGTTGAGCGCGTTCGACCAGCCGATGATCGCGTTGAACGTGATCGGCGACTCGCAGAGCCCCAGGATCATCGTGTCGCGGCCGGCCTCGATGCGCTTCGCGATCGCGATTTCGCCTTCGCGCGACAGGAGCTCGACGGCGCCCATCTCGCGCAGGTACATGCGCACCGGATCGTCGGTCCGGTCGACGGTTTCCTTCTTCTTGGTCTCGAAGGCAGGGGCCGAATCGTCGCCGCTGTCGTTCGAATCAGCCTCGTCCTGGCTGTCGTCCTCGGGCTCGGCGTCCTCGCCGGCTTCCTCATTCTCGACGACGTTGACGCCCATGTCGTTGAGCGCCGCCATCACGTCCTCGATCTGCTCCGAGGACATCTGGTCCTGCGGAAGCATCTCGTTGAGCTGGTCGACAGTGATGTAGCCGCGCTTCTTCGCCCGCGCGACGAGCTTCTTGATCGAACCTTCGTTCAGATCGATAAGCGGTGCGTCGCCGGCTTCATTGCCCTCGGTGACGTCCGCCATGTTCGCCTTGGCCATTCAAATCCTCGAAACTTGGATGGCGGCAATTATACGCCGCCCTAATCGTCGAAATCCGCTTCGTCCGCAAGCTTCAGATTTGCGATACGTGTTTCCAACTCTTGTCGCTGCCGAAGCAGGGCCTGTTGTCGGGCAAACGCCTCGTCATCGAAACGCTCGAGCATCGCGGCCGTTGCCTCTGCCAATGCCGTATCCACAGCGGGACACGCCACCATCACCGCGATTGCCTCACTCAGGTCTTCGCGCGCCTTTTTCTCCTCGGCCTGGGGCCGGGTGAAGGAAAAGGGCAGGGTATGGGCCCGGAGCAGCTCGCTCGCCATCTGATCAAAACCGGACTTCGCCAATATGGTGAGTACTTTGCCCTGATCAAGCTGACGATCTTCGAGCGCGACATCGACCACCGCTTCGAACAATTTGCCGAGCGCGCCCGATGCGCCGCGAAGACTGCCGAGGATTTCCATGTGGCGGGCGATTTCCGCCGGATGCCGGATCAGCCCCGCAAGCACGGCCTTGGAGAGGATCGGGTCGAGGCCGCCGGCCTGCACCGCGCGGGTCTGCTGGGTCAGGGGCGGCTCGGGCGGCAGCCAGTTGCCGCGCTTGTCCCGCTTGCCGCGTGCCGGGGCGGGGCCGGGGCCGCCGCCACCACGGCGCGGTCCGCCGTCGAAGCTGCGCGGGCCGCGGCCGAAATGGGTGTCGGTGCGCTCGCGGAACTCGGCGAGATATTCGTGCTTAACATTGGGGTCGGCGATCGCCCCGGCGAGCTCGCCGAGGCGGCGCTTGAGCCCCGCGCGCTGCTCGGGCGTGTCGAGCGGTTCGGCGGCGAGCTCGCTTTCCCAGAGCAGGTCGACCAGAGGCCGCGCCTTGCCGAGCAGCGCCTCGAACGCCTGCGGCCCCTGGGCGCGGACGAGGTCGTCCGGGTCGAGCCCGTCGGGCAGGGTGACGAAGGCGAGGCTGCGGCCCGGCTCTAGCATCGGCATCGCCCGGTGGGCGGCGCGCAACGCGGCCTTCCGGCCGGCCGAGTCGCCGTCGAAGCAGAGCAGGGGCACGTCGGCGATTCGCCACAGCCGCTCGAGCTGATGCTCGGTCATCGCGGTGCCAAGCGGCGCCACCGCCTCGCCGAACCCGGCCTGGGCGAGCGCGATCACGTCCATATAGCCTTCGACCGCGATGATCCGCCCGGTCTTGCGCGCCGCCGCCTGGGCGCGGTCGAGATTGTAGAGCGTACGGCCCTTGTCGAAGAGCGGCGTCTCGGGCGAGTTGAGATATTTGGGCTCGCCCTCGCCGATGATCCGGCCGCCGAACGCAATCGTCCGCCCGCGCACGTCGCGGATCGGGATCATCAGCCGCCCGCGGAAGCGGTCGTACGGGTCCTTGTTCTCGACCTGGATGAGCATGCCGGCTTCGACCAGCATCGCATCGCCGTAGGACTTCAGCGCTTCCTTGAGCCGCCCGCGCGAATCGGGGGAATAGCCGATGCCGAAGGTCCGCGCGGTGTCCTCGCGGATCCCGCGCTTCTTGAGCACCGCGCGCGCCTCGGCACCTTCGATCGCGCCGAGCTTCTCGACGAAGAACTTCGCCGCGTCCTCCATCGCCTCGTGCAGGCCCTTGGCGCGCTCGGCCTTCTCGGCGCTGCGGCGGTCCTGCTCAGGCATCTCCATGCCAGCGGCCTGGACCAGCTCCTTCACCGCATCGATGAAGGGCAGGCCCCGCTGGTCGGTCATCCAGCGGATCGCATCGCCATGCGCCCCGCAACCGAAGCAGTGATAAAAGCCCTTCTCGTCGTTCACATAGAAGCTTGGGGTCTTCTCGTTGTGGAACGGACAGCAGGCGCGGAACTCGCGACCCGCCTTTTGCAGCTTGGTCGTTTTGGCGATGAGCCCGGACAGAAGGGTCCGGGCACGGAGTTCATCGAGAAATTGCGGAGTGAGGGACACTTTACTCCCCCTCCCTTCCAAGGGAGGGGGCTGGGGGGAGGGTGTTTCCTCGATTCCACTGACGCACGGCAAGGCCGCGCGCCCGAGAAGCTATGGTTTCGAGCACGCCGTCGATGTTGGTCGAGACTTCATGATTGGTGAAACGCAGCACTGTGTAGCCAAGTTGTCCCAAGCCGATGTCGCGATCGCGATCGGTCTCGGGAATGTGGGTGTCGCCGTCGATTTCCACCACAAGCCCTATGCTCGCAGCGCAAAAATCGACGATGCACGGTTCTATGACATGCTGGAAGCGGAACTTGATCCCTTCCAGCTGAGAGGCTCTGAGTCGTTGCCAGAGCTTGGCTTCCATGGGCGTGGGGTTCTGGCGCAGTTCCTTCGCGCGTGCCTGCATCCATAGCTTGCTTTGCGTGAACACTCACCCACCCCCCAACCCCCTCCCTTGGAAGGGAGGGGGAGTTAGCATGCCCTCAGCTCAGCGCCGCCTTCACCAGCCCGCTCGCCTTGCTCATGTCGAGCGTCGTCGCGTGGCGCGCCTTCAGCTCGGCCATCACCCGGCCCATGTCCTTCATGCCGCTGGCGCCCAGCTCGGCCTTGATCGCCTCGATCGCCGCGGTGGTCTCTTCGTCGCTCATCTGGGCGGGGAGGAAGCGCTCGATCACCGCGACCTCGGCCTTCTCGTTGTCGGCCAGCTCCTGGCGGCCGCCCTTTTCGAACATCTCGATCGATTCGCGGCGCTGCTTGACCATCTTCTGCAGCACCTCGATCACCAGCGCGTCATCGTCCATCTGGACCGCCTTGGTGCGCTCCTCGATGTCGCGGTTCTTGATCGCGCTCTGGATCAGGCTGATCGCGCCGCGGGTCTCCTTGTCGCCGGCCTTCATGGCGGTGATCTGGGCGGCCTTGATATCGTCTCGGATCATTTCGTCTCTCGTGAATCGGAATTTGAACCCGCAATAGACCCGCGAACCGGTTGACGCGAGGGGGGTAGGGGTCTAGCGGGCGGCACTTAGCGACATTGCTGCACCTCAAATGGAGAGCCACCCCTCAATGGCCGACGCCACGCCTACGCCCATGCCTGCCGGAGCTACCGGTGTTCTGGTTTTGGAGTCGGGGGACGTGATCTGGGGCCGTGGCTTTGGCGCCGAAGGCCAGGCCGTCGGCGAAGTGTGCTTCCACACCGCGATGACCGGCTATCAGGAGATCATGACTGATCCGTCGTTCGCGGGCCAGATCATCAACTTCACCTTCCCGCATATCGGTAACGTCGGCGCGAACCCCGACGATATCGAGGCCGACGATCCCCATGCGCTGGGCATGATCGTCCGCGAGGACGTCACCGAGCCGAGCAATTTCCGTTCGACCGAGCATCTCGATGCCTGGATGAAGAAGCATGCCCGCATCGGCCTGTCGGGCATCGACACCCGCGCGCTGACCCGCCGCATCCGCCTGGCCGGCGCGCCCAACGGCGTGATCGCGCATTCGGCCGAGGGTAAGTTCGACATTCCGCTGCTGCTCGAGATGGCACGCGCCTGGCCGGGCCTGGAGGGCATGGACCTCGCGATCACCGTGACCGCCGAGACGCATTATGGCTGGGAAGGCGGCGTCTGGCGCCTCGGCTTCGGCTATGATGACGGCGGCCAGGAAGATACCCGCCCGCATGTCGTCGCGCTCGATTATGGCTCGAAGCGCAACATCTTCCGCAACCTGGTCCAGGCCGGCGCCAAGGTTACCGTGCTGCCGGCGCAGGCGACGTTCGAGCAGATCATGGCGTTCAACCCGGACGGCTTCTTCCTGTCGAACGGCCCGGGCGATCCCGCGGCGACCGGCGAATATGCCGTGCCGGTGATCCGCCAGCTGCTCGAGACCGGCAAGCCGCTGTTCGGCATCTGCCTTGGCCACCAGCTGCTGGGTCTCGCCGTCGGCGCCGAGACCACCAAGATGTTCCAGGGCCATCGCGGCGCCAACCATCCGGTCAAGCGGCTGGAAGACGGCGCGGTGGAGATCACCAGCATGAACCACGGCTTCGCGGTCGAGCGCGAGACGCTCCCCGAGAATGCCCGCGAGACGCATGTGTCGCTGTTCGACGGATCGAACGCGGGCATCGAGCTGACCGATCGTCCGGCGTTCAGCGTGCAGTATCACCCCGAGGCCAGCCCGGGTCCGCAGGACAGCCTGTATCTGTTCGAACGGTTCGTGGGGATGATGGGCAAGTGATGGCGAAAGCCTTAATTGCACTCTTTGGGATGCCCCTCGCCGGTTGTCAGGCTTCCGCGCCCCCGCTTTCCGCCCTGCCGGAACGCGCTTTTGTGGTGAGATATGAGCAATTTTCACTCGGTGGATCATATCTTCGCGTGGCGAGCGGTGAGAAGCCGAACCAGGATTTGCACGGTAACGCCGTGGAAGATGCGGCCATCTGCACAATATCCGATGTTCGTGTCTTAACTCTCGATCCGGGCAACATTCACGGCGCGACGGTTGTGCTGTTATTGCCCGCAAGCACCCGCAAAGAAGTTCTGGCGTGTGTGAAGGACCGATTGCCGACGGAGGCAAAAATCGAAGGTCCTGTAGAAATCAAAAGCCTAGTTGAGGCGACGAAAAGATAATGCCAAAACGCACCGACATCTCCTCCATCCTCGTCATTGGCGCCGGTCCGATCGTGATCGGCCAGGCCTGCGAGTTCGATTATTCGGGCACGCAGGCGATCAAGGCGCTCAAGGAAGAGGGCTATCGCATCGTCCTGGTCAATTCGAACCCGGCGACGATCATGACCGATCCCGAGCTGGCCGACGCCACCTATGTCGAGCCGATCACGCCGGCGATCGTCGCCAAGATCATCGAGAAGGAGCGCCCCGATGCGGTGCTCCCCACGATGGGCGGCCAGACCGCGCTCAACACCGCGCTGGCGCTCGCCAATGACGGCACGCTGGAGAAGTTCGGCTGCATCATGATCGGTGCCGATGCCGAGGCGATCGACAAGGCCGAGGACCGGCTGAAGTTCAAGGACGCGATGACCAAGATCGGGCTCGAAAGCGCCCGCAGCCATATCGCGCATACCGAGGCCGAGGCGCTGGCCGGGCTCGAGCATGTCGGCCTGCCCGCGATCATCCGTCCCAGCTTCACCATGGGCGGCTCGGGTGGCGGCATCGCGTACAATCGCGAGGAATTCATCGCCATCGTGCGGACGGGCCTCGACCTGTCGCCGACCACCGAGGTGCTGATCGAGGAGTCGCTCCTCGGTTGGAAGGAATATGAGATGGAGGTTGTCCGCGATCGCAAGGACAACGCCATCATCGTGTGCAGCATCGAGAATGTCGATGCGATGGGCACCCACACCGGTGACTCGATCACCGTCGCCCCGGCGCTGACGCTGACCGACAAGGAATACCAGATCATGCGCAATGCATCGATCGCGGTGCTCCGCGAAATCGGCGTGGAAACCGGCGGTTCGAACGTGCAGTTCGCAGTGAATCCGAAGGACGGCCGCCTGATCGTCATCGAGATGAACCCGCGCGTGTCGCGGTCCTCGGCGCTGGCGTCCAAGGCGACTGGCTTCCCGATCGCCAAGGTCGCGGCCAAGCTGGCGGTGGGCTATACGCTCGACGAAATCGACAACGACATCACCGGCGCCACCCCGGCGTCGTTCGAGCCGACGATCGATTACATCGTCACCAAGATCCCGCGCTTCGCCTTCGAGAAGTTCAAGGGCGCCGAAGCGACGCTCGGCACCGCGATGAAGTCGGTCGGCGAAGTCATGGCGATCGGCCGCAGCATCCATGAATCGATGCAGAAGGCGCTGCGCGGTCTCGAGACCGGCCTCAGCGGCTTCAACAATGTCGACAAGCTCGCCGGCGCGCGTCGCGACGAGATCGAGGCGGCGCTGGCCGTCCGCTCGCCCGACCGGCTGCTGATCGCCGCCCAGGCGCTGCGCGAGGGCTTCACCGTGCGCGAGGTCTGCGCGATCGGCCAATACGACCCGTGGTTCATGGAGCGCCTGGCCGAGATCATCGCGGCCGAGGCCGAAGTGATGGAGCAGGGGTTGCCCCAGGATGCGGCCGGCATGCGCCGCCTCAAGGCGATGGGCTTCAGCGACAAGCGCCTGGCCTTCCTCGCGCTCAAGTCGGCGAACCTGCGCGAAGGCAGCGATGCCATGGCGAAGTCGTCGGGCCTGATCGGCGAAGTCGTCAAGGCGATGACCGGCGGCGTCACCGAGAATGACGTGCGCGCGCACCGCCACAAGCTGGGCGTGCGCCCGGTGTTCAAGCGGATCGACACCTGCGCGGCCGAGTTCGAGGCGAAGACGCCCTACATGTACTCGACCTACGAAGCGCCGAGCTTCGGCGAGCCCGAGAACGAGGCCGCGCCGAGCGACCGCAAGAAGATCGTGATCCTGGGCGGCGGTCCCAACCGCATCGGCCAGGGCATCGAGTTCGACTATTGCTGCTGCCACGCCTGCTTCGCGCTGGCGGATGCGGGCTATGAGACGATCATGGTCAACTGCAACCCGGAGACGGTGAGCACCGACTATGACACTTCGGACCGCCTCTATTTCGAGCCGCTGACCGCCGAGGACGTGCTGGAGATCCTGCACGTCGAGAAGTCGAAGGGCGAGCTGGTCGGCGTGATCGTCCAGTTCGGCGGCCAGACCCCGCTCAACCTCGCCAAGGCGCTGGAAGATGCCGGCATCCCGATCCTCGGCACCTCGCCGGACGCGATCGACCTGGCCGAGGACCGCGAGCGCTTCGCCGACCTGGTCGAGAAGCTCGGTCTCAAGCAGCCGGCCAATGGCCTGGCGCGCACCCGCGACGAGGCGGTGAAGATCGCCGAGCGCATCGGCTATCCGGTGCTGATGCGCCCGAGCTACGTGCTCGGCGGCCGCGCGATGGAGATCGTCGACTCCACCCAGCAGCTGGACGACTATATCCAGACCGCGGTGCAGGTGTCCGGGGACAGCCCGGTTCTGATCGACCAGTATCTGCGCGACGCGGTCGAAGTGGACGTGGACGCGATCGCCGACGGTACCGATGTGGTGGTCGCGGGCGTGCTCCAGCATATCGAGGAAGCCGGCGTCCATTCGGGCGACAGCGCCTGCTCGATCCCGCCCTACAGCCTGCCGGCCGAGATCATCGCCGAGATCGAGCGCCAGACCGATGCGCTGGCCCGCGCGCTCAAGGTCAAGGGCCTGATGAACATCCAGTTCGCGGTGAAGGACGGCGAAGTCTATCTGATCGAGGTCAACCCGCGTGCCTCGCGCACCGTGCCGTTCGTCGCCAAGGCGATCGGCGCGCCGGTCGCCAAGATCGCCAGCCGCGTGATGGCGGGCGAGATGCTGGCCGACCTGCCGAAGATCGATCGCGACATCGACTATATCGCGGTCAAGGAAGCGGTGTTCCCGTTCAACAAGTTCCCGGGCGTCGATCCGGTGCTGAGCCCCGAGATGAAGTCGACCGGCGAAGTGATGGGCATCGACCTCGATTTCGCGACCAGCTTCGCCAAGGCGCAGCTGGGGGCGGGGACGGTGCTGCCGAGCACGGGGCGCCTGTTCGTCAGCGTCAAGGATACCGACAAGCCGGTGATCCTGCCGGGCGTGCAGCTGCTCGCCGGGATGGGCTTCACCATCGTCGCGACCGGCGGCACCGCTGATTACCTCGAGGCCGAGGGCATCCAGGTGGAGCGGGTCAACAAGGTGGCGCAGGGCCGCCCGCATATCGTCGATCGCATCCTCGACGGCGATATCGCGCTGATCTTCAACACCACCGAAGGCTGGCAGTCGCTCAAGGACTCGTCGGACATCCGTCGCTCGGCGCTCAACCTCAAGATCCCCTACTTCACCACGGCGCAGGCAAGCGTCGCGGCGGCGCGGGCGATCGAGGCGCTGTCGAAGCACAGCCTGGACGTGCGGCCGCTCCAGGCCTTCTACGCCTCGCGCGGCTGATCGATCATGATGCTCCCTGGCGCTCGCCGGGGAGCATTATTATCGCAGCTTCCTCCCGCGCGTAACTTTCCTAGCCTTGCAGTGCGGCAACGGCAGGCTTATTATTCGCGTTCGCACAATTGATCTCCCCCATTCAGTATCCATGTGCGGGCGTCTCCATCCGGGGGCGCTTGTGGAACGGGGCGTTTTGAAGGACTTGGTGGATGGCGACGGTCGATAAGATGCCGATGCTTCAGGAAGGCTATGAGAAGCTGACCGCGGAGCTGAAGCGCCTGAAAATCGAGCGCCCGCTGATCGTGGATGCGATCGAGGAGGCGCGCGCACATGGCGATCTCTCGGAAAACGCCGAATATCATGCCGCCAAGGAGCAGCAGGGCCAGAACGAGGCCACGATCGCCGATATCGAAGGCAAGCTGAGCCGCGCCCAGATCATCGACCCGAAGGAGCTTTCGGGCGACAAGGTCGTGTTCGGCGCGACGGTGACGCTGCTCGACGAGGACGACAAGCCGCTCAAGTACCAGATCGTCGGCGAGACCGAGGCGGATGCGAGCCGTGGCCGCATCTCGTACAACTCGCCGATCGGCCGTGCGCTGATCGGGCGCAAGGTGGACGAGGAAGTCGAGGTCTCGGTGCCTGCCGGCGACCGCTATTATCTGGTGTCCAAGATCGAATTCATCTGAGCGTGAAGTTCCGCGACTTTCCCGCGACGATCCTGATTTCGGCGATCACGGCGCTGATTGGCGCCGTGATCCTGATCACCGGCAATCTGCAGGACGCCGCGGTGCTCGGCGGCTTCATCCCGGCACGGGCCGGGGAGGAGTTGTTCCGGCCGGGCACGCCCGCGGTGCCGGCGATCCTCACGCCGCTGACGACCTTGTTCATCCATGTCAGCGCGCTGCAGATCTTCTTCAACGTGCTGATCCTGGTGATCACCGGGCAGAAGACCGAGCAGGTGATCGGCTGGCCGCAGTTCCTGCTGCTCTACGCGATCGGCGCTTTTGCGTCCGCGGCGACCTATTATCTGCTGACCCCGGATGCGCTGTGGCCGCTGCTCGGGATGAGCGGCGCGCTGTCGGCGGTGCTGGGCGCCTATGCCCTGCTCTATGGCCAGCCGCGCACCAGGGCGGTCGGTCCGTTCTCGGCAAGGACGGTCCACGTCGCCTGGCTCGCCGCGGCCTGGGCGGTAATCTCGATTCTGACCGGCCTGCTGCAGCCCATGCCCCAGGGCCTCTCGCTCCTCGAATCCCTCGCCCGCACCGCCGCCGCACCCATAGGTGGATTTCTGGCGGGGCTGGCAGCTGCGCGCCCGTTGTTCATGTGGCACTGGCGCAAGGCCTGAACCACCATCCCCGGATCGGGGACGGCGGTCCGGGAAATGCTCAGCCCTCGAGGTCGGGCTCGAGCAGGCGGTGGAGATGGACCACCACATAACGCATCTCGGCATCATCCACCGTGCGCTGGGCGGCGCTGCGCCAGGCATTCTCGGCCGCGGCATAGTCGGGGAAGATGCCGACCACGTCCAGCTTGGTGGGATCGACGAAATCGAGCGTCATCGGATCGGTCACGCGACCGCCGAAGACGAGGTGCAGTTTGCTCATTTAGCCTCCGAAAAACACTTTATGGTTTTATAGAGGCCCTTAGGAAGCAGGCGCGCCGGCCTCAAGCCTTTTGCGCTGCATCCCTGGCTGCATCCAACACATTCCCGAACAGCGCACCCACGCGATTTTTTGCGTCGTCGCGGCTGGGGAGGAGGGATTCGATCTCCGCCCGGCCGGCTTCCTTAACGGCGCTCACGGTGCCCGTAACCTTGCCTGCGAGCTGCTTGCCCGTCGCATCCAGCAGCTCGCGCTCCTTCTGCGAGCGCGGGACCAGCATGCCGATCACCACGCCGAGCGCGATGCCGCCGGCGACCAGCGCATAGGGATTGGAGGCCAGGCCCTCGGCCTTGTCGTTCGCGGGATTGGTGCTCATCACGAGGATCCTTCTTTCTTGCCTTTACGCTTCAAACCCGTGGCCGGGTCGCGAGTTTCATGCCGTTTCGTCAGGATGTCGCCGATCCAGCCGCGCGCCATCACCAGCCCGATCGTCGCCACGACGCCCGCCGCAGCCAGCGGACGGCTGCGCACCGCCTCGGCACCCTTGCGCGCCACGCTGGCGACGCCCTGTGCCGCGCTCTCCACGGCATCCTGCGCCAGGTTCGACGGGCTCAGCCGCGACTGGACCTGGCCTAGCGTGCCGAACAACTGCGCCCGGGCCTCCGCGATCCGAGCCCGCGCCGCCTCGACGTCATGCGGGTTCTCGCTCACGGCTTTTCCTTGAAGATACGCTTCACATGCGTCCAGGCGAGCCAGCCGAGCAGCCCCGAAATTGCGAGGAACGTCGCCACCACGATCAGCGTGGCGAAGCCCGGCCCGACCAGCGGCGCCAAGGTGAGGACCAGCCCCACCACCAGCGCCACCGCAGCGGCTAGCGCGAGCGCCATCGCCACCGCGCCCATCCACAGCATCGACCGCGCGTCGCGCAGCTTCGAGCGGAGCAGGGTGCGGTAATAGCCGATCTCGGCATCGGCATAGGCACGACCGTTATCGACGAGCTGCTGGAGCAACTCGCCGATGCTGGGTTCGCTCGCCGGCGCACCGGCAGGCGGCAGTTCAGTCTGCGGTTCGTCCACCCCCCGTCAGGCCCCTCAGGCCTTGTCGGACGGGGCTTCGGGCGCATCGCCGGCGTCGGACGCCGCATCGATGCCCGACTTGATCAGCCGCGCCAGCACGAAGCCCAGGCCCGCGGCGACACCCACCGCGACGGCGGGGCTCTTGCGGACGAACGCGGTGACGTCGTCGATCAGGTCGTCGACTTCCTTGCCGCGCAGATTGTCGGCGAAGCCGGCAATGCCGTCCGCCGCCGAGCGCGCGTACTTGCCATACTGCTCGCCGAGTCGCTCATCGACGTCGGCCGCGGCCGACTGCATCATCTTGGCGACCTCATCGAGCGCGCCGGTGGCCTTTTCCTTGCCTTCGCCGGCAAAGGCGCGTGCGCGCTCCGCCGCCTGGGTGCCCAGCTCATTCGCCTTTTCGCGGATCGTATCGCTGGCGTTACGCTTCGCCTCGGCAGTGGTTTCCGCCGTTGCGTCAATCGTTTCGCCCGTCGTTTCGTCAGCCATGCCAAAAACCCTCCATGCCTTTTGCGAAACAACAACGGCCACGTTTGCGAGTTCCATCCGGAGCCGTTAGAGGCCGCGTCGCGCCCTCATTACCCCATATCTAGGGAGACCGTTTCGTGACCGCAATCATCGACGTCCATGCTCGCCAAATCCTCGACAGCCGGGGCAACCCCACCGTCGAAGTCGACGTGATGCTGGAGGACGGCAGCTTCGGCCGCGCCGCAGTTCCCTCGGGCGCTTCGACCGGCGCGCATGAAGCCGTGGAACTGCGCGACGGCGACAAGTCGCGCTGGCTCGGCAAGGGTGTCGACAAGGCAGTCGAGAACGTCAACGGCGAGATCTTCGAGGAAGTCGTCGGCATGGAAGCCGAGGACCAGGCCGATCTCGACACCGCGATGATCGAGCTGGACGGCACCGAGAACAAGGGCCGGCTGGGCGCCAACGCCATCCTGGGCGTGAGCCTCGCCGCCGCCAAGGCCGCTGCCGACGCGCGCGGCCTGCCGCTCTATCGCTATGTCGGCGGCGTCAACGCGCATGTCCTGCCGGTGCCGATGATGAACATCATCAATGGCGGCGAGCATGCCGACAACCCGATCGACTTCCAGGAATTCATGATCGTGCCGGTGGGCGCCGAGAACATCGTCGAGGCCGTGCGCTGCGGCTCGGAGATCTTCCACACGCTCAAGAAGAAGCTGCACGAGAAGGGCCTGGCCACCGGCGTGGGCGACGAGGGCGGCTTCGCCCCGAACATCGCCAGCACCACCGAGGCGCTGGACTTCATCATGAGCTCGATCGAAGCCGCGGGCTACAAGCCGGGCGACGACGTGATGCTCGCGCTCGACTGCGCCGCCACCGAATATTTCAAGGACGGCGCCTACAAGATGGTGGGCGAGGGCAAGACCTTCTCGTCGCTCGAGAACGCCGACTTCCTTGCCGGACTGGCGGCGAAGTACCCGATCTTCTCGATCGAGGACGGCATGGCCGAGGACGATTGGGAAGGCTGGAAGGCGCTGACCGAGAAGCTGGGCGGCAAGGTCCAGCTGGTGGGCGACGACCTGTTCGTGACCAACCCGAAGCGCCTCGCGCGCGGCATCGAGGGTGGCTACGCCAACTCGCTGCTGGTGAAGGTCAACCAGATCGGCACGCTGACCGAGACGCTCGAAGCAGTGAGCCTGGCGCAGCGCTCGTCCTACACCGCGGTGATGTCGCACCGCTCGGGCGAGACCGAGGACGCGACGATCGCCGACCTGGCGGTCGCCACCAACTGCGGCCAGATCAAGACGGGCTCGCTGGCGCGCTCGGACCGGCTTGCCAAGTACAACCAGCTGATCCGCATCGAGGAAGAGCTGGGTGATGCGGCGGTCTATGCCGGGCGGAGCGTGCTGAAGAAGTAAGCCTTGGTTCTGCCCCTCCTGCCTTCGGGCGGGAGGGGTCGGGACATGACCGACATTCGGCAATGAAAGTGCCGGGCTATGGGGGATCTGGTTTTCGGTTGGCGTACCGCGCTGTTGAGCGTGGCGATCGCGCAGTTGCTGATCCTTGCGGCGGCGCTCACCCGGCCGATCGCGAATCGCGCCGCAAATCATACCCTGTCGGCATTGTTGATCGTCCTGGCCGGGATCGTGACGCCCTGGGCGATCGGGTTCGCCGGCTTCTACGACAAATGGCGATGGCTGACCTTCGCTCCCTTTGCCATCACCCTCGCGGTCGGCCCGCTGCTCTGGCTCTATGTGCTCGCGCTGGTCGAGGGGAGCTGGCCCAAAACGGCCTGGCAGCATCTGATCGCACCCTCCCTGCAATTTGCCTTTCTGGCGACCAGCTTCCTGCTTCCCTTGCCGGCGAAGCTGCGCTGGGCCGATCTGGCAATGACGCCGTTCGACATCGTGACGGGCATCGGCACCGTTATCGGACTGGCGGCCTATGGTGTTGCGGGCCTGCGCCTGCTGCGCCGCTACCGGATAAGTCTGGCTTCGCAGCGCAGCGATGATGCGCGTTTCGCATCGCGGTGGCTGAGCAGGGCGATCGGGGTAAGCCTGGTGCTGCTGCCGATCTGGGCGGGCTATTCGATCTGGGATGCGATATCGCCGCTCAGCTACAGCCAGCTCATGGGGTTGCACCTCGCGATCGCGGCATTCGCCCTGTACCTTGCCATCGAGGGATGGCGCCATGCCAGCCTGGCCTTCCCGCATTTCGCGTGCCCGGAGCCCGAGCCGACACCAACCGGCGGCCGCGACTGGCAGGCCCTGGGTGCCGCCTGGGAAGCGGAGGTCCGGCAGGCGGGCTGGGCGGCCGATCCCGAACTCAACCTGGCCAGCCTTGCACGGCACCTTGGCACCAACAGCAACTATCTGTCCCGTGCGTTGAACGACGGACTGGGCATGAACTTCTCCGCGTTCATCAACCGGATTCGCAGCGAAGCGGTTGCCGCGGCATTGCGGGCAGGGGACCGGCGCGACGTGCTGGATATCGCCTTCGAAGCCGGCTTCGCGTCCAAGGCGAGCTTCAACCGGGCGTTTCGGGCGGCATTCGGCCAGAGCCCAAGCGCCTATCGTCGCGGCTCAAATCACCAATAGTTGCGCGGCGGCGGGTTTTGAGGCGCAGTGCCGCGAGATCGGCGGCAATCCCGCGGCATGAACCGCCGTCATTTTCTGGGCGCCCTGGGCGCCATCGCCAGTTTCCCCCAGGCCAGTGCTGCTTCCGCCAGCGATCTGCGCGGCGATATCGCCATCCTGCGCAAGGCGCTGAGCCTGCATCCGGGGCTCTATCGCTATGCCACTCCGGCGCAGGTGGACACGCGGATACAGCAGCTGGAGCAGGAATTCGTCGCCGCCACGACATTGGAAGCGCGCTACCTGCTGCTGTCGCGCTTCCTTGCCACGATCCGCTGCGGCCACAGCTATTGCAACTTCTTCAACCAGCGCGATGCGGTGGCCAAGGGGCTGTTCGATCGCCCGACGCGGCTGCCCTTCCAGTTCGCGTGGATCGACCGGCGCATGATCGTCACGGCCGATCCCGCCGGCACGCTGACGCGCGGCACCGAAATATTGTCGATCAATGACGTGCCGGCGGGCGCGATGCTGGCGACGCTGATGCCATATGCGCGGGCGGACGGGCATAATGATGCGAAACGGGCTTCGCTGCTGAGCGTTTCAGGCGGCGATCGGATCGAGTTCTTCGATGTCTTCCACGGGCTGACCTATGGCGCACCGCGTGCCGGGCTGCACCGCCTGGCGGTTCGCCTGCCGGACGGCACGGCGGCGGTGCGCGAAGTGCCTGCATTGGACCTGGCGGCGCGCCAGGCACAGATGCAGCCGCGCGCCTATGACGGCGATCAGCCGGTATGGAGCTGGACGATGCGCCCCGATGGCGTGGCCGTGCTCGATATGCCCGGCTGGGCGCTTTATGACAGCAAATGGGACTGGCGGGGTTGGCTGGGCGATCGGCTGGGATCCCTGTCCGGTGCCAGGGGGCTGATTGTCGACCTGCGCGAGAATGAGGGTGGGCAGGATTGCGGCAACGCGCTGCTCGCGCGCCTCGCCCGGACGCCGATCACCGACCCCGGCGCCGAGCGCCGCGTGCGTTTCGAGCGGACGCCGCCGGAGATCGATCGCTACCTCGATACCTGGGACAAGAGCTTTCATGCGCTTGGCGTGGGAGCGCAGCCGATCGGGGGCGGTTTCCGACGCCTTGCGGGCAAGCGTGGCAACGCGGTGATCGACCCGGTGGGGCCAAGGCTGGAGCTGCCCGTCGCCGCGCTGATCGGGCCGGTGAACAGCTCCGCGACCTTCCAGTTCGCCGAGGTAGCCAAGCGGACGGGTCTTGTCCGGCTGTTCGGCGAGGCGACCGGCGGCAATCGGCGCGGCATCAATGGCGGCTGCTTCTTCTTCGTCCATCTCCCGGCCAGCGGCATCGAATTCGACTTGCCGCTGATCGGCTATTTCCCGGGCGGTTCGCCGCCGGATGCCGGGATAGTGCCCGATATGCTGGTGCCGCGGAGCGCGGCGGATGTGGCTACGGGCTATGATCGGCAGATGGCCGCTGCCGCCAATTGGATCCTGCGCGGGTGAACAGCGGTCCTCCGCACCAATACGGGCCTTGCGCCGGGCGCGTGGTTAAGCGAAAAACACCAAATGCGATCGCGTGCTGCTTCTCCGTTCCAGACCCTTTTGCGCCGGGCCGGGCTGCCGGCGGTGACGCTGATCGCCATTGGCTTTTTCGGCTATAACGCCGTGCTCGGGCCGACGGGCGTGATGCAGACCAAGCTGATCAAGGCCGAGTACGACCAGAAGCAGGCCGATTATGCCGCGCTCGACAAGCAGCGTGCCGCGCTGAAGAACCGCGTCGAGCTGCTCGACCAGAAGCGCGGGGTCGATCCCGACCTGGCTGATGAGCTGGCGCGCAAGCAGCTCAATGTCGTGCGGCCGGATGAGGTGGTGATTCCGCTGCAGAAGCATGGGGCTGGGACTACCGGGCGGTAGTTGGTTTTATTCCCCTCCCTGCAAGGGAGGGGCCAGGGGTGGGTTAGAAAAGGCCGGGCTCGATGCCCGGCCTTTTCT
>JAEXLC010000259.1 GCA_023445495.1 Pseudomonadota bacterium | reverse complement strand
GTCGCGCAAAGGACGGCGCCGCGTGCCGGTTACTTGCTCTTGATCTCCAGCCCGGTCCACTTCGCGGTGAAGGCATAGAGGTCGGAGGCTTCGTCGATGATCTTGTCGGTCGGCTTGCCGGCACCGTGGCCGGCGCGCGTCTCGATCCGGACGAGGTGCGGCTTGTCGCCGATGTCCGCATGCTGGATCGCCGCGGTGTACTTGAAGGTGTGCCCCGGCACGACGCGATCGTCGGTATCCGCCGTGGTCGCCAGGATCGCCGGATAGGCCACGCCCGACTTCACATTGTGATAGGGCGAATAGGCGTAGAGCGTCCTGAAATCGGCTTCCTTCGACGGATAGCCATAGTCATCGACCCAGTAGCGGCCCGCCGTGAACCGGTCGAAGCGCAGCATGTCCATCACGCCCACCGCCGGCAGCGCCGCGGCGAACAGGTCCGGGCGCTGGTTGACCACCGCGCCGACGAGAAGCCCGCCGTTCGAGCCGCCCTGGATCGCCAGCTGGTTCTTGCCGGTGATGCCTTCCTTGATGAGATATTCGCCCGCGCCGATGAAATCGTCGAACACGTTCTGCTTGTTCGCCAGGCGCCCGCCATCGTGCCACGCCTTGCCATATTCGCCGCCGCCGCGAATGTTGGCGAGGACGAACACGCCGCCCTGCTCCATCCAGGCGATCCGCGAGGCGGAGAAGCTGGGCGTATAGGACACGTTGAAGCCGCCATAGCCCCAGAGCAGCGTCGGCGCCGGGCCGGTAGTGGTCTTCTTGCGGACGATGAACATCGGCACCTTGGTGCCGTCCTTCGATGCGAAGAAGCGCTGCTCGACCTTATAGTCCTCCGGCTTGAACAGCAGCTTGGGCTGGGCCCAGGGCGTGCTGGCGCCGGTCGCCATGTCATAGCGATAGATGGTGGTCGGCTCGTTGAAGCTGGTAAAGGCGTAGAAGGTCTCGGGATCGTCCGGCTCGCCGCCAAAGCCCGATGCGGTGCCGACGCCGGGCAGCTTGACCGCGCCCAGCGCCTTGCCGTCCAGGGTGAAGCGGCGCACCTCGGTCTTGGCGTCGACCAGATAGCTGGTGACCAGCTTGCCGCCGACGATCGCGGCGCCTTCCAGCGTCGCCTTGTCCTCGGGGACCAGATCGGTGGTGGCGAGATCGGCCGAGGCCACGTCCATCGTCACGATCTTGTGCTTGGGCGCGCCCTTGTTGGTCACCCAGTAGAACTTGCTGCCGATATTGCCGGCCAGGCCCCAGCTGTTCTCGAGCGCGGGGATCAGCACCCGCGGCTTGCTCGCCGGATCCTTCAGGTCGATCAGCGAGATCCGGTAGCGATCGTCGGTGCCCTCGCTGGTGGTGATGACCATCCAGCGGCCGTCATCGGTCACCTGGGCATAATGGCTCCACTTGGGGTGGTCCGGCGTCTCGTAGATCAGCCGGTCTTCGCTCTCGGCGGTGCCGAGCTTGTGGAAATAGACCTTGTGGTTCTCGTTCAGCGCCTGGAACTTGGCGTCCGCCGCCACGTCCGGATAGCGCGAATAATAGAAGCCGCTGCCGTCCTTGGCCCAGGACGCGCTCAGCGTGAACTTCATGCCGTGGACGGTGTCGGGCAGTTCCTTGCCGGTGGCGACGTCGAGCACCTTGGCGAAGCGCCAGTCGGTGCCGCCGTCCTGCACGGCATAGAGGAGATACTTGCCGTCCTCCGAGGGCGCCCATTCGGAAAGCGCGGTGGCGCCGTCCTTCGACCAGCCATTGGGGTCGATCAGGACGCGGCCTTCCCCGTCCAGCTTGTCGCGGACGAACAGCACCGCCTGGTTCTGCAGACCGCTGTTGTGCATGTAGAAATAGCGGCCGCCCTTCTTCTGCGGCGCCCCGAAGCGCTCATAGTCGAACAGCTGCTTGATCCGCGCCTTGAACCAGTCACGGCCCGGCAGCGTGGCGAGATAGGCGTTGGTCACCTTGTTCTCGGCATCCACCCAGGCGGCGACTTCCTTGTCGTTGCGCACGTCATTCTCGAGCCAGCGATAGGGATCCGCCACCTTCACCCCGAACTGGTCCTCCACCACGTCGACGCGGCGGGTTTCGGGATAGGCAGGCTTGGTCACTTTGGTCTCCGGCGAAGTCTGGGCGAATGCGGGGGTGGCAAGGAGCAACGGCAGGATAAGAGCGCGGCGCAAGGGAGCCTCCGATTGGGGGGAATGCCCCTAGGCTAACGCCCCGTGGCGATCGCTCAAGCGAAACCGGTCATCGAAGTCTCCGAAACGGCCCAGATCAGCGCGCCGAGCACCGGCGCGAGCGCCATGCCGGCCGAAAGCCAGGCGCCCATGTTGGAGTGGGAATGGTTCCTGTTCATGCACCGGATATGGGGATCGGAACGCCTGTGGAAAGACTGCAGGAAAACTTGTGGGGCTGAAACGAAAAGGGCGGCCGCACCGTGGTGCGACCGCCCTTTCTATCTCGATGTCGAGGCCGATCAGGCGACGGCGTCGAAGTCGTCGTCGACGAGCACCGGGCCCGAGTCCTGGCCCTTGGCCGAGACGTCGCGGTCGACGAACTCGATGATCGCCATCGGCGACGCGTCCGAAGCGCGCGGGCCGGTCTTGATGATGCGGGTGTAGCCGCCGTTACGGTCGGCATAGCGCGACGCCAGAACGTCGAACAGCTTCACCAGCTGCGCATCGTCGAGCAGGCGGGCATGCGCCAGACGACGGTTCGACAGGCCACCCTTCTTGGCGAGGGTGATCAGCTTCTCGACGTACGGGCGCAGTTCCTTCGCCTTGGCGAGGGTGGTGGTGATCTGCTCGTGCTTGATCAGAGCGGCGCTCTGGTTGCGGAACAGGGCCTGGCGGTGAGCCGAGGTACGCTGCAGCTTACGGCCGCCAACGCGATGACGCATTGTCTTCTTCCTTCAGTTCGTTCGGGGGCCGTATCAGGTACCCCGGACCAGGCGGTGCTAATCGGGCCACCGCCCAAAACCCGTGTGCGAATTTCGCGAAGGGGCGCCCAAAGCGGATTCGGGCACGAAAGTCAAGGGCGGCCCCGCGCTGGACCGCCATGAATCACCGCCCTAGGCTCCGCCGGCACTCGGGGGAGACACAGGATGAGCAATGCCGACCGGATCAACGCACTCAACATAGCGCTGATGATCGCTTCGTGCATAGCGGCCTATCTGCTGCCGTTCGAGCTCTTCCTGTTCGCCTATGCGGTGCTCGGCCCGCTCCACTATCTCACCGAGATCTCGTGGATCCATGACCGCCGCTATTTCCTCGACGGCGACCGTTCGGCCGACGGGCGGCACTGGCTGCGATTGTGGCTGGTGCTGGTCGCCGTCACCCTGGCGGTGATGGTCTATGGCGTGGTCGCCGAGCGACTGCTCCACTGGCCGGCATCGCCGGCCTGGGAGATCGGGCTGTTCTACTGCGTGGTCGCGACCGCGGGGCTGGCCGTCGCCCGCGCCAGCGACCTGGTCACCGCCGGCGCGATCCTGCTGCTCGGCATCGGGCTGGTCGCGTTCAGCACCTCCCCGCTCTACGGGCTGATCGCCTTCCTGCTGCTCACCATCCTGCATGTGCTCCTGTTCACCGGCGCCTTCGTGCTGCTCGGCGCGTTGCGGGCGCGGAGCAGGCTCGGGCTGGCCTCGGTCCTGGTCCTCGCGGCGTGCGCGCTGAGCTTCTTCCTGTTCGCGCCGCCCGGTGCCGCGCCCGGCGCCTATGCCCAGGCGAGCTACGCGCCGTTCGAGACGCTCAACGCCACGCTGATCCGCATGTTCGGCTATGGCCCCGCCGCGAGCCTTGCCGAGCTCTATCAGTCGCAGGGCGGCATCATCGTGATGCGGCTGATCGCCTTCGCCTATACCTATCACTATCTCAACTGGTTCACGAAGACCTCGGTGATCCGCTGGCACGAAATCTTGCGGACACGGACGGGCGTGATCCTGCTGCTGTGGGCCGGTGCGCTGGGCATCTATGCCTGGGACTATCTGCTCGGCTTCGCGCTGCTCTACTCGATGAGCGCGCTGCATGTGATGCTCGAGCTGCCGCTGAACCATCAGAGCTTCGCCGGGATCTACCGCGAGCTGGCGGGGCGGCTGCGGCCGGCGGGCACCGTGGCAGCGCCGGCGGCGGCGCGGCGCGGGCGGCGGCGCTAAGGAAAAGGGGCCCCGCGTCGCCGCGGAGCCCCTTCCCTGTTCTTCGCGAGGATCGCGGGCCTCAGCCCATGATCTCCTGCTCGAGCTTCTTGGCCATCTCTTCGATGTTCTCAGGCGGCCAGCCCGGGATTTCCATGCCGAGGCGGAGACCCATCGACGACAGGACTTCCTTGATCTCGTTGAGCGACTTGCGGCCGAAGTTCGGCGTGCGCAGCATCTCGGCTTCGGTCTTCTGGACCAGGTCGCCGATGTAGATGATGTTGTCGTTCTTGAGGCAGTTCGCCGAGCGGACCGAAAGCTCCAGCTCGTCGACCTTCTTCAGCAGGTAACGGTTGATCTGCGACGCGTCGCCCGAACCGGTGTCCGCAGCGCCGCCGGCAGCCGGAGCGGCCATGCCGATCGGAGCCGAGCGGGTGATCGCCGAATCGTCGAAGTGGACGAACAGCGCCAGCTGGTCCTGGAGGATGCGCGCGGCATAGGCCACCGCGTCTTCCGGGGTGATCGTGCCATCGGTCTCGATCGACAGCGTGAGCTTGTCGTAGTCGAGCTCCTGGCCGACGCGGGTGTTCTCGACCTTGTACGAAACCTGGCGGACCGGGCTGTACAGCGCGTCGATCGGGATCAGGCCGATCGGGGCATCCGCCGGACGGTTCGACGCGGCCGGGACATAGCCCTTACCGGTGTCGGCGGTCAGCTCCATGTTGAGCGTCGCGCCATCGTCGAGGTGGCAGATGACGAGATCGGGGTTCATCACCTCGATGTCGCCCGACACGGCGATGTCGCCGGCCTTCACCTCAGCCGGGCCAGTGGCCGAGAGCTGGAGGCGCTTCGGGCCTTCGCCCTGCATCTTGAGCGCGATCTGCTTGACGTTGAGGACGATGTCCGTCACGTCCTCGCGCACGCCTGCCAGCGAGCTGAACTCGTGGAGGACGTTCTCGATCTTGATCGAAGTGACCGCGGCACCTTGCAGCGACGAAAGCAGCACGCGGCGCAGCGCGTTGCCGAGCGTCAGGCCGAAACCACGCTCCAGCGGCTCCGCTACGAAGGTCGACTTGCGCTTGGGATCGCCACCGGGCTTCTTCTCGAGGCCGTTGGGCTTCTTGAGTTCCTGCCAGTTCTTAGCGTTGACCGACACGGGCTTTCCTCATGTTGGGCAGGCTGGGGTATGCCTGCCAGAAATATACTGCAAAGGCCGCGGGCCCACCCCTGGGCCCACGGCGAACGCAGGGTTGCCGCTTAGACGCGACGACGCTTCGACGGACGAACGCCGTTGTGCGGGATCGGCGTCACGTCACGGATCGACGTGATCTGGAAGCCGACCGCCTGCAGCGCGCGGAGCGCCGATTCGCGGCCCGAACCCGGACCCTTCACTTCCACCTCGAGGGTGCGCACGCCGTGCTCGGCAGCCTTGCGGCCTGCGTCCTCGGCGGCGACCTGGGCAGCGTACGGGGTCGACTTGCGCGAGCCCTTGAAGCCCATCATGCCGGCCGACGACCACGAGATGGCGTTGCCCTGAGCATCCGTGATGGTGATCATGGTGTTGTTGAAGCTGGCGTTCACATGGGCGACGCCGGCGGTGATGTTCTTGCGTTCGCGACGGCGAATGCGCTGCGGTTCACGTGCCATTGTTCGAGCCCTCCCTTACTTCTTCTTGCCGGCGATCGGCTTGGCCTTGCCCTTGCGGGTGCGCGCATTGGTGTGCGTGCGCTGGCCACGGACCGGGAGGCCCTTGCGATGACGGAGGCCGCGGTAGCAGGCCAGGTCCATCAGGCGCTTGATGTTCATCGCGGTCTGGCGACGCAGGTCACCTTCCACGGTATAGCCGGCGTCGATCGCTTCGCGGATCTGCAGCACTTCCTGGTCCGAAAGGTCCTGGACGCGGCGCTCCGGCGCGATGTTCAGCTTGGCGGTGATCTCCTTGGCCTTGGTCGCGCCAATGCCGTGGATATACTGCAGCGCGATAACGACGCGCTTGTTGGTCGGGATGTTTACACCCGCAATACGTGCCATGGAATTTGTTCTCCCAGCTCCACGGGGTGCCGCATGGCAGCTCGCACCCCATCTCGTAGCGTTGACTTCCGAAATGCAGCGGCACGACGAACACGCCTAGGCGCCGCCGTGATACCGATCTTTCGGAAGATGCGCGACATATGCGTCCGCCGGCGCTGAGTCAAGCGCTGCGGGAATGGCTTTCGCCGGAAACGACTTCATACACCATCCTGGCCCTGCCGCCAAGCAGCCCCACCGGCCCGCCGTCCCGATCCGACATTCAACCGGGTGGTTGAGCGATTCATTGAATCTCTTGATACTCTAACGTGCGTGCGCAAGGGCCGGCCCTCCCGCTCCAGAGAGCAGGCGAAATCCTATTTTGCAAGCGATCCGTCACCC
>JAEXLC010000256.1 GCA_023445495.1 Pseudomonadota bacterium | reverse complement strand
CCGTTTTCGTGCTCTCGCGCCACAACTCTTCTTCCCCCGGCGAAGGCGGGGCCCAGACTAAACAGTGCGCGGCGAAGACGCGCCCTTGGCGCGTAACTTTCAAGACTGGGCCCCGGCCTTCGCAGGGGTAAAGAGATTGCGGGTTTCGAGCTGAGCGGAGAAACGTCCTAAGCATGCCCCACGACATGCAGGTGCGGCGCGCGGCCGTTCACCCAGGTTTCCTCACGCGCGACCGGCGACCAGGGCAGCCAGCGGAACCAGGTGTAGACCGTGCGCCACCGCGCGTCCTCGCCATTGCCCTCGGCCCGCTGGAGCAGCGTCTTGTACGGCCGCTTGCCGCGCGGCCAGTAGAACAAGTGCAGGCGGATCTCGCCCTCGACCAGCCCGTCGAACGTCGCGATGAACTTCGCTTCCGCCTCGGCATCGGCGTCGAGATGGAATTCGGCGGTGAAGAGGTCGCTGCGGATCAGCAGCAGGTCGCGCGACCAGACCAGCTTGAGCGCGATGCGCAGCCCATATTGGACGGGCAGCTCCAGCTCCAGATAGTCGGGCCCGGCATCGGCGCCGCGCATCCGCAGCGCATGCCGTTCGGCCAGCACCGTGAACAGCGCCCGTGCCCGCGCAACATGCCAGTCGCTGAAATTCATGCCCCCTAGATGCGGCACCGATGGCCGCACCGCAATGGCCGGGCGCCTTGCGTTATCGTATTAGCCAAGCAATACACCACGCCGATACCGCTATCCGGGGAAGCATCTTGGGAAAATCCGCCCGCCTGCCAGTCAGCGTCCTGCTGGTCGTGGCGATCCTGTTCCTGTCGCAGCAATGGCGCGACCTCGCCCGGGCGATCGGCCATCCGGTCGCGGCGCTGAAGATCCCCTATGGCGGCGCGATCCTCGACAATGGGGTTGCGGTGCTGATCGTGCTGGTCGCGGCGCTGCTGATGGGGCGCGGAGGCGGGCTGTTCGACCGGATGGGCCTGCGCGCCGGCGGCTGGCGCGGACCGGTGCTGGTCGCGGTGGCGACGATCCCGGCCTGGGTCGGGCTGGGCATGCTCGGCAAGCTTTCGCACAGCTGGAGCTGGCTCGACCTGGCGATGCTCGCCCTTGCCTTCCCGCTTGCCGAGGAGATCGTGTTCCGCGGCTTCGGCTTCCTGTTCGCCCACCGCGCGCTCGGCTGGCCGCTCTGGCTGGCGGTCGGGCTGCAGGCATTGCTGTTCGGCCTGGTCCATTGGTGGGGCATGGGCGGGCCACAGGGCGGCGAGATGGCGCTGCAGGTGCTGGCGATCACCGGCATCGGCGGCGCGGTGATGGCGCTGCTCGACCGGCTCGACGGCTGCACGATCTGGAGCGGCGCGGTGCTGCACATCTCGCTGAATGCGGCGTGGAACCTGTTCACGGTACCCGACGAAGCGGTGTTCGGCTGGACCGGCAACGGGCTGCGCATCGGCGCCGCGGTGCTGGCGCTGCTGCTGGTCTGGGGCTTTGGCGGGGCGCGCGGGCGGCGCTAGATTTCTTGCCGTCATCCCCGCGCAGGCGGGGATCCATTCTGGCTGGCCGTAGTGAGTCTCATTGCCCGCAGTGGCAATGGATCCCCGCCTGCGCGGGGATGACAGGGAATAGCCGGCCGGATCCGCCCTACGCCCCCGTCCCGATCCCCCGCGCCAGCATCTGCGCGACGATATCGGCGATCGCCTCGGGGTCCACATCCTCCTGCCACACGCTGTAGCGCAGGCCGAGGAACACGTTCATCCCCATGATCGCCCAGGCATGGACCTCGTTGACGTCCTCGCGCACCTCGCCCCGCGCCGCCGCCGCCTGGAGTCGCTTGGCGATGCGCTCGGCGGTGCTGGCATAATGGAGCCGGAAGCTCTCGGGATCGACGAACTCGGCTTCGTCGATGATCCGGTAGATCTCCTTGTGCGCCCGGGCGAAGCGGATGAAGGCGAGCAAGGCAGCCTGCTCGGCCGCGATCTGGCCGCCGGTCGCGCCCTTGATCGCCGGGGCGACATGCTCGCGCACCTGGTCGCTCATGTCGCGCACCAGCGCGCGGAACACGTCGTCCTTCGAATCGAAATAGGTGTAGAAGCTGCCCAGCGCGACGCCGGCCCGCCTGGTGATCCCGCTGATCGAGCCTTCGTGGAAGCCCTTGGCGCCGAACTCCTCCGCCGCCGCATCCAGGATCAGGCGCAAGGTGCGCCGCCCGCGCGCGGTGCGCGGCTCCTTGCCGGCGCTCGCTTCGCTGCCGCCGATTCCCGGTGCTGTGGCGCTCATGCCACGCCCCTCCGCCATTCTGGTTCCTCTTCCCATTTATCCAAGTTGAAACCCGGTTCAGGTTTCAGTATAGCTTCGGGCGACCACGTGCAACCCGCGTTCAATGACGGGTTAGACTGATGGGGAGGAAGTCTGGATGTCACGCCTGAATTGTGCCCGTTCGATTCTGTTCGCGGGTGCCGCGCTCGCCGCACTCACCACCAATTCCGCCTTCGCGCAGGAAGCCGCCGCACCGGCCGCGCCCGAAGCGCAGGATAACGCACTCGACAATACCGGCGAAATCGTCGTCACCGCGCGCCGGCGCGAGGAAAAGCTGCTCGACGTGCCGACCGCGGTGACCGCGCTCACCTCGGCCAAGCTCGACCAGGCGGGCGCCGTCGATCTCACCGATCTCCAGATCGCCTCGCCGAACACCACGCTGAAGGATGCACGCGGCACCAATTCGACGCTCGCCGCCTTCATCCGCGGCGTCGGCCAGCAGGATCCGGTCCCCGGCTTCGAAGCGGGCATCGGCATCTATCTCGACGACGTCTATCTCAACCGCCCCCAGGCGTCGGTGCTCGACATCTATGACGTGGAGCGGATCGAAGTGCTGCGCGGCCCGCAGGGCACGCTCTACGGCCGCAACACCATCGGCGGCGCGGTGAAATATGTCACCAAGAAGCTCGAGGATCGCCCGACCATGTCGGTCCGCGGCAATTACGGCTCGTACAACCAGGCCGATGTGATCGTCAGCGCATCGACCCCGATCGGCTCGATGTTCAAGATCGGCGTGTCCGGCGCCCGCCTCACCCGCGACGGCTTCGGCGAGAACCGCAACCTCCATATCGACAATTACAACAAGAATGTCTGGGCCGCGCGCGGCACGCTCGAATTCGAGACGCCCGACAGCCGCATGTCGATCCGCATCACCGGCGACTATACCCATGACAAGTCGAACGCGCGCAACGGCCACCGGCTGTTCGCCGGCCTGCTCACCGGTTCGCCCTCGCTGCCCAATGTCTACGACACCAATGCGGGCCTCGCCAATCCGAAGAACGATGTCGAGGCCGGCGGCGTCTCGATGACGATCAACGCCGATGTCGCCGACTGGGTGACGCTGCGCAGCATCAGCGCCTATCGCGCGGATACGAGCTGGACGCCGATCGACTTCGATTCGACCCCCTCGGTCGACGTCGACGTGCCGGCCTATTACAAGAACAACCAGACCAGCCAGGAATTCCAGGCGCAGATCCATGGCGGCAAGCTCAACGGCATCCTGGGCTTCTACTATCTCGGCGCCAAGGCGACGACCGGCTTCGGCGTGCTGCTGTCGACCACCCTGCCGGGCTTCAACGCCTATACCGCCGGCGACGTCCGCACCGAGACCAGCTCGATCTATGGCGACTTCACCTATGACATCACCCCGCAGCTGAGCCTGACGGTCGGCGGCCGCTACACCTGGGATCAGCGCAAGAGCTATGTCTTCAAGGCAAGCTATCTCGGCCTGACCCAGGATTTCGGCGGCACCCCGGTGCTGGTCGGCGCGCCGTCCACCGATTTCCGCGGCACCGCCAATTTCAAGCGCTTCACCCCGCGCGCGACGCTCAGCTTCAAGCCGAGCGCGGACCACATGGTCTATGCCTCCTATTCGGAAGGCTTCAAGGGCGGCGGCTTCGATCCGCGCGGCTCGGGCACCTCGGCGCCGATCAGCAATGTCTCGGCCGGGCGCACCTATCAGGACATCTACAATTACCTCTCCTTCGATCCGGAGACGGTGAAGAGCTATGAAGTGGGCTGGAAGGGCGCGGCGTTCGACCGCCGCCTCAACTGGTCGCTCGCCGGCTTCTATTCGGACTATTCGAACGTCCAGATCCCGGGCTCGGTCGGCTGCCTGATCAACAATGTCCAGAGCTTCTGCGGCATCACCACCAATGCGGCGAAGGCCGACATCAAGGGCGTCGAGCTCGAAACCAACGCCGTGCTGGCGCGCGGCTTTGCCGGCCCGGGCTCGAGCTTCTTCTTCAACGGCGCGCTCGGCTATATCGACGCCAAGTACAAGCGCTTCATCGGCCCGACCGGCGTCGATGTGTCGAAGGTCCGCGTCTTCCAGAACACCCCGGACTGGACGCTGGCCGGCACGCTCGGCGCCACGCTGCCGGTGGCGAGCGGCGACCTGTCGGCGACCACCACCGTTTCCTATCGCGGCCTGACCCACCAGTTCGAGACGGCCAGCCCGTTCCTCGACCAGCCGGGCTACACGCTGCTCGACGCGCACCTCGTCTATACCTTCGGCGACGGGCGCTACTCGATCGGCATCCACGGCAAGAACCTGACCGACGTGCATTACAAGACCGCCGGCTATCAGTATATCAGCAGCCGGATCGACGGCACGCCGATCCTTACGCCGACCGGCGGCTACACGCCGACGCTGGGCAAGGAAGGCGTCGCCACGGCTTTCTACGGCAATCCGCGCCAGATCTTCGGGTCGTTCAGCCTCAAATTCTGAGTATGGTGCACTGCACCTAAGTTCCGGAGCCGGACGTCGCTTGACGTCCGGCTCTTTTGATGTCGAGGTATGGCCATGAACGCTCCTGCTGCAAATCCCGAGACCCGCTCCGGCTATCCCAGGCTGGTGCTGGCGATGCTGCTGCTCGTCTACACCTTCAACTTCCTCGACCGGCAGATCCTCGCGATCCTGGCAAAGCCGATCATGACCGACCTGCAGCTGACCAAGACGCAGTTCGGCGCGATCGGCGGACTCGCCTTCGCGGTGCTCTATTCGGTGCTCGGCGTCCCGCTCGCCTATCTGGCCGACCGGACCAGCCGCTCGGGCGTGATCGCCGCCTCGCTCGCGGTGTGGAGCGCGTTCACCGGGCTGTGCGGACTCGCCAGCGGCTATTGGTCGCTGTTCCTGTTCCGCCTCGGCGTCGGCGTCGGCGAGGCCGGCGGCGTCGCGCCTTCCTATGCGCTGATCGCCGACTATTTCCCGCCCGAGCGCCGCGCCCGCGCGCTCGCCATCTATTCGCTCGGCATCCCGATCGGCCTGGCGCTCGGCATGCTGCTCGGCGCCTATATCGCCGCGCTGGTCGACTGGCGCGCGGCGTTCATCACCATGGGCGTGATCGGCATCCTGATCGCTCCGGTGTTCCGCTGGGTGGTCCGCGACGTGCCGCGCCCGGCGGCCGGGGACGGCGCCAGGGGCGCGCCGATCGGCGCCGTGTTCGGCATCCTCGCCGGCAAACCCGCCTTCTGGCTCCTCGCCTTCGGCGCCTCGTGCAGCTCGCTGTGCGGCTATGGCCTGGCGCTGTGGACACCCACCGTGCTGATGAGCAATTTCGGCTTCGACCTGGTCACCACCGGCCAGTTCATGGCCTCGGTGCTGCTGATCGGCGGCATCGTCGGCGTGTTCGCCGGCGGCTGGTTCGCCGATCGGCTCGGCAAGGGCGACCGCGCCTGGTACGCCTGGCTGCCGGCGATCGCCTGGCTGCTCACCGCGCCGCTGTTCGCGATCGGCTTCCTCACTTCGAACCCCTGGATCGCCTGGCCGGTGCTGCTGCTGCCCAACGGGCTCAACATCCTGTGGCTCGGCCCGGTGACCACTGCCGTGCAGCACATGGTGCCGCAGCACATGCGCGCCACCGCATCGGGCAGCTTCCTGATGATCAACAACCTGATCGGCATGGGCGGCGGCCCGCTGCTGATGGGTTTCCTCGGCGAGGAGCTGAAGGCCAGCTACGGCGCCGAGGCCCTGCGCTACGGCGCGGTGTTCTGCCTGGGCTTCTACGTCCTGGCCGGCATCCTCGCGCTGTTCGCGGCGAAGCATGTCCGCAAGGGCTGGGTGGAACAGACCGCCTAGGTAGGTTTACCGACTCGGCGCTTTCCTGAATCGCGCAAATTCCGCATTTGCACGATCATGCAAATGCGTTCCGAGGGGAAGCCTTACCGGGACGGCCGGGCGGGGATGGGACCGCCCGGCCACCCCCACGCCCCTCGGGGTTGGGGGTTAGCGCACGCGTGGAGCCGCGAATT
>JAEXLC010000202.1 GCA_023445495.1 Pseudomonadota bacterium | reverse complement strand
GGCGAGCCCCGACGCCTTAGCGCACCGCCGGCAGGATATGGTCCGGCGTGTATTTCTCCTGGGGCACCAGCATCACCCGGTCCCCGTAATTGCCGCCGAAGATCGCGACGACGAGATCGAGCTTGGGCACCACCATCACCACCTGGCCGCCATTGCCGGCCGCATAATAGGCCGGCAGCGTCTGGCCCTGCCAGGGCAGGTCGATCCCCCACCAGAGATAGCCATAATGCAGCCCGCGCAGCTGCCCGCGCGGCGCGGTGGAGCGCTGCACCCAGTCGGCGCTCAGGATGCGCTTGCCGTTCCAGGTGCCGCCGTTCAGCATCAGCTGCCCCAGCTTCATGAAATCGCGCGGCCGGAACTGCGCGCCGCCGCCCATATAGATCTCGCCGGTCGGCTGCAGGTTGAGCGCATAGGGGCCGAACTGCATCGGCCGGGCGATCAGCCGGTCGAAACTGTCTTCGATCGGCTCGCCCGTCACCTTCGCCAGCACCCCGCCGGCGAGATTGGGATTGGTGCTGCAATAGACCCGCTCGCCGCCCGGCTGGGCGACCATCGGCAGGTCGAGCGCGTAGCGATACCAGTCCGGCTGCGCGTCCTGGCTCTGCATCACATCCTCATTGCCCGGCGCCTTGGGGTCGCGATCGTCGCAGTGGAAGCCCGAGGCCATGCTGAGCAGGTCGCCCAGCGTCATCGCCCGCTTGCGTGGATCGAGATCGGCGGGGAGCGTCTTCTCCAGCGTCGCATAGACCGGCGTGTCCGGCCCGATCTTCACGCCGTCCTGCATCGCCGCGCCGACCAGCACCGAGGTCAGGCTCTTCGCCGCCGAGCGCGTGTCGTGCAGGGCATCGCCGTCGGTGCCGTGGAGATATTCCTCGAGCACGAGCTTGCCGTGCCGGGCGACCAGCACCGCATGGATCTCCTGCGAATGGACGTTGGCCATCGGCTCGTCGATCAGCATCTGGACGAAGCGCTCGATCGCCGCCCGGTCGATCTTCTCCGCCGCCAGCGTCGAGACCGGCCAGCCATCGCCCTTCGCCAGCGGCGCGCGCCAGGCATAGGGCGCGGTGAGGCCGGGGCGGGGATAGAAGTCGCTCAACGCGTCCGCCGGCTCGAAATCATAGGTGTTGCCGCGCCCGGGGATCACGATCGAGAGCAGCCTGTTGTCGGCGTCGAAGCTGCCGGTGGCGATCTCGACTTCCTCGGCCATCCCGCCAGGCTTGCCGAGCAGCCGGACCCGGCCGTCCTTCAGCTCGATATGCTTCAGGTCGACATTGCGCCCGACATTGCGGTCCGGATTGCGCATGAACACGCCGAGCCGCCCGTCCGCCTCGCGATCGACCTTCAGATAGAGCGTGAAGCTGTCGTCGAGCGGCCGCACCGCGCCGCGCCATAGCGAGGGACCGGCGGCTTCGAGCACCACCGGCGTCGAGAAACGCATCCCGCTCGTCGCCATGCGCGGCTGGACCCAGTGGCCGCGGATGCGGTTGCCCTCGATCCGGCCGCGAAAGCTGCCGCGTTCGCCGGGCAGGGTGAAGCGCAGCACATCGCCCGCCTGCTCCACCGCCGCCTCGCGCCCGGCAATCTCCGCCCGCCATGTCGCGCCGTCGCGCACCAGAGTGAGGGTACCGCGCACATCGGGGCCGAAGCGCTTCTTCGCGGCCCACAGGCCGACAAGGTCCTGCTTGGCCTCCTGGGCGGCAAGGGAAGTGGGAAGGGTCATCGTGCAGGCGAGCAGGGCGGAGACAAGGGCTTTACGCATCGAAACGCTTTCATCTGTTGCGTCAGCCGCTCTGCGATGCGGACGCGCCGCCGTCTTGTATCCGCGCAACCTCCCGTCGCCAGCGCGAGGGCGTGGCGCGAAAGGCATCGCGGAACGCATGGCTGAGATGCGCCTGATCGACGAAGCCGGTGGCATAGGCGACTTCTGCCAGCGACGCGGTGCCGTCCCCCAGCATCGCCGCCGCGCGCTCGAGCCGCCGCCCGCGCAGATGCTCGCCCGGCGTGCAATGGAGGTAGCGGCGAAAGACCCGCGCGAGGTGCACCGGATGCACGCCTGCCTCGGCGGCGAGATCGGCGACGCTCAGCTCGGGATCGTCCGCGGTGAAAGTTATCTCGAACACCCGCTTGAGCCAGCTTGGCGGCTTGCTGGCCTTGCGCGCCTCGTCCGAGGAGAGCGGCTGCATGGTGGCGACCAGCTGGTGCGCGCGCCCGTCGAACGCGAGCGGGGAGGGCGCGGTCCGGTCGAACTGCGCCGCCACGGCATGCGCGGTCCAGATCGCATAAGGGTCGAGCACGCGCACCGCCGGGCCTTCGCCGCGCTCATAGCCGCCCGAGATGGCGAGGAAGCTGCCCTGGCCCTCATGGAAGCGGTCGCGGTGGGTGGTGCCGGGCGGGTTGAACACCAGCAGCGGCGTGCGTGAGACGGCCGGCGCATCGCGGGCCGAGGATTTGTAGCCGCCCGACAGGACGAGCACGAAATGCGCCTCGTCATGCGTATGGGTCTCGACTTCATGCTCGGGCGCGGTGGCGGCGAGCCGGTGATAGGTGAAGCCGCCGATCGCGCGATAGGCGGGGCCGTCGCCCCAGAATTCATGCCGCGCCCGCCGCAATGCCATCGCCGCCGATCCCCGTTCCGGTTCGGAGCTGTGTTATCTGGATAACACGCGCCGATCAACCAGCAGCGCGATCGCGGCGCCCGCGGCATAGGCGACGAAATCCAGCCACTCGAACCCGGTGCCCAGCACCACCCGGATCACCGGGCTCTGCACGCCGAGCAGGTCGAGCACATGCACCGCCTGCCCGATCTCGATCACCGCGCCGATCGCGAAGGCACCCAAGGCTGCGGACAGCGGCCGGATCGGCAGCACCGCCCGCAGCCCGCAATAGACCAGGATCACCGCCAGTACGTCACCCAGATAGGGCCGCACGAAGCGATCGCGCACATAGAGCGCGATCACCACCTCCACCACGAACAGCAGCGCCGCCGCGGCGGCATATCCCCAGCGCCAGGTCAGGCCTTCCGCTCCGCGATATGCCGGTCGATCACATGGCCGAGCACCGTCATCGGCACGTTTCCGCCGAGGACCACCGCATCGTTGAACGCGCGGAAGTCATAGCGGTCGCCCAGCGCAGTCTTTGCCTTGTCGCGCAGGCGATCGATCGCAATCTGGCCGACCTTGTAGCCACAGGCCTGGCCCGGCCACGAACAATATCGATCGACTTCGCCCGAGACTTCCTCGACCGAGGAACCATTGTTGGTGACGAACCAGTCGATCGCCTGTTGCCGCGTCCAGCGCTTGGCGTGCAGGCCGGTGTCGACCACGAGGCGGCAGGCGCGGAAGCCCATCGACTGGAGATAGCCGAGCTTCTCCGCCGGATTTTCGGCATAGACGCCCAGCTCGTCGGCCAGCTGCTCGGCATAGAGCGCCCAGCCTTCCGAATAGGCGTTGAACGCCAGGATGCTGCGGATCAGCGGCATCCGGTTGGCATATTCGCCCTGCCAGACATGCCCCGGAATGCCCTCATGATAGGCAAGGTCGGGGAGGCTGAACTTCGTGTGCAGCGCGGTGGTGCGCAGGTTGAGCCAGATCTTGCCGGGCACCGTCCCGTCGATCGAGCCCGCCCCGCCATAGGCGCCGGGCGCGCCGGGCTCCTCCTCCAGCGGCAGGCGGCGGACCTCGAGATTGCCCTTCACCAGCGTGTGGAACGCCTGTGGCATCCGTCCGCGAATGTCGTTCACGCGCTCCTGCATGAACTTGATGATCTCGGCGCGGCCGGCGTCATTGTCGGGGAAGGTGAAGCGCGGATCCTTGCCCAGCGCTTCCATCCGCGCGCCGACCGAGCCCTGCGAATAGCCTTCCTTCTTCAGGATGGCGTCCATCTCGGACTGGATCCGGGCGAGCTGGTCGAGGCCCATCTGGTGGACTTCGTCTGGCGTCATCGTCGTGGTGGTGCCGGCGCTCAGCGCCCAGGCGTAATAGGCGTCGCCGTCCTTGAACTTCCACACGCCGGCATCGCTGGTCGCGCGCTTGCGGTGCTTCTCCAGCTCGGCGATCTGGCGGTCCAGCGCAGGGGTGAGCTTGTCCTTGGCGAGCAGCCAGGCGCGCTCGCCGAAATCGCCGTCCATCCCCGCGGTGCGGTTCGCGACCGAGGTGACCACGCCCCAGCCGGCGGCATCGCCGCTGCGCGCCTGCTTGATCTGCTTCAGGCATTTGTCGAGCAGGAAGTCGGGCGCGATCACCCCCTTGGCGGCGGCGATCTTCAGCCGTTCGGTCTCGCCGTCCAGCTGCTCGGCATAGCTTTCCAGCCGGTCGAGATAGCCTTCGGCATCTTCGGGCACGGCGATCTGGTGGTCGCTGTCGAGCATGCGCGGCGTATCGAGGAACGCGCCGACATTCTGCACCACCACATAGGGCGAGTTGCGCCAGCTGCCAGTCGCGACATCGCCATAACCGAAGCCGAAGCCCTTGAGCGCGTTCGAGAAGCTCGCCTGGATCACGTCGATATGGGTGCGCATCGACGGGCTCAGCGCGTTCAGGTCGAGCCTGGCGATATCCGCCAGCGCCTTTTTCAGGTTCGCCGCGATCTTCGCCTGGCCCTTGGCCGAGCGGTCCATCAGCTGGTGCTTCAGGTTGGCGCGCTTGTCCTTGTCGACGCCGAGCGTGGTCGCCGTCTCGGGATAGTCGCGCAGCATCTGCTCGGCGACCCGGTCGATCAGCGCCTGGGCGGGGGCATCATTGTCGGCCAGCAGCGTGCGAGCGGCGGCCGGCGTGCCGGCCAGTGCGAGAGTGGAGCCTGCACCAAGCAGCAACTGGCGGCGTGTCGTATCCAACTTCAAACTCCCAATTCACCGTCATCCCCGCGCAGGCGGGGATCCAGAGTCGCAAAGGACGGTGCCCTGTCCCTTGGATCCCCGCCTGCGCGGGGATGACGACCATAAAGACTATGCCGGCTCGACGTCGAGCGAGCCGTCGCGGGCGCCGGTGATGCGAACATGCGCGCCGGCGGGGGTGTCGGGGCCATTGGCCGGCCATTCGCCATCGCCGACCTTCACCCGGCCCTGGCCCGCCGAGATCGGCTCGACCACGGTGACGACCTGGCCGACCAGCCGGGCGACGCGGTCGTTGAGCAGCGGGTCGGCGCTCGGCACCGGGTTGCTCCGGTACCAGCCGCGCCCGAGCACCACCGCCGCCGCCGAAGCCGCGGCGAACAGGAACACTTCGAACACCAGGTCGAAGCCCGGCACCAGCAGCGTGACGATGCCGGTGATCGCGGCACCAGCGGCGATGAACACCAGGAAGATGCCCGGCGCCAGCAGCTCGGCAATCGCCAGCAGCGCCGCCAGGATCAGCCAGGCAAGGCCGGTGTTGACGCTCAGCAGCTCCTGCAGGTTCATCTCAACCCTCCTTGGGTTCGAACGGACGCGGGCGCGGCGGGGCGGGCGGTGCCGGCGGACGCGGCGCGCCACCATTGCCATCGCCGCCCAGCGCGTCCTTGGCCAGCTCGCCGATGCCGCCCAGCGTGCCGATCAGCTGCGTCGCCTCGACCGGGAACAGGATCGTCTTGGCGTTCGGGCTGGTCGCGAACTTGCCGACCGCCTCGACGTACTTCTGCGCGATGAAATAGTTGAGCGACTGGCTCGATCCGGCCTCGATTGCATCCGACACCAGCTGGGTCGCCTTGGCTTCCGCCTCGGCCGAGCGTTCGCGCGCCTCGGCGTCGCGGAAGGCGGCTTCGCGCCGGCCCTCGGCCTCGAGGATCTTCGACTGCTTCTCGCCCTCGGCGCGCAGGATCGCGCCGGCACGGCTGCCTTCGGCTTCGAGGATGTTGGCGCGCTTCTCGCGCTCGGCCTTCATCTGGCGGGCCATGGCGTTGACGATGTCGGCCGGCGGACGGATGTCCTTGATCTCGACACGGGTGATCTTCACGCCCCACGGCGTCGTCGCGTGATCGACCACCGAGAGCAGCCGCGCGTTGATCTCGTCGCGCTTGGACAGCGTCTCGTCCAGGTCCATCGCGCCCATCACGGTGCGCAGGTTGGTCGTCACCAGGTTGAGCAGCGCGATGTAGAGGTCGCTCACCTCATAGGCGGCCTTGGCCGCGTCGAGGACCTGGAAGAACACCACGCCGTCGGTGGAGATCATCGCATTGTCCTTGGTGATGATTTCCTGTCCGGGGATATCGATCACCTGCTCCATCATGTTCACCCGCCGGCCGACCCGGTAGAAGAAGGCGGGGAAGAAATTGAAGCCCGGTCCGGCGACGCTGGTGAAGCGGCCGAAATGCTCGATCGTGTACTGATAGCCCTGGCGGACGATGGTCACGCTGGAGAAGAGGTAGAGCACGACGACCACGGCCACCGCGCCCAGGAAAACATTGAGTACGAGCATCCGACTCCCCCTTCACGATTTGCCTCTTGCTAGCATAGAGAAGGGGCATGACCACAGCCCGTCTCGCACCGCGCACCGCCCTGTTCCTGCCGGCCTCGAACCCGCGCGCGATCGAGAAGGCGCGGGGGCTCGGCGCGGACCTGGTGATCCTCGACCTTGAGGACGCAGTGAAGCCCGCGGACAAGGCCAGCGCCCGCATCGCCGCGGTGGAAGCGGTGGCGCAGGGATTCGGCGCCAGCCTCTCGGCGATCCGCCTCAATGCGATCGACACCGCCGAGTATGGCGAGGACCTTGCCGCGATTGCCGGATCCAGCGCCGATTTCGCGGTGCTGCCCAAGGCGGAGAGCGCCGCCGAAGTCGCGCAGGTCGCGCAAGCGCTCGGCAAGCCTCTGCTGGTGATGATCGAGACCCCGCGCGGCGTCCTGCATGCCGCCGCGATCGCTGCCGTGTCGGGTGTGGCCGGCCTCATCATCGGCACCAACGATCTCGCCGCCTCGCTCCGCCTGCCGCCGTCCAGCGGCCGCGCGCAGATGGGCGTGTCCCTGCAGGGCGTCGTGCTCGCCGCCCGTGCCTCGGGCGTGTGGGCGCTCGACGGCGTCTTCAACAAGCTCGACGATGCCGACGGCCTCGCCGCCGAATGCCGCGAGGGCAGGGCGCTCGGCTATGACGGCAAGTCGCTGATCCACCCGAACCAGATCGCCATCGCCGCCCGCGCCTTCGGTCCCAGCGAGGCGGAGCTGGCCGAGGCCCGCGCGCTGGTCGCCGCCGCGACCGGCGGAGCGGAGCGCTATGACGGCCGGATGATCGAGGCGATGCATGTCGATCAGGCCCGCGCGCTGCTCGGCCGCGCGATGGATTATGCCGGATCGGACGATTTCCTTGCCTAGGTAGGACCACCTAGGCCGGGCAGCGTCTATTATAGCTACATGCCCGGACTGCCAAAGCTGCATAGCGATCTGCTCGCCGCGCTCGATGAGCTCGAACACCTCCTCGCGCAGCCGGAGCTGGATCAGCTGCGCCTGTCGCGCGTGCGGCTCTACATCTCCAAGGTGAATGGCGAGCGCCGCACCACGGTCGACCGGCTCTGCGAGACGCTGGAGCGCGAAGCCACGGGCGTCCATGCCCAGCAGATCGCCGCGCTGCGCCAGTCGAACATCGAGAAGCGCATTGAATATACCGTGCATGTCGGCAATTGGGGCCTGCGCGAAGTCGCGGCCGACTGGCCGGGCTATTGCCGGGCCTCGGTCGAGCTCTCGCGCAGCATCCGCCAGCAGGTCATGATCGAGCAGGTGCTGCTTTGCGATCAACAACAGGACGCCGACCCCCTAGCGCTTTCCGACCCTCGCGTTTACATGGGCCGCCAACTTCCGAATCAGGACATTGGCGCACCCCATGGACATCCCCCTCGGCCTCACCTTCGATGACGTTCTCCTCTATCCGGGGGAATCCGAAGTCCTGCCGAGCATGGCCGACACCCGTACGCGGGTAACCCGCGGCCTTTCGCTCAACATTCCAATCCTCTCCTCGGCGATGGATACCGTCACCGAAGCCGACATGGCGATCGTCATGGCGCAGCTCGGCGGCATCGGCGTCCTCCACCGCAATCTCGACATCGAGGAGCAGGTCGAGGCGGTGCGCGCGGTCAAGCGCTTCGAGAGCGGCATGGTCGTCAACCCGATCACCATCGCTCCCAACGGCACCCTGGCCGAAGCCCGCGCGCTGATGGCCCAGCACAAGATCAGCGGTGTTCCCGTGGTCGAGGCCAGCGGCAAGCTCGCCGGCATCCTCACCAATCGCGACGTCCGCTTCGCCGAGCGTCCGGACCAGCTCGTCTCCGAGCTCATGACGCACGAGAACCTTGTCACCGTCCGCGCCGGCGTCAGCTCGGAAGAGGCGCGCCGCCTGCTCCACCAGCGCCGCATCGAGAAGCTGCTGGTCGTCGACGATGCCTATCGCTGCGTCGGCCTGATCACGGTGAAGGACATCGAGAAGGCGGTGAACTATCCCTCGGCCACCAAGGATGCCGCCGGCCGCCTCTGCGTCGCCGCCGCCACCACCGTGGGCGACAAGGGCTTCGCCCGCACCGAGGCGCTGGTCGATGCCGAGGTCGACCTGATCGTGATCGACACCGCGCACGGCCACAATGTCGAGGTCAGCCGCGCCGTCGAGCGGGTGAAGAAGCTCTCCAACCGCGTCCAGGTGATCGCCGGCAACATCGCCACCGCCGAAGCCGCCAAGGCGCTGATCGGCGCCGGCGCGGACGGCATCAAGGTCGGCATCGGCCCGGGCTCGATCTGCACCACCCGCGTCGTCGCCGGCGTCGGCGTGCCGCAGCTCACCGCGGTGATGGAAGCCGCCAACGAAGCTTCGAAGCAGGACGTGCCGGTGGTCGCCGATGGCGGTATCCGCACCTCGGGCGACGTCGCCAAGGCGCTTGCCGCCGGCGCCTCGACCGCGATGATCGGCTCGCTGCTGGCGGGCACCGAGGAAGCCCCGGGCGAGACCTTCCTGTATCAGGGCCGCGCCTACAAGTCGTACCGCGGCATGGGCTCGGTCGGCGCGATGGCGCGCGGCTCGGCCGATCGCTATTTCCAGCAGGACGTCAAGGACCAGCTCAAGCTCGTCCCCGAGGGCATCGAAGGCCAGGTGGCGTTCAAGGGCCCGGCCAAGGACGTGATCCACCAGCTGGTCGGCGGCGTGAAGGCGTCGATGGGCTATGTCGGTGCCGCGACCATCGCCGAGTTCCAGAAGAAGGCTCGCTTCGTCCGCATCACCAATGCCGGCCTGCGCGAGAGCCATGTCCATGACGTGACGATCACCCGCGAGGCGCCGAACTACCCGACGCGCTAAGCCGCGATACCCCCGGCCGCGCCGTTCCTTCGGGTGACGCGGCCGGGCCGGGCGGTAAATCTCTGGCAAGATATTTGCGCCATTTTGAAGCAATGTCGCGACGCCTCGATATCCTCACCCGGCATCATGATCGACTGATCGAGATCATGGCCACGGTCCGCTCCCAGATCACCGACTCCGTGAAGCATGCCGATCTGGAGGCGCTGCGCCATCTCCGCCGCGAGATGGTCGAGGCGCTGGCCGCCTATCAGCGCTTCGTCCATGAAGAGATTTACGAGCCCGCCCAGCAGGGCATCGGATCGCCGGAAGCGCGCCGCGACGCGCAGGCGCTGAAGATCGACTGCATCCAGCTCCAGCGCGACTATGACGATTTCGGCCTGCGCTGGGCGCGGCGCCATGTTCTCGAGAACTGGCCCGAATATCGGCTGAGCGCCAATCTCATGATGAAGCAGGTCAACGACCACATCCTGCACGTCTGCGAGCTGCGCAAGGGCTGGAGCAGCGGGCAGGCGGCCTGAGCGCCGATACCGGGGCGGGACGGCGGGCCGTCTTCTATCCGATTGCGCCGCCTAAGTAATTCGCTACGCTCCGCCCGGTGCCAAGTTTCGTTCGTGCCCGGCTCGTGCCGGGCCCCGCCATCTTCCCGCCGCTTCCCGACGTAGCGCCCGACCGACCCGCCGGATCTTCCGCCGGCTTCCGGCCCGCCCAGCTATGGGGAGCGATCGGCCTGAGCATCGTCGCCTGCGCCGCGCTGATGTGGAAGGCCGGCCTGCGCATCGATCCCCTGCTGCCGTCCAACCTGGCCTATGTCGCGGCACTGCTGCTGCTGTTTTCCGTCCGCCCGGCCTTGTCCCGCACCCGTCGGCGCTGGGCGCCCGGCCTCGCCGATCTTGCCGAGAATGTCGGGCTGTTCATGGCGATGGCGCTCACCGGCGCGGTCGCGACCTATCCGCTTGCGGCGCTGTCGCACGGCTATGCCGATGCCCCGCTCCAGCGGATCGACGAGGCGCTGCATTTCCACTGGCTCGCCTGGTACGAGACGGTCGCCGCGCATCCCAGCCTGCAGAAGCTCGGCGTCGCCGCCTATCAGTGCATCTATGTGACGCCCGCCGCGCTGCTCATCGCCTTTGCGGTCCGCGGCCAGCGGGGGGAGGCGCACCGCTTCCTCGCCAGCTTCTGGCTGGCCGCGATTCTCACCCTGACCCTCTATCTGTTCATGCCCGCCGTCGGCCCGCTGACCTATCTGTGGAAAGGCCCGATCCCCTATATGCCGACCAGCGCGCTCTGGCAGGAGCAGCTCATCCCGGCGCTGCGCGCGCACCAGATCGGCCAGGTCAACCTCAACGAACTGCGCGGCCTCGTCTCGGCCCCGAGCTTCCACACCGCCTCGGGCGTGGTCTACATCGCCACCGCCTGGCGCTGCGGAAACCTGCGCTGGCCGCTGACCATCCTCACCCTGGCGATGCTGCTGGCGACCCCGGTGGAGGGGACGCACTATCTGTCGGACATGCTGATCGGGGCGGCGGTGGCGCTGGTGGCGCTGGTGCTGGCGGGTAAATTGGTGGCTCGGTTTGCGGTGACGGGGATCGCGAACAGGCCCTCGGCCTAAAGGTGCAATCGCGCACCGGTAGCAGGCGTTCTAGGAGCGTCGTTGCCGTTTTTTGGTTGCCTGAGGTTCGGAAAGTAGTGGTTCTTCAAGATTGAAGGGCATTTGATTTGCGATCTTCTTTCCACCGGTAATGGGCATTGGCGGCAATGGAGGCTCCTGGCGAAGTTGTTCCGGTGTGGGCTGCTTGGGTTTTCGGCGTCGCTGGACCGCTTTGGCTTCCTGCTTGGCTCGTACAGCATTCAATTCTGTGAGGATACCTAGATTTGGTCCCGCAATCAGCTCCTTTGCAGTTATGATCTGGATGCGAGGCCTCGAGCCCCCGGGTAACTCGATGCGTCCGGCGCTGGCTGCTTCCGTCCGCATATCTGCGGTGGGTTCATTGAGACACACAAGTACTCCGATGTCGGCTTCTTCGCGGGCAACTACGCTTCTGAGTACGCGAACTGCATCGGGTCCGACGTGTTTGCCACCCTTTACCGAGACTATGCCTAAACCATACTGACCGGCGCCCCGGATGAAAGCGATCTCCCCGTCAATGCCTTTGTCTGGGCCTCGGCCTTTAGATTGGCCGCCGACTCGGCCCACAGCCCATTCTTGAAAGAGATAGGGATCGATACGTGCGAGTTGCCGTGCAGCAAATTCGTCCTTGGGAATTCCCTCGATCTCATAAACCGCGTGAGGAAGCCAAGTCTTGATGCGATCTTCGATTACCTGGACAGCCAAATAGGTAACGTCGATGCCGATCCACCGGCGTTCGAGCCGTTCAGCGGCATGGACGGCGGTGCCGCATCCACAAAATGGGTCGAGTATGAGATCGCCTGGATTCGATGAAGCCGCGATGATGCGCTCCAATAATGCCAAGGGCTTTTGGGTTGGGTAACCGATCCGTTCTTCTGCCTGGGAGTTTAGAGGCTTAATGTCTGTCCAGACACAACCCATAACCCCACCGCTCATTTCATTTAAATAGCGCTTTAAGCGTGGACGGCGAGAGGTGTCGTATGCCCCATCGGGTTGCTGCGGATACCAAATTCGACGTTCTTCATGTAGACGGCGCATTGTCTCTTTTTGATATCGCCAACCCATTTGTGGAGGTTCGAAACCTTCCCACTCATAGGTCATTGTTGGTCTGGGATTGGGGCTTGTCATATTGTCGAGTTGATAGCGCCCGCGGCCATCGTCGTCGTCATGGCGGTACTTATTGGCGATGTAATCTTCGGCGTGCGGTTCACGTGGAATGTTCCAAGTGAAATCTCTGCTCATGGTGTAAAATAGGATCGTATCGGATACGCGGCTCCAAGTGCGACTGTCGCTATGCGTGTTGGTGCGCTTCCAAGTGATCTCGTTCCGAAAGTTTTCGGCGCCGAATACACCATCCAGCACCACCTTCAGGTAGTGACTGGCCGTTGGGTCGCAGTGGAGATAGATACTACCAGTTGGTTTAAGGACGCGCCGCATTTCGACGAGGCGAACTGCCATCATGGCGAGATAGGCCATTAAATCGCTGTTTCCGAGGAAGTCTTGCAGCGAGAGCAGTATTTTGAAGACCGCGATGTTTGCGCTGCGGACCTTCTCCAGCGCTTCTTCCGCTCCATCCTCCCAGCGCCATGTATCCTCGAATGCCTTACGCTGCGCGTCAGCGCCGACGGGAGATTTGTAGAGAATGTTGTAGGTTGCCTTCGAGTTGAAAGGCGGGTCCAAATAGATGAGGTCAACGCTGTCGCTCGCCACATTCCCGTGGAGCACATCAAGGTTGTCGCCAAAGTACAATCTGTTCACGAGGCCCCTCCTTTGCCACCGTGAACAAATAGCGATCAGAGACGCAATGTCATCTGAGGTGGCGGTAATTTGAATCAACATATTGATGCTGAGTCAACAATTTGCTTACGTGGAGAGGTTGGCTCCCTATTTGATATCGTGGTCGGTCCTATGATAATTTGGACCGATAAACCTCTCTTTTGCCAAAAGAGGGTAATTTCAATCCGGGCGGAATTATTCGGGTGATGTTCGAGGCTTTTCCCAAGCTAAGTCGCTTCACGGCTATCGTGTTCAACTGCTGATTTCTATTGATACCCGATCCGAACCTTGCCAGCAGCCTCCGCCGCCACCCGCCGTGCCGTATCGGTATCCCCCGCCAGCGCCAGCGCCAGCGCCACGCCCATCCGGCGATAGGGCCGCGAATTCGGCTTGCCGAAGATGCGCACGTCCACTTCGCCGCCCTCGGTAGCCAGTGCCTCGGCCACGCCCTCATAGGAAAGCGTCTCCGAAGCCCGATCCGCCAGGATCACCGCGCTCGCCGAAGGTCCGCGCAGAACAACCGAAGGGATCGGCAGGCCCATCACCGCGCGGGCGTGCAGGTCGAACTCGCTGAGGTTCTGCGAGATCAAGGTAACCATGCCGGTGTCGTGCGGGCGCGGGGACAGCTCGGAGAAGATCACCTCCTCGCCCTTCACGAAGAACTCCACCCCGAAGATGCCATAGCCGCCCAGGTCGTCCACGACCTTGCGCGCCATCTCCTGCGCGTCCGCAATGGCGGAGGCCGACATCGCGGCGGGCTGCCAGCTTTCCTGATAGTCGCCGCGCTCCTGGCGGTGGCCGATCGGCGGGCAGAACAGCACGCCGTCGCGGGTGCGGATCGTCAGCAGCGTGATCTCGTAATCGAAGGCGACAAACTCCTCGACGATCACCCGCTTGCGGTCGCCGCGCATGTTGGCGACGGCATAGTCCCAGGCAGCCTCCAGCGCGCCGGCCTCGCGCACCGTGCTCTGGCCCTTGCCCGAGGAGGACATCACCGGCTTGATCACGCAGGGCAGGCCGGTGTGCTCGGCACCCGCCAGCACTTCCTCCAGGCTCTCGGCATACCGATACCGAGAGGTGCGCAGGCCCAGCTCGACCGCGGCGACTTCGCGGATGCCGTCGCGGTTCATCGTCATCTGGGTGGCGCGCGCCGACGGAACGATGGTGAAGCCCTCGGCCTCCAGCTCGGCCAGCACCTCGGTGCGGATCGCCTCGACCTCGGGGACGACATAGTCGGGCCGGTGCTTCTCCACCGCGGCGCGCAGCAGTTCGCCGTCGAGCATCGAGAACACCTCGAAGCCATCGGCCACCTGCATTGCCGGGGCGCCTTCATAGGCGTCGCAGGCGATCACCTGGGCGCCCAGCCGCTTGGCCGAGATCACGAACTCGCGCCCGAGTTCGCCCGAGCCGAGGAGCAGGATCTTCGCCGTGAACGCCATGTGCTTGCCTTCCTGATGGGGTTGGCGCGCTGTGGCGGGGTGGCGCCCGCTTGTCCATTCCCCTCACCATATTCCGTCATGCTGAACTCGTTTCAGCATCCAGCATGCCTCCGGCTGTATCGCTCGTGGAGAGTTGGACTCTGAAACGAGTTGGCACTTATCCCCTTTGGACAAGTAAGTCCAAATCTTGGGAATAAAGCGCCAGCTTGTTCAGGAGCCAGAGCGTGTCTCTGATTTTTCGGCTAAGCCACCACTAGGTAACCGTGTTTTGCGGCCCCGCAGGGTAAATTGCTACCATGTCGTGCGCTATGCCGTTTTCATCGGTGTGGCCGCCTTGATATCGTACCAGCATACAAGCTTCAGAAGTTCGAAGTTTGTGGGGCGAGAAGATGTCTCGGTAAAGAACACGAGAATACAAGGCCACAACCACGTCCCTAGCGATGAACGCTCTGGTTTCCTCATCATCCAGAAAGAAGGTGTTGCACTCGATCTTGGCTTCCGGCCCCACGACCGCCGAGACTCCGCCATCACTCTCTGGCATTGGGAAAGAGGGCAACGGGTCACTTGGCTTGATGACCAGAGCGGTTCGGTACGCCGTGACCTGAGTAGCCGGGGTTGGTCCGAAGTTTTTCCACTCAGCGGTCACTTGGAAACCGTTCTTGATGAACTGGACGCGCCCGCCATCAATTTCGCGAGTGATATTCTGCGCCCGTCCCCAAGAGGGGCTATCGAAGCAAAGCCAGGCTCGTTCACCGCTCTTGGCGTGTTCAATAGAAGCAATGGCGGCGTCAGCGGCCTTTCGGGCTTCAATCGCCCCCTCTTCAGTGTGTTGCGCGGCCTTTTTGGCCCATTTAGCGGCAGCCCAAGCAGCAGCGAGGGTCAGCCCCCCAATCATCGTGCCGAACACCCCAAAGAGCCATGTAGCATTTGCGGCCGACTGCGCAGCGTCGGCGGCCTTCCATTGGGCGCAAAGATCGGATTCACGGTGATCTTTGCCGTCGCGGCATGGTTCACTGGCTACGTCGGGCTTTGTCGCCTCCTTGAGAGACGCGTCAATGCTATTCAGGCTCTCGGCTATATTGCGCTGGTACTGCTGCTGTTCGCGGCTAGCGTGCTGCCCTTTTGGTGCGGCAGCGCATAAGGTTAGGAATCCGACAGCCGCAAGGACGACGCGCCAATTGCTTCTAGACATTGGATCAAGAACACCGCTGTGAATTTTCCCCGGCAGATCTTGTTCCTGATATTTTTGGCGGAGTCCATGATAAGAGGCAATATGGCTGATAATGTACACGCTCGTTTTGACCGTCTCCTAGAGCGGATGGCCAATGGCCCCCCCCACCCTAGAGAAACGAAGTCATCATCCGAGAAAGCATCAGGTGAGGCACCTGACGCATGTTCCAGCGATACTCAAACTCGCCCAGATACTTCGGAAGATGCTTTCCGCTGACCTGGATGTGGGTGCCGTTGATGCCGCGCTTTAACTGTGCCCAGAAACCCTCAATCGAGTTGACGCCCGCGCCGTCCTTCGTCGCATAAACCTTAGCAGCGTGGTTCACGGTGACATGGCGATAGCCGTTCAGGCCCAAGTCCTTGTAGCCGCCGAACTCGTCCGTGTTGACGGTGGTGCCGGGCAGAACGTGGGCGTTAACGAGCGCGTACATGGCGCTCTTGTGGCGGGCCGGAACAACACGAGTGATTACTCGCCGTCGCGCTCAAGCATGCCCACAACGCAGGTCTTGTTGCCCTTGTAGCCCGAGCCCATGCCGCTAACCGAGCCGCCAACCAGCGTCTCGTCAAGCTCGACAGTCTCGCCCACACCCCCCAAGGGATCGTTGCTATCGAGCGAGCCCATGTATTCGCGGATCATGTGGCACATCCGCCATGCGGTCTTGTAGGTCACGCCGAGCTGGCGCTCGACTTCCTTGGCAGCAACACCGTTCCGCGACGCGCAGAACTGGAACATCACAAAGAACCAATCACGCAGCGGGGTGCGGGTGCGGTCAAACGGTGTGCCTGCCGTCGGATAGACCTGATAGCCGCACCACTCGCATGCATAGGACCGGCGAGCCTTCACGCGATAGTAGCGGGCTTCCTTGCCGCACCCTGCACATTCATGGGCGGCGCCATAGCGGGTGCGCATCAGGTGATCGAGACAGCTTTCCTCAGTCGGAAAGCGATTCTGAAACTGGCGGAGGGTGGGTGCCTTGCTCATGCATATTGTATGGCACGTCCGCTTACTTGTTCCAGAGGGATAATTGCCAAACGAGTTCAGGGTGACGATGAGTGAAGATGCTTGAGCCCCGCCCCACAATTTCCACTACCAATGTAGGCAATGTTCTGCTTCTGCTCCGGCTATGCCGAGCGCGAATTCCCTGACTCTTGCCCTCCCGCGCACCCGTATGAGTACTCAAGAGATTCAACATTTTTCGCCCTGCGCTGTAGGCGCGTCATGAACCCCGCCGCCCGCATCCAGGCCGCAATCGACCTGCTCGACAAGATCACCGCCGCCGCCCGCGACCAGGGCGGATCGGCCGACACGATCATTGCGAAATGGTTCGCCGAGCGCCGCTATGCCGGCTCGAAGGACCGCCGCGCGATCCGCGAGCTGGTCTATGACGCGATCCGCATGCTCGGCGAGCGCCCGGAAACCGGCCGTGCCGCGCTGCTGGCGCTGGTCGGGCGCCGCTCGGAACTGGCCGAGTGGTTCGATGGCTCCTCCTATGGACCCGCCCCGATCCAGCCCGGCGAGCCCATCGCCGAAGCCGGCGTGCTGCCGCGCTGGCTGGCCACGGCCTTCGCCGCCTCGGGCCTCGATGGCGAGGAACAGGAAGCGCTGCTGGAGCGCGCGCCGCTTGATATCCGGGTCAACACGCTCAAGGCCGATCCCGCGGTGATCCAGGCCGAGATTCCGGGCTCGGTGGCGCTGCCCTGCCTGCCCGCCGGGCTGCGCGTGCCTTCGGAGGCGCCGATCGAGCAATTGCCGGCGTACAAGGACGGCCAGTTCGAAGTGCAGGATGCCGGCAGCCAGTTCGTCAGCCTCGCGGCGGGCGTCGAGCGTGGCCAGCACGTCATCGACCTGTGCGCCGGTGGCGGCGGCAAGACGCTGGCGCTGGCGGCGGCGATGGCCAATCACGGCAGCATCCTCGCCTGCGATATCGACCGGCCCCGGCTCTCCCGGCTGATGCCGCGCGCCGAGCGGGCAGGGGTGAGCATTGCCGAGACGCGGCTGCTCAACCCGAACCAGGAGCGCGCGATGCTCGCCGACCAGACCGGTCGCGCCGATGTCGTGCTGGTCGATGCGCCCTGCTCGGGCACCGGCACCTGGCGCCGCAACCCGGAGGCACGCTGGCGGCTCAACCCGCAGCGGCTCGATCGCTATGTCGCGACGCAGGCTGCGCTGCTCGACATCGCCGCCGATCTGGTCCGCCCCGGCGGCGTGCTGGTCCATGTCGTCTGCTCGCTGCTCGATGCGGAGGGTGCCGGGCAGGCGCAGGCGTTCCTCGACCGTAATCCCGGCTGGACCGTGGAGCCGCTGGCGCTCGGTGCCGGCACCCCGCGTGGCCCGGGCGTGCGCTTCACCCCGCTAAGGGACTCGACCGACGGCTTTTTTGTCGCGAGGATGCGGCGGCCATGATAGCGACCGGCAAGATTTCGGAGAATGTGATGCGTTTCACTGCGATTGGGGCGGCCGGTGCGTTGCTTCTGCTCTCGGTTTCCACCTCGCTGATGGCGCAGCGTGCCGACGACCAGATCGATCCGCGTTCGGTGGAGATGGTCAAGCAGGGCCGCGCGATGCTGGCCGCGGGCAATGTCCAGGGCGCCGGCGACCTGCTCGAAAGCGCGCTGGCGGTCGATCCGCGCAACCGGGACGCCTATCTCGTCCTCGCCGATATCGCCCGCAAGGTGAACCTGCCCGGCAAGGCGATCCGCCTCTATCGCGAGGCCCTGAGCCTCGAGCCCAACGACACCGCCGCGCTTCGCGGCCAGGGCGAAGCGATGGTCGCCAAGGGGGCGATGGAGCGCGCCAAGGAAAACCTCGCCAAGATCGAGAAGCTCTGCGCCAAGGGCTGTGCCGATGCCACCCAGCTCTCCGCCGCGATCGCCAAGGGCCCGCCGGTGGTCACTGCCCAGGCCGAACCAGCCCCGGCCCCGGAGGCATCGCCGACGGCCAAGCCCTGATCGGCTTGCAATGTAGGATTTTGGCTGATTGGGTGGAGCGGTTCGGCACAGGCCGGGCCGCTCTTTGACATTCAGGCCAGTGCCGATCAGCCCAGCGTTCGGGCGAGCGCGACGAACTCGGCGACGGTCACCGTCTCGGCCCGCCGGGCGGAATCGATGCCCAGGCTCTCCATCGCCTCCAGCGCGCCGGGCACGCCCTTCAGGCTCTGGCGCAGCATCTTGCGGCGCTGGCCGAAGGCGGCGGCGGTCAGGTTCTCGAGCGTCTTGAGCCGCACGCCCTCGGGCGCCTCGGCGGGGACGATATGAACCACGGCCGACATCACCTTGGGCGGCGGCGTGAAGGCCGAACGGTGGACGTTCATCGCGATCTTGGGGGTGGATCGCCACTGCGAGAGGACAGCCAGCCGGCCATAATGTTCGGACCCCGCCTCGGCGACAATGCGCTCGGCGACTTCCTTCTGGAACATCAGCGTGAGGCTGGCCCACCACGGCTCCCATTCGGCCGAGAGCCAGCCGACGAGCAGCGCGGTGCCGACATTATAGGGCAGGTTGGCGACGACGTGGGGCTTGCCCGAGAACAGTGCCGGGCCGTCGACTTCGAGCGCGTCGCCCTCGATGACGCGGAGCTTGCCGGGGAAGAAGCTGCCCAGCTCTTCCAGCGCCGGGATGCAGCGCCGGTCGCGTTCCACCGCGGTGACGCTGGCGCCGCCCTGGAGCAGCGCCCGGGTCAGGCCGCCGGGGCCGGGGCCGACCTCGAACACCTCGGCGCCGTCGAGCTTGCCCGGCACCTTGGCGATGCGGGCGAGCAGCTGGTGGTCGAACAGGAAATTCTGGCCCAGCGCCTTGCTAGCGCTGAGACCATATTTGCTGATGACGTCCCGGAGAGGTGGAAGCTCGGTCACGCCGCGGCGTCTGCCCGGCGCTGGGCGGCGCTGGCCGCCATCTTGATCGCGGCGATCATCGCGCCGGGATTGGCCTCGTCCTTGCCGGCGATGCCAAAGGCGGTGCCATGGTCGGGCGAGGTGCGGACGATGGGCAAGCCGAGGGTGATGTTCACGCCCTCGTCGAAATGGAGCGTCTTGATCGGGATCAGCGCCTGGTCATGGGTGGGGCAGAGCGCGGCGTCATAGCCGGCGCGGGCGCGGGGGTGGAACATCGCATCGGCGGCGAAGGGGCCGATCGCGTCGATGCCTTCCTCGCGGAGCTGGGCGATGGCGGGCTGGAGGACGTCGATCTCCTCCCGGCCGATCTCGCCGCTCTCGCCGGCATGCGGGTTGAGCCCGGCAAAGGCGAGGCGGGGCCGCTCGATGCCGAAGTTGCGCAGCAGGCCGCGGGCCGTTGCCCGTGCCTTGGCCAGCACCAGCTCGATGGTGAGCAGGCTCGGCACGCTGGCGATCGAGACGTGGACGGTGATCGGCACCACGCGCAGCGTCGGGCCGGCGAGCATCATCACGGCGTTCTCCGGCGCGATGCCGCAGCGCTCGGCGACGAACTCGGTCTGGCCGGGATGACGGAAGCCGATCTTGTAGAGCTGGACCTTGGAAACCGGACCCGTGACCACGCCCCCTGCCGCCCCGGCGTTGGACAGGCCCACCGCCAGTTCGAGCGACTGGAGCGCGGCCTTGGCGCTGGCTTCGTCCGGGCTGCCGGGCGTCACCGCGCAGGTATCCCCGACCGGGAGGACGGGCAGGGCGGTGGCGAAGGCGGCTTCGGCCTGGTCGGGATTGTCGATCCGGGCGATCGGCCCGTCCCACACCTTCTCGACGGCGTCGGGGCAGCCCACGGCGAAGAAGGGCGCGAGCGAATGCAGCTCGCGCGCCTTCCAAGCCTTGGCGGTGATCTCCGGGCCGACTCCGGCCGAATCGCCCATCGATATGGCGAGCGGCCGGATCATCGCCTCAGCGATATTCGATCAGCGCGTCGCGGCGGATGTCGCGAAGCATGCGCTGGGCGCGCAGGTTGGTGCGCTGCTCGGCAACCTGGTCCTGGATCTGGTCGCGGGTCGGCAGGCCCGGGGGCGGCGGATCGTCGCGGCCGCAGACCACGAGCACGCGGACGCCGTCCTCGATCGTGCCGAAGGGCTGGGTCACCTGGCCGACCTGGAGCGGCAGGATGATCTGCTGGAGCGCTGCCGGCAGGTCGCCGATCACCACGCCGTCCTTCTCCACCACTTCCGCGTTCTGCGCCGCGGCGACGTTACTGGCGTCACCGCAACCCTTGATCGTCTGGGTCGCCTGGGCGAACTGACCGGCGCGTGCCTGTGCCTGCGCCTCGGTCGTGCCCTTGGGGAAGGTGATGGTGATCTGGCGGAGCGAGAGCTTGGCGCCGCGCGGGTCGGCCATGCCGATCTTGCGCTTGTCCGCCAGGTACACAATCGAGAAGCCGGTCGACAGCGGGATCGGACCCGCGACCTGACCCGACGACATCTCCTCAACGGCCTTGGCCATCTCGTCGGGCAGGATGCCCGGAGCGAGGCGAACCCAGCCGAGGTCGCCGCCCTGGCCCTTGGTCGAGCTTTCCGAATAGGTCTTGGCGAGATAGTCGAACGGCGCGCCTTCCTTCATCTGCTGGATGATGCGCTGCATGCCCGTATAGACTTCCTGCTTACGGTCGTCCGTGGCGTTCATGTAGATTTCGTAGACGTGATACTCTTCGCTGCCCTGCGCCGCCTTGAGGCGCGCGATGATGGCATCGGCTTCTTCGTCGCTCACATTGATGTCGACCTTGCGGCGCAGCACGCGGCCCCAGGCGACTTCGCCCTCGATCTGCTTGCGGATCGTGCGCTCGGAGGCTCCCGACTGGCGCAGGAAGACGCGGAACTGCTCCGGCGTCATCTTCAGGCGGCGGGCGACACCGCCAAAGCTCTGGTCGATCTCCTTGGGATCGACGGTGATCTCGTTGGCCTTGGCCTCCTGGATCTGCAGCGTCTCGTCGATCAGCTGGCGCAGGATCATCATGCGATACTGATCGCGCTCTTCCGGCTTTAGGTTGAGCTTGTTGAGCGCGATGATCAGGTTGAGGCGCTGATCCACGTCGGTGCCGGTGAGCACCGTGTTGTTCACGATCGCGGTCGGCTTGCGGATATTGGGATCCGCCTTGCCGAACAGCTTGAGATCGGCCGGAAGATCGAGCTGGGCAGCGAGCGCGGCGGCGGCCTCTTCCTGCTGTGCGGGCGTGGCCTGGGGCGCAGCCGGAGCGGCAGGAGCAGGCGCGGGAGCAGCCTGTGTCGGCGCTGGCGCGGCCTTCTTCTTAGGCGCGGGAGCGGCCGGCTTGGGCGCGGGGCTGGTCTGTGCCGTCTGCGCCACAACCCCCGGCGCTACGCTGGAGACGACGAGCGCGAGAACAGACAAGCGGCCTGCGCGGATCGCCTTGCTAACACCAATGTTCACGTGATTCCGTACCCTCAAATCTGCCGGAGAGTGGCGCATAATGGCCAATTGTGCCTGAACTTAGGCTTACCGGCGGTTCCCCTCTAGCGGTGCAGCCTAGCGCCCCAGATTCTTGAACGCCAGCGTCAACAGATAGGAGTTGCCGCGCGAAGCGTCACCGGTGGTGGCATAATCGCGCTTCCAGGTCAGGCCCAGCCGGAGGCAATCGTCCTCATAGGTGATGCCGAGGCGGTGCCGCACCGGTTCGAACCCGTCCGCGAGCGAGGTGGGATCTTCCTTGCGATCGGTAAGATCGACCAGCGTCGAGCCCGAGAGCGACCAGAAACGCGCGATCTGGATGCGAGCGCCGAGGCGAAGCTCCTCGCGGTCCTGCAGGTCTTCCAGCGAGGCGTTGATGTTCCGGTTGAGGCGCAGATAGCCGATCTGCGCATAGGTGGAGCGCGAGCCCAGGGTCATGTCGACTTCGTTGCGACGGAAGGCGAGGCTGTCCTTGTCGAGCCGGTAGCGGTGGGTGAAGCTGACGAAGTCGCGGAAGCGGACCACCGTGCGGCCGACAATGTCCGACACCCGGGCGTTCAGGCCTGTCCCATCCGGGAACAGCGTCGGGCGCGACGAGATGCGGTAGCTCTGGCCGACATTGGCGTCGATCGAGAAGCCGGGCAGGTAGAGCGCGTAATCCAGGCCCCAGGTGAAGCGGGTCGAATCCTCGAACCGGTCATAGCCGGGGAAGCGGTTGAGCGCGAAGAGGTTGGAATCCTCGAGGTCCACCGCGCGTGCGTCTTCGTTCGGCACCTCGAGATTCGCGATCTTGGGGGAGGCAACCATCTGGAAACGCGGGGTAATCCGCTGCGTGCCGCCGAACAGGCTGCCGACCAGCGGCCATTTCACGTCCACCGCCAGCGCACCGATGCCGCGGCCGTGGAAACCCTCTTCGCCGCGATAGCTGGCGATGGTCGTCAGCATCGTGTCCGACGCGTTGTAGACGTCGCCGCGGGCATAGGCGGTGAGCGTGACTTCCTGGCCCCAGTTGGTCAGGCGGCGGAGGTCCCAGCGGGCGCTGGCGAAGGCGCGCTGCGAATCCTGGCCATCGGACCGGCCGATCGCCAGCGTGTTGACCTGGAACTCGAAACGGCCGCCGATGATGCCGTCGTCCATCCGCCGGCGATAGTCGATCTCGGGCAGGGCATAGGGCTGGAGGCCCTGGCGCTCGCCGACCCGGAGCGTCTGCACGACCCAGGCGTTGATCGAGAAATAGCTATCTGCATCAATGCGTTCGACGCGGAAGTTATTACGCAGTCGATCGTCGCGCGAGATGTCGTAGCGACGCAGGAAGGTCCGGTCCGTGGTCAGGCGCATCGAGGCGCTGGCGCTCCAGTTCGGATCGAGCTGGAAATTGCCGACCGCGTCGAGATAGCCGCGGAAATCGTTCTTCGACGTGGTGGGCGTGACCGGCACGGTCAGGTCGTCGGCACGGCGGCTATAGGTGCCATAAGCGCTGACCCGGAAGGCACCGAGCGAATTGAGCTCGCGATAATCCGCCTGCAGCATCGGCAGCACGCTGGAATAGACGCGCGGGGTGACGGTCAGATCGCGATTGGGGGCGAAGCTGAAATAATAGGGCAGCGCGAACTGCACGCCATTGGCGCGATTGTAGCGAAGATCGGGCGCGAGGAAGCCGCTGGCGCTCTGCCCGCCGACCGGATGCGAGAAGACCGGCAGCGGGATCGTCGCGAAGCCGAACACCGAGATGCGCGCGCCCGTGTAGCGCAGGCGCTTCTTGCCCGGCTCATAGACGACGCGGCTCGCGGTGATCTTCCAGCTCGGCTCCTTGGGGCAGCCGTCCGAATTGGTGACCGAGCAGGGGGTATAGGCGGCGTTCTCGACGGTGTAGCTGCCGTCCTCATGCATCTGGCCCTGCGCCGCGGCGATGCGGCCGCCGGCATCGAGCACGACCAGCATGTTCTCGACCACGCCCTGCTTGAGCGTGTCGGTCAGCTCGACCTTGTCGCCATAGGCCGAATCGCCCTGCGGATTGACGACGACGACATTGCCCTCGGCCACCACCTGGCCGGTCTTGCGGTTCCACACCACCTTGTCGGCGCGCAGCCGCTCGCTGCGGCGATAGAGGCGGACATCGCCATTGGCGGTGACCACGTCCTGATTCTCGTCATATTCGAGCTGGTCCGACGTGAACTGGATCTGGTCGTCGCCCTCGGGCAGCGCATTGGGAGAGGGCGGCGGGGGCTCGACCGCCGGGGTCTGCAGATCGGGACCTGCGGTGGGCGTGGGAGCGGGCGAGGGTGCCGGAGTCGCGGGTTGGGGCGCGGTCTGGGCCGGGGCGGTCGCCTGCTGGGCGCGCGCCTCTGCCGTCAGGCACAGGCCGACAGCGGCCGACAGCAGCAAGGCCTTGCGCGTCACTTCGATTCCCACCTTTGTTTCTCACTCCCGTGCACGCGGCAATTATTTGCCCTATCGCAGCGGTTGCGGCTCCGCAACGTCACGTGCGTTGGCCCGAACGCACGGAGGCGCTAACAGGAGCCAATGCAGGTCGATTTCTACCATCTGACGCAGCTTCCCCTGGAACGTGCGCTGCCCCGGATCGCCGAACGCGTGGTCGAGACCGGCGGACGGCTGCTGATCGTCGCCGGCGAGGCGAGCCAGCGGGCCAGGCTCGACCAGCTGCTCTGGACCTATAGTCCCGAAAGCTTCCTGCCGCACGGCCAGGCGGGCGGGCCGGACGATGACCGCCAGCCGATCCTGATCGCCGGCGAGCCGGGGACGCCGGCCAATGGTGCCCGCAACATCGCGCTGGCCGACGGGGTGTGGCGCGAGGAGGCCTTGGGATTCGACCGGGCCTTCCACTTCTTCGACGAGGACCGCATCGCCGAGGCACGTGCCGCCTGGAAGGGGCTGGCCGGGCGCGAGGGGGTGGAGCGCAACTACTGGAAGCAGAACGAGCAGGGGCGCTGGGAGAAGGCGGCCTGAGCATACGCTTTCGTTCGCCGATGTTTGCGTAGGTTGTGCGTGGCGGCGGTTTGAAGCCGCTCGGTTCGATATGGTTCTGCGGCGGTTTTCCCTCCGTGCGGGGTGTTGCACTTGCGGTCGGTTTGGACGCGGAAGTTTGCGCTGCTGCTGTGTTCGCCGTCATCCCGGCCTTGCGCCGGGATCCCGCTTCTTCTTCCGCGATCGAGGCTAGCGGGACCCCGGCTCAAGGCCGGGGTGACGGAAAAGGGGCATGCGCTCGCGGTCCCGCGGCCGCAGGACATCGCATCTTCTTCACGGTTCAAAGAGCTTCTGGCGGAACAATGGCAGAACTTCCCCTTGTAGGACAGCACGCCGCGCTTGCATCTGGCGCAACCCCGGACTAGGGAGCCGCGACTTTTCCACAACCATAAAGCAGGAGCCGCACGGCCATGGCCGCGAACCGGACCTTTTCGATCATCAAGCCCGATGCCACCCGCCGCAACATCACCGGCGCCGTCACCAAGATGCTGGAGGAGGCCGGCCTGCGCGTCGTCGCTTCGAAGCGCATCCAGATGACCCGCGAGCAGGCCGAGGGCTTCTACGGCGTCCACAAGGAGCGCCCCTTCTTCAACGACCTGGTCGAGTTCATGATCTCGGGTCCGGTCGTGGTGCAGGTGCTCGAGGGCGAGAACGCCGTGCAGCGCAACCGCGATATCATGGGCGCCACCAACCCGGCGAACGCCGATGCCGGCACCATCCGCAAGGAGCTGGCCGAATCGATCGAGGCGAACTCGGTGCACGGTTCGGACTCGGACGAGAACGCCGCGATCGAGATCGCGTTCTTCTTCAAGCCGGAAGAGATTGTCGGCTAAACGCTGACTTTCTTGCACCGATTTGGATGCGAAGGGCCGGGGCGAAAGCTCCGGCCTTTTTCGTGTCCGGGGGTGTGTGCAAGCTTTGGGGGATGGTGGATCCAATACCCCGTCATGCTGAACTTGTTTCAGCATCCAAGGAGCCGCCAGGGATATCCTTCTTGGAGCGTTGGACCCTGAAACAAGTTCAGGGTGACGAAGGTTTTTGCGACTAGCTCCTAGGCAACGTGATCGTGGCTACGAGCCCGCCGCCTTCGCGGTTGGCCAGGCTGATCTCGCCGCTTGCGTCGCGGACGATGGCGCGGGCCAAAGCGAGGCCGAGGCCAGCGCCGCCGGTCTCGCGGTTGCGGGATTCCTCCAGGCGGGTGAAGGGATCGAAGACCTTTTCGAGCTTTTCCGGCGGGATGCCGGGGCCGCGGTCGCAGACTTCGATGCGGACATGGCGCTCGTCCGGGCGGAGGCGGACCTCGGTCGCGCCGCCATATTTCACCGCATTCTCGATCAGGTTGCGCACCGCGCGGCGCATCAGCGCCGGGCGGAGATGCATGCGCAGGCGGGGGGCTTCCTCGAAGGTCACGTCCTGGCCGAGATCGCGGAAATCCTCGACCACGGCGTCGATCAGGGCGGACAAGTCAACATCGGTGGGTGGTTCGCTCGGTCGTCCAAGCCGGGCGAGGCTGAGGATGTCGTCGAGCGTGTGGTTCATCTCGTCGATCGTGTCCGCCATGCGGGCGCGATCCTCTTCATCCTCCACCGACTCGATCCGGACGCGAAGCGCAGCAAGCGGCGTGCGCAGGTCGTGGCCGATCGCGCCGAGCATGCGGTCCTTCTCGTCGAGCATCGCGGTGACGCGGGTGCTGAGCGCGTTGTAGGCTGCGATCACCGCGCGGACATCGCTGGGGCCGCTTTCCTCCACGGGGTCGGCATCCTCGCCCGGATGGAAGGCGCTGGCGGCGGCGGCGAGCTTGCGCAGCGGACGGGCGATGCGGTGGCCGGCCCAGAGCACGGGCACCAGCACGACGATGTAGAGGATCAGGGTCTGGGCGAGCAGCTGCCAGATCAGCGCGCGCTCCGAGCGCGGCCAGGCCGAGCTGAGCGACAGCCAGCCCTTGCCGGGCAGCTCTACCGCGATCATCAGCTCGGCGCCGAGGCGGCGAAGGCGCTCCGCCCGGGCGGGGTCCATGCGCTTGAGCAGCGGGCGGCTGTCGTCGATCGGGCGGACCACCGCGATGACCTGGCCGACCTGCACGCCGCCATCGGTGAGGCCGCGGCGCAGGTCGCGCTCGATATCGGCGCGGCGGCCGAGCTCGACAGGGATCGGATTGGCGGGGACGAAATCGACGCGGCCGCCGCGCACCTGGCGGCGGCCGTCGCGGCCATCCCGATCGTGCCCGTCCGGGCGGCCGGCGGGGCCTGGCGGCAATGGCGGGGCGGGACGTGGGTTCACTGGCGTGCCGAGACGCTCGGCGGCGTCGATCAGCCGGGTGACGGTGGGGACGATCACCTGGGCGAAGCGGGCGTTCTGGCGCTCGCGGACGAGCAGGCCGAAGTTGATCGCCTGCGCTAGGAACAGCGCGACCGCGACGAGGAGGGCGATCTGGCCGGTAAGCGAGCGGGGGAAGAGGCGGGTCATGCCGGGCGCCGCGCAAAAGCCCTCTCCCCATCGGGGAGAGGGTTGGGAGAGGGGCAG
>JAEXLC010000139.1 GCA_023445495.1 Pseudomonadota bacterium | reverse complement strand
CGCCCGGCCGCAACCCCCCTCCCGCCCGCCCTTTCCCTATGGCGGGGAGCGCGCGGGGCGCTCCCCTTCCCCCCAAGCGAATTAGAAGGCGACGCTCACCGAACCGAGGATGCCGCCCTTGGCCGCGTCCTTGCTGCTCGGCGTGATGAAGTTCGTGTCGGTATCGACATAGTTCACGCCGAAGGTGAGCGACTTGTAGGTGAAGGTCGCGCCCACGCCCCAGTCGGTGTATTCGCTGGTCGGGCCCGACAGCCAGCTCGGACCCCAGGTGTGGCCGAGATGGGCGGTGAGGCCGATCGGGGTCTTCGGGATCGCGACCGAAAGATCGCCGGCCAGGTAGAAATTGTCTTCCTTCTTCAGGAGACCGGTCTGGCCCTGGTCGATCGCCAGTGCCTTCTGCTTCGGCGCATAGTTGCCGGTGACCTTCCCGGTGACCGGGCCGATCGCATAGGAGACCGAGGCATAAGGCTCGATGAAGTCCGACGCGCTCTTGTCGCCGGTGAAGCCCGGGCGAGTCCCCGGATAGACATAGTAGAGCGCGCCGACATCGACGGTGACGCCGCCATTGAAGGCGTGCTTGTAGCCGGCGATCAGGTCGAGCTCCTGATGGGCGGTGCCGTGGACGGTGACATAGTCATCGATCGACGAGCCCCAGGCCGAGACATAGAAGCCCGATGCGTGGCTGATGGTGATGCCGCCCTGCACGGCGAAATTGCCGTCGGTCTGCGAAATGCCGCGGAACTTGTAGTCGCTGACGACGGCGACGCTGCCGCTGATCGTCACGGCGGGCGCCGGATCGGTCTGATCCTGGGCCATCGCGGGGGTGGCTGCGACAGCGGCCGCAAGAGCGGCGAGGCTGATCATCGTGTAGCGCATGGAATACCCTTCCCGTTCGTTCAAAAGGGTTCCCGCCTGCTGCCCCGGTGCTGCGTCGACTTGAGGCTCGATGGCCTGCGCTGCTTGCGAAGCCCCTGTTCCTTGCCGCACGCCGCTGCACCGCACAACATTAATTGCTGTTCCGTCACGGGATCGTGACGAAGTGTTGCTACCCGGCAACAGCGGCATCCCGCGCACATACGAAAACGGCCCGCCCGCGCGAGCGGGCAGGCCGGAACCCGAATTGACTGGAAAATCAGCGGATCTGGATGATCGCGTCGATCTCGACCGCGGCGCCGAGCGGCAGGGTGGGCACGCCCACCGCGCTGCGCGCATGCTTGCCGGCATCGCCGAACAGCGCCTGCATCAGCTCGGAAGCGCCATTGGCGACCTTGGGCTGGTCGGTGAAATCGCCGGTCGAGTTCACGAACACGCCGAGCTTCACGATTCGCTCGACCCGCGCAAAGTCTCCCTCCAGATACTTCTTGATCTGCGCGACCAGCATCAGCGCGCATCGCTGCGCGGCCTCGGCGCCGAACGCCAGGTCACGGTCCTCGCCGAGGCGGCCGGCCATCAGCGCGCCGTCCTTGAAGGGAAGCTGCCCCGAGATGTGGAGCAGGCCGTTCGCCTCCACCACCGGCACATAGGCGGCGACCGGCGCCGCGGCTTCGGGAAGGGTGAGGCCAAGCTCTTCGAGCTTGCGATCGACATGCGTGGTCATGGCCCTGCTCAACCACTCGCCGCGTCGGCGGTCAAGCCTGCGTCGAAGCGCGCCTCGATCCAGTCGCGCGCCAGCAGCCAGTCGTCGATTCGGGCATGGGCATGCGGCGCGGGCACGACGCTGGGCGCCAGGCTCGGCTCGGCGACCATGTGCAGCCGGAACACCTCAGGCGCATGCTTCGCGACCGATTCGTGGTGCACCGCGAGATCGTCGACGAACACGGTGACCGTCGGCGCGAATTCCTCGATCAGCCGGGCGACGGGCGAGCCCTTGCCGCCCTGGTTGCATTCCACCCGGTGCGCGATGCCGTGAGTCGCCAGCTGGGCGATGCGATGCTCGCGGCAATGATCCTGGAGATTGGTCAGCACGACGATATTGGCGCGCTGCGAAAGCGCCGCCAGCGCCTCGCGGGCATGCGGCACCAGCGTCTGGCGCTCCATCTCGGCGGGGAAGAAGCCGTCGAGCAGGCCCCACATCTCCTCGCGCTGGATCACCGACGAATCGCTGCGCCGGCGCATCGAATTGGCGAAATCCGCGCCATCCGGGGTGAAGTCGATATCATGGGCCTCGCCCAGCCACATGCCGAAATGGCGGACCATGTGGAGCAGGACTTCATCGCAATCGGTGATCAGCAGCGGTTTCATGCACGTTCCAGTATCGCCCGGGCGGCGACCAGTTGTTCGGGGCTTATTTCGAGTGCCTCGGCGCAGGCGACAAGATCGGGCTCGTACGATTCGAGAGAGGACAGCGTGGCGGCGAGCACCACCGCGTCGCCGGCCCGCGCGCGCAGGTCCGAAGGCTCCAGCCCGGTGAGGTCGAGCAGGCGCCGGGCCCGCGATTCGTCCCCCAGCGTCCAGACAAGCGCCTGCAGCGCCAGCGCTTCCGCATTTGTTTCCGCGCTCGCCATAGCCTACATCGCCCAGATTGGTTCCTGGGGGTAGCGCGTGGCAAAAAGGGTGCTCGTTGTCGAGGACAACGAACTCAATCTGAAGCTGTTCTGCGACCTGCTGCGCGCGCATCAGTTCGAGGCCGAGCCGGTGCGCGACGGGCGCGAGGCGGTGGCGCGCGCGCGGGACTTCGATCCGCAGCTCGTGGTGATGGACATCCAGATGCCGCACATCACCGGCCTCGAGATCATCCAGCACATGAAGCGCGATTCGCAGCTGCGCGCGATCCCGATCATGGCGGTGACCGCCTATGCCGGGCGCGAGGACGAGGAACGGATTCGCGCGGCAGGCGCCAACGCCTATGTCTCCAAGCCGATCAGCCTGGTGCGTTTCATGGAGGAAGTGCGCGCGCTGATGCCGGCCGAATCGCCGGCTGCCCCCGCCGCGCCGGAACCGGCGCCCGAAGCACCGGCAGCGGGCACAGAAGAAGCCCCGCAGCCGAAGGGCCCGGGGCTTCTCTTCTGATCAATCCCCCGCGCGCGGCGGGGTCAAGGCAGGCCGGAGCCTGGCTTACTTGATCTTGGCTTCCTTGAACTCGACATGCTTGCGCACGACCGGGTCGTACTTGCGGAACGAGAACTTCTCGGTCTGGGTGCGCGGATTCTTCTTCGTGACGTAGAAGAAACCCGTGTCCGCCGTGCTGACGAGCTTGATCTTGACAGTGGTCGGCTTGGCCATGACCCGTAACCCTTGAATCTTGTAAAAAGAAAGAGCGGCACGCTGAGCGCACCGCTGCCAGACGCGGGCAACTGTGCGATTCTCTTCCAAAAGTCAAGGCTGGGTGCCGATCGGCAGATGCTTCACGCGGGTTTAACCCTGGCGCGCCACAATCTCCGCCGAAAGGGAGTGCCATGGAAGCTCTGGTCCCGGCCTTCCTGCTGGCCGCCATCACCCAGCTTTGCGACAAGCCGGCGTTGCTCACCGCGATTCTCGCCGATCGCTATGGCCGGCCGCTCACCGTGGCGATCGCGGCGGGGCTCGCGCATGCGGCGGGCAATTTCGTCGCGGCCGGTGCCGCCACCTTCATGGCGCCGATGATGACGCCCAATGCCAAGGCGCTGCTGCTCGCACTCGCGCTGATCTTCGGCGCGCTCGGCGCGATCGGATCGGGCAAGACCCCGGACCGGCTGGGCGGCTGGAAGCTCGGCTCCTTCCTCACCGCGCTGCTCGGGGTGCTGATCCTGTCCTTTGGCGAGCGCACGCCCTTCTTCACCCTGGCGCTGTCGACCAGCGGCCAGCCCTGGTTCGCCGCCGCCGGCGCCACGATCGCCAGCTTCGCGGTGGCCTTTGTCGCCGCCGTGCTCGGCGAGCGGGTCTGGCGCGACGCGCCGCTGCGCTGGCTGCGCATTCTCAGCGGCATCGCCTTCCTGGTCGCCGGCTGCTGGATCGGGGTGAATGCGCTGCGTTTGACCTGATCGATTTCTGAGATCGGCAAATTGCAAGTGCATCGCGCGGAGCCGTCCCTATATCCCGTTCGTTGACCCTGCGAACCGATTATCCGGGAGGAAGATATGGCTGACACGAACGCGGCGCTCCGCACCCCCACCGACCTCAACCGCAACGACACCAAGAGTGTCGCCGATGCGCTGAACAGCGCGCTGGCGGACTGTTTCGCGCTCTATTTCAAGACGAAGAACTTCCACTGGCACGTGTCGGGCCCGCATTTCCGCGACTATCACCTGCTGCTCGACGACCAGGCGGCGCAGATCTACGGCATCACCGATGCGATCGCCGAGCGCGTGCGCAAGACCGGCAACATCACGCTGCGCTCGATCGGCGACATCGCGCGCCGCCAGACGCTGACCGACAATGACGCGGAGTATGTGGCACCGGGCGACATGCTCGCCGAGCTGCGCGAGGACAATCTCAAGCTGGTCGAGAGCTTCCGCACGGTGAAGCAGGCGGCCGAGGATGCCGGCGACAATGCGACCAGCGGGATCGTCGATGAATGGACCGACCAGGCCGAGGAGCGCGCCTGGTTCCTGTTCGAGGCTTCGCGCAAGGGCTGAGGGTTTTGGCGACGCGGGATTTTTGCGCGTCGCTTCCTCGATTCCGCCGTCACCCTGAACTTGTTTCAGGGTCCAGCGCGCATCGGGCGATATCGCGGGTGGAGAGTTGGATGCTGAAACAAGTTCAGCATGACGACGGAAATGATGGATCTGCCGAGAATGGAAAAAGGGGCCGAGCTCGCGAGAGTCCGGCCCCTTTTCACGTCACTTGACCTTGGCGAGGTCCGTGTCGAGCTTGGCGAGCAGCTCGTCGGTGATCTTGCCTTCCGAGAAAGGCGCCACCGCGCGGAAGCTCATGCCCTTGAACTGGTCATAGGCCGGATGCTTGTCGACATCGCCGAGGCCGTCGGCGACCAGCACGGCCTTGGCGGCTTCGTTGGCGAACAGATCGGCGATCGGCGTGTCCGCGCTGAACTTGGCGGCAGCGGCCGGCGCCGCGGCGGGTGCCGGAGTCGGCGCGGGCGCCGGTGCCGTCTGGGCAAGGGCGGCGGCAGGCGCGCAGGCAAGCGCGGCGGCGGTAAGGATAAGCTTCATTACGGGAGACCCCTCCGGTGGTGGAGGTGCAAGCCTAACCCGCTTTTCGTGTCGGCGCCATTGCAACTGGCACGAGTGTAAGCAGCCACATGTCGGGCGGCGCATTCAGGCGAAACGGCAGGCTCCCGCCGATACCCGCGCCGACGATTACCGTGCGCGAGCCCTCGCGAATGATCCCGCAGCGATAACGATCCTCATAGCGCGAGACCGGATCGAGCGAGCCGTAATATGGAATGAACACCTGCCCGCAATGCGTGTGCCCGGCCAGCAGCAGCGGGAAATCCGCCGGAAGCCGCGGGGCGATGTCGGGCGAATGGGTGAGCGCGAGCTTCGCGCCCGGCAGCAGCCGCGCCGCCGCCACGGTCTGCGCGGTGCGCGCATGCCGGGAATAATCATCGTCCACCCCTGCAATCACCAGCGGCCCGCGCACGACCGCCTGATTTGCCAGCAGCGTCACATGGGCGGCCTCGAGCGCCTTGCGCACGGCGCCGAGCCCCGTCCAGTGATCGTGATTGCCGGGCACGGCCACCACGCCCAGCCTCGCGCGCAGCGCCTTGAGCGGCGCCAGCGCGGCGGTCGCGGTCGCTGCGTCGATCTCAGCCTCGCCGGGCTGGAAGTCGCCCGCGATCAGCACCAGGTCCGGCTGCAACGCATTGATCTGGCCCACGACGCGCTCGAGCCGGGCCGGCGTCACGGCGATATTGCCTGCATGGACGTCCCTCAGCAGCAGCACCCTGAGCGGCGGCGCACCGGCCGGAAGACCGGGCAATGCAATTTCGGCACGACGCACGATCGGGTCGGCCCGCGCTTCGAGGAAGCCCCAGAGCAGCAGTCCCAGCAGCGCCGCCACCAGGCCGATCACCACGAATCCCAGTATCCGCATGCCGAACATCGTAACGGGAGCGCATCGGCTGCGCTATGCGTTGGCGCATCATGCGCGCCTTTGCCGATCTCCTCGACAGCCTGATCTACACGCGGTCGCGCAACGCCAAGCTCAAGCTGATCGGCGATTATCTCCGCGCCACGCCCGATCCCGATCGCGGCTGGGCGATGGCGGCGCTCACCGGCACGCTCGACCTGCCCGCAGTGAAGCCTGCCCTGCTCCGCGCATTGATCGAGGCGCGGGTCGATCCCGTGCTCTACGCGATGAGCCGCGATTTCGTCGGCGATTCGGCGGAGACGATCGCGCTGCTCTGGCCCGAGCCGGCATCGCCTCCCGAAGACACCGGCCCGCTCACCGTCTCGCAGGTGATCGCCACGCTCGGCAGCATCTCGAAATCCGACGCCCCCGCCGCGCTGGCCGCGATGCTCGACCGACTCGAGGCGGACGAGCGCTTCGCCCTGCTCAAGCTCGCCACCGGCGCGCTGCGCGTCGGCATCTCCGCCCGGCTCGCCAAGACCGCGCTGGCCCAGGCCTTCGGCCTCGATGTCGATGCGGTCGAGGAAGTGTGGCACGGCCTGACCCCACCCTATGCACCGCTGTTCGACTGGGCCGAGGGGCGCGGCGCGCAGCCGACCACGCGCAACGTGCCGGTATTCCGCCCGTTCATGCTCGCCCATCCGCTCGAGGCCGAGAGCGTCGATCTCGCCGACTATGCGGCCGAATGGAAATGGGACGGCATCCGCGTCCAGCTCGTTCATGTCGCGGGCGAGACGAGGCTCTACAGCCGCGCCGGCGACGATATCACCCAAAGCTTCCCCGAAGTCGCCGCCAGCTTCGCCACCCCCGGCGTGCTCGACGGCGAGCTGCTGGTGAAGGGCGAGTTCCAGGGCGGCGAAGCGGCAAGCTTCAACGCGCTCCAGCAGCGGCTGGGCCGCAAGGCGGTCAGCGCCAGGACGCTGGCCGAATATCCTGCCTTTGTCCGCCTCTACGACATCCTGTTCGACGGCGAGGAAGACCTGCGCGACCTGCCCTGGAGCGAACGCCGCGTCCGGCTCGAAGCCGTCATGCCCCACCTCGATCCCGAGCGCTTCGACCTTTCCGCCGTGATCGAGGCCAAGGACTTCGCCGCGCTGGAGGAGATCCGCGCCGGCGCCCGCGATGCCGCCATCGAAGGCGTGATGCTCAAGCGCCGCGATTCGCCCTATGTCGCCGGGCGCCGCGCCGGGCTGTGGTACAAATGGAAGCGCGATCCGCTGATCGCCGATTGCGTGCTGATGTATGCCCAGCGCGGCAGCGGCAAGCGCAGCAGCTTCTATTCCGACTACACGTTCGGCGCCTGGACGCCGGAAGGCGAGCTGCTGCCGGTCGGCAAGGCCTATTTCGGCTTCACCGACGAGGAGCTGAAATGGCTCGACCGGCATGTCCGCAACCACACGGTCAACCGCTTCGGGCCGGTGCGCGAGACCGACAAGAGCCTGGTCCTCGAAGTCGCCTTCGATTCGATCCACGAATCGAAGCGCCACAAGTCCGGCCTGGCGATGCGCTTCCCCCGGATCAGCCGAATCCGCACCGACAAGCCCGCCAGCGAAGCCGATACGATCGAGGCGTTGCGCAAGCTCGCCACCTGAGCCAGTCTCGCTTCATGGGGGAAGAACAACGCATCGCGCCGATACCGCTGATTGCCGCCGTGCTCGCCGGGCCGGTGATCGCCGCGCTGCTGCCCGGCATCTTCGCCGCCGGATCGAACGCGGGTGACAGCTTCCTGCGCATCTGGGGCACGCTGGCGCTGTTCGGCATCTGCTATGCCGCCGTTATCGGCGTACCGCTGGCGCTGCTTCTGCTGCGCGATCCCGCCCTCCCCTGGCGCCGCTGGATGGGCGCCGGGCTGCTCGCCGGGCTGGTGACCGCCGCGCTGGTGCTCGGCTGGACCGCGCTTTCCGGTGCCCGCCATCTGGTCGCCGGACAATGGTCCGAAGTGCAGGTGCTCACCTTGTGGATCGTCGTGCCGCTGGTGCTGCTCTCGGCGATCGTCTCGCGCATCCTGCTCGCCTTGTGGCTGCGCCGCCGCCAGATCGAATTGTGAGCCCCGAATTCCTGGCCCCGGCGATGATGATCGCCTCGGGCTCGATCCATGCGGTGGTCAACGCCATCCTCAAGGGCGGCAAGGACAAGATGACCGGCCGCGCGATCATCGACGGCTCGAGCGCGCTGATCCTGCTTCCCGCCACGCTGCTGGTACCGCTGCCGCATGGCGCCTGGGGCTGGCTCTGCCTGAGCGCGGCGATCCATTGCCTCTATCTCTACGCCGTCGTCCGCGCCTTCGAGGCCAGCGACTTCTCCGCGGCCTATCCGGTGATGCGCGGCGCGGCGCCGATGCTCACCGCCGCGCTGGCGATCCTGGCCTTTGGCGAGGCGGTGCCGCTGCGCGAGATCCTCGGCATCGCGGTGATCGGCGGCGCGGTCGCCACGCTGGTGATCGGCCGCCACCTGGGCCGCGCGGGACTCGGCTGGGCCTTGCTCACCGCCGCGATGATCGGCTGCTACACCGTCGCCGACGCGCATGGGGTGCGCGCCGCGCCCCGGCCCGTCAGCTACATCGTCTGGTCCTTCGTGCTTTCCGGCGCGGCGATCGTCACCATGTTCGGCCTGGTATCGCGCGGCCGGATCTTCGCCGCCGCGCTGGCCCAGTGGAAACCCGGCACGGCGGCAGGCGCCTTGTCGATCGTCACCTATGGCCTGGCGCTCAACGCCTTCGCCCTGGGTGCCGTCGCGCCGCTCGCCGCGCTGCGCGAGACCGGCATGGTCACCGCGCTGGTGATCGCGGTGGTCTTCCTCGGCGAGCGGGTGACGCTGGTCCGGGCGCTCAGCGTCACCGGGATACTCGCCGGTGCGGCGCTGATCCTGACCGCCTAGCCCCGGGGCGAGGGCGTACTCGTCCCGTCCGCCCGTTCGATCGTCACGCCGGACACCACGCCGTCACCAGTGAAGCGCACCCGGGTACGCGGATCGCCGTCCAGCGCGAACAGATCGCCGCCCAGCGCCACCAGCCCGGACTTGGGCCCGCCATCGCGCTGCCAGGTGAGCGCGCCATTCTCCAGCGCCACCGTGCGCGGCCCGTAGCGCCCGGCATAGGCGGCGAGCGCCCGCGCCGGCACCACCGGGTTCAGCCGTGCGCCGTGGAGCGCCGCCGCCCATTCGAGCTCGGTCTTCCGCGGGCCCTCCGCCTTCGCCGCCAGGGCAAGCGCCGCTTCCTGCTGGGCGCGATCCAGCGCCTTGTCGACCGGCACCGCGATCTTCGGCGCCACGCCCGTGCCCTCCCAATTGCCGCCACCCGGCAGCTCGGGATAGCCGACCGAGACGCTGACCAGATAGCCGCCGGGCACCGCGAAGAATTCGTTGCGATAGGCCGCGCCGGCGGTGGGCGCCCCGATCAGCGTGCCGAAGCCGAGCCGCGCGACATGGCTGGCAAACTCCTCCGCCGCCGATGCCGCCTGCCCGCTGGTCAGCACGTAGAGCGGCAGGTCGAGCTGCCCGCCCGGCACCGCCTCGCTGCTCGAAACCGTCGGCGCATCCTTGCGCATGTGGAAGGTGACCAGCTTGGTGCCCGCCGGCACGAAATAGCTGGTCAGCCGGCGCACCGCCTCGGGGCTGCCGCCGCCATTGCCGCGCAGATCGAGGATCGCGGCATCGCCGTCGCGCAGGAACGCCATCGCGGTATCGATCGCCGCCTTGCTCTCGTCTCCCGACCAGCCGAACCCGTCATAGCGAACATAACGGACATTGCCGGGCAGCAGCTTCATCTCGGTGATGCCATGGTTGCGTTGGCGCATCAGCGCCTTGAAGAAGGGCGTGTTCTCAATCTCGTCGTCCTGGCTGCCACGCCTGGCGATCTCCGCCGACGCACGCGGATCGAAGGACAGGCCCAGATGCTTGTCGGCCGCCACCGCGAACAGGTCCTCGTTGACCCGGCGGGTCAGCTCGCCGGGATCCTCGACATCGTAGCGTCCGGCCTTGAGCCCTTTGGCAAGCACCGCATCGAGCGGCGCACGCTTGGCGGCGATCACGTAATTCTCGGTGATCGCCTTGCGAATGCCGGCAACGATCTCCGCCTTGCTGGCCCTGGGTGCGGCGGCCGGCGCCGGACCGGGGCCCTGCTGGGCCTGGGCGACGACCGAAAGGGCGAGCGCGGTGGCGAATGCGATCTTCATGAGTCCGTCCCCGACTGTGTTATCTGACTAACACTCCATGGCCGGTACGACGAGCGCATGGCACGCAATTTCGCCTGCCTCCTTGCCAAAATCTGGCATAGTGGCGGCAATGACCAATGACGACATGGACCTGCGCATCCTCGCGCTGCTGCAACAGGATGCCCTGATGACGGCGGACCTGCTGGCCGAGAGACTGCCGCTGTCGCCCAGCGCGATCGCCCGCCGCATTCGCCGGATGCGCGGCGACGGCACCATCGCCGCGGATGTCTCGATCGTCGCCGAGGATGTGGGTCCGTTCCTGTCGGCGCTGGTCCATGTCCAGTTCGACCGGCATTCGCTCGACGCGCTGCAGGCCTTCCAGCGCCGGCTGATCGCCAGCCCGCACGTCCAGCTGGTCGCCGAGGTTACCGGCAGCTTCGACCTGGTGCTGGTGGTCAGCGCCCGCGACATGGAGTCGTTCAACGCGCTGGTCGATTCGCTGCTCGGCAATGATCCGGTGGTGCGCCGCTACGAGACCAGCTTCTTCAAGCGCCGCCGCAAGTTCACCCCGGCGCTGCCGCTGCATGAACTGCTCGGGGACTAGGGCGTCCAACAGGGTCGCCCGCCGCGACTCGCGGAAGCAGGCGAAGTCCGCGCGAGGAGCGGGTTTCGCGGCGGCGTATTTTCCCGATTTTCTCGTAAACGCGCGGGATCTCGCAACATCCTTGCGCGTGGGTGATCCTATTTTCCCGACGGCATGAAAGAGCGGCCAGACCTGAGGCCCGGCCGGATCAGCCAATCAGCCGAAATCCTACATTGCAAGCGGCCGGCGCCGCGCCTGCCACGCCGCCAAAAGAAAAGGGCCGGACGTTTCCGCCCGGCCCCTTCATCTGTCTGCCTGAAGGCTGACCTCAGCCCTGCGGCGCGAGGTTCACCGCGGCGTACTTGCCGCGACGATCGACTTCGAGTTCGAACTCGAGGCGATCGCCTTCGTTGAGCGTCGGCATGCCGGCACGCTCGACGGCCGAGATGTGCACGAACGCATCCGGCTGGCCATCATCGCGCTGGATGAAGCCGAAGCCCTTCATGGCATTGAAGAACTTGACCGTGCCGGTCGCCTTCTCGCCAGTCAGCTGGCGCTGCGGGCCACCGCCGCCACGCTCGCCGCCGCCGAAGCCGCCGCGATCGCCACGGTCTTCCCGCGGAGCGCGCTCCTGGACCGGCATCGGCTCGCCGTCGATCTTGAGCTCGGTGGCCGAGATACGGCCGCCGCGATCTACGAGGGTGAAGCCAAGCGGCTGGCCCTCGGCGAGACCGGTGAGGCCCGCCTGCTCGACTGCCGAGATGTGCACGAAGACGTCTTCGCCGCCATCGTCACGAACGACGAAGCCGAAACCCTTCTGCGCGTTGAAGAACTTAACGACGCCGGTGCCTTCGCCGATGACCTGCGGGGGCATGCGGTTGCCGCCGCCGAAGCCGCCGCCACCACCGCCGCCAAAGCCACCACCGCCGCCGCCGCGGTAACCACCGCCGCCGCCGCCGCCGCCGAAGCCGCCACGATCACCGCCATAGCCACCGCCGCTGCGGAAACCACCGCCGCCGCCGAAACCACCACGATCTTCGAAGCCGCCGCCGAAGCCGCCGCCACCACCAAAGTCATCGCCGCCGAAGCCATCACGCTTGTCGCGGCCACGTCCGCCGCGATCCCCACGGCGCCCTCTATCGAAACTCATGCCCTGTTCGTCTTCCCGGTTCGCCCAAAATCACAATCAAAAAGCCAAGCGCCGGACGAAAAACGCAGGTCTTCCAGCGCAAAAACTTGCGCCATAGAATCGGTCATAGCCCAAAACCGGACAACGAGCGAACGAAATTCGACTTGAAATGGCCGAACTATCGTTAATCGCAGCGCTTGCGCCACATTCCGTCGCAGGGCAGACCTGTTCGCCATGGACGCGATCGCCGAATTGCTCGCCAGTCCGGCCGCCTGGGCCGCACTTGTCACCCTGGTCGTGATGGAAGTCGTGCTCGGCATCGACAACCTGATCTTCATCTCGATTCTGTCGAACAAACTGCCCGAGGAACAGCGCCAGCGCGCCCGCCGGCTTGGCATCTCGCTCGCCCTCGTCATGCGGCTGGGGCTGCTCACCGCGATCAGCTGGATCATCAGCCTGAAGAACACCGTCTTCTCGCTCGGCATCCACGGCCCGCTCGACGAACATGGCCAGCGCGCGTTCGAGACCGACTTTTCCTGGAAGGACCTGATCCTGCTCGCCGGCGGCCTGTTCCTGATGTGGAAGGCGACGACCGAGATCCACCATTCGGTCGATGCCGACGCGCCGGGCGAAGCCGACCAGTTGCTCGACAAGAAGAAGGTCGCCTCGATCACCTTCACCGCGGCGATCGTCCAGATCCTGCTGCTCGACGTGGTCTTCTCGGTCGATTCGATCCTCACCGCGGTGGGCATGACCGAGCATGTCGAGATCATGTATGTCGCGGTGATCTTCGCGGTGGGCACGATGCTCGTCGCGGCCGATCCGCTCGCCAACTTCATCAACCGCAATCCCAGCGTGGTGATGCTCGCGCTCGGCTTCCTGCTGATGATCGGTATGGTGCTGATCGGCGAGGCGTTCGGCGCGCATATCCCCAAGGGCTATATCTATACCGCCATGGCCTTTTCGGCGGGTGTCGAGGGGCTCAATATCTGGGCGCGGACCAATCGCGCGCGCAAACAGGCGAAACAGCAACCACCCGCAGCCATTGAGCCCGGCGGCGAACAGGGCTAGGCGACCCGGATGACTGTGCATTTTCACGAAGAAGATATCCCCGAGGGCCTGTTCGCACCGGGCGCCTCGATCGCCGTCGACACCGAGACGATGGGTCTGATCACGATGCGCGACCGGCTGTGCGTCGTCCAGCTGTCCGACGGGTCGGGCGACGAGCATCTGGTCCGCTTCGGCCCGCGCTCCAGCTATGACGCGCCGAACCTGCGCCTGCTGCTCGCCGATCCCGAACGGCTGAAGCTCTATCATTTCGCCCGGTTCGACCTGGCGGCGATCCGCTTCTATCTCGGCGTCACCGCCGGTCCGGTCTATTGCACCAAGACGGCGTCGCGCCTGGTGCGCACCTATACCGATCGCCACGGCCTCAAGGAGCTGGTCCGCGAGCTGGTCGGCGTCGAGGTCTCGAAGCAGCAGCAGAGCTCGGATTGGGGCGGCCCCGAACTTTCCGAGGCGCAGCGTGAATACGCAGCGTCCGACGTGCGTTACCTGCACGCCATGAAGACCGAACTCGACAAGCGCCTCGAGCGCGAAGGCCGCACCGACCTCGCCCAGGCGTGCTTCGACTTCCTGCCGTGGCGCTCGGAGCTCGACCTGGCCGGCTGGCCCGAAACCGACATCTTCGCGCATATCTGATGTCGGAGGTCGCAACCCGCTTGCGATCGCAAAAGCGCGGCTGGGCGCATCCCGGCAGCGCGCATGACCGCGTCGTGCGCCTGTCGCTGATCTTCCTGCCGATCGGCATCGGCATCCTCTCGGCCTTCCTGATCCTGGCGCCCTTGCTCACCAAGGGTGACGTCAGCTTCGTGCTCGACAAGAACAAGGTCGAGATGTCGCCCGAGCGGCTGCGCCTCGAATCGGCGGTGTATCGCGGCGAGGATTCGAAGGGGCAGCCCTTCCAGCTCAATGCCGGCTCGGCGATCCAGAAGAGTTCGGCCGAACCGATCGTCCAGCTGCGCGACCTCAATGCCGAGATCAAGCTGCCCGAGGGACCGGCGACGCTGAAGGCAGATCGCGGCCATTATGACCTCGACAAGGAACAGGTCTCGTCCGACGGGCCGATCCAGTTCCGGACGACCGACGGCTATGCCCTCGATACCACCAATGCCACCGTCGACCTCAAGACCCGCAAGATGGAAAGCGGCGGCGCAGTAACCGGCAAGACGCCGACCGGCGTGTTCAGCGCCAACAAGCTGACTGCCGACTTGGAAAACCGCACCATCTCCCTAGATGGCAATGCACGCTTGCGGATTACCCCCAAGCGCGCGAATAGGCGCTAGAACATGATCCGTGCGACTGCCCTGTTTCCGATCGGCCTTACGCTGGCGCTCATCGCCTCGGCGCCCGCGGCCGCGCAGCAGCGGCATGACAGCAATGCGCCGATCGACTTCGACGCCCAGCATATCGAGCTGCAGGACAAGAATAACCGCGTCATCCTGTCCGGCGGCGTCCGCATCAAGCAGGCGGAGATGACGCTGACCGCCGCGCGCGTCACCCTCGCCTATACCGGCCAGATCACCGACGGCTCGCCCGAGGTATCGCGGCTCGACGCGGCCGGCGGCGTTACCGTCACCCGGCCCGACCAGAGCGCGACCGGCCAGTATGCCGTCTACGACGTCAACAAGCGGATCATCACCATGGTCGGCGGCGTCACGCTGAAGCAGGGCGCGAACAACGTCTCGGGCGGCCGCCTGGTCATCAACCTCGATACCGGCCGCGCGACGATCGACGGATCGGGCGTCGGCGGTTCGAGCGGTGTCTCGGGCGCGCCGGGCGTGCAGAGCCGCGGCGGCCGCGTCACCGGCCGCTTCTCGGTGCCCAAGCGCACCGGCGGCAGCACCACCGCACCGGCGCCGTCCGCCACCCCGGCCCCGAAACCCTAATCGCCCTTTTTCCACGGCACGCCGCTCGGGGCTTTTCTTCCCGGCCGTCTTCATGCAGGAATCCTGCCAAACGGCTGCGAGAAACCCGTCGGTAACGCGCACCGTCCATACAGGAACCACGTATGACCGACGTCGCCACCCTCGAAACGCCCGTCGCCGATCCGGCGCCGCTGCCCGACAAGGGCCTTGCGGTCGTCTCGATCGCCAAGTCCTATGACAAGCGCGTGGTGCTGACCGACGTCTCGGTCTCGGTCGGCCGCGGCGAAGTGGTCGGCCTGCTCGGCCCGAACGGCGCCGGCAAGACCACCTGCTTCTATTCGGTGATGGGCCTGGTGAAGCCCGACAGCGGCCGCATCATGCTCGACGGCGAGGACATCACCCGCCTGCCGATGTACCGCCGCGCGATCCTGGGCCTGGGCTATCTGCCGCAGGAAACCTCGATCTTCCGCGGCCTCAGCGTCGAGGGCAACATCTCCGCGGTGCTCGAGCTGGCAGAGCCCGACAAGGCCGCGCGCAAGCGCCGGCTGGACGAGCTGCTCGAGGAGTTCGGCCTGACGCGGCTGCGCACCGCCCCGGCGATGGCGCTGTCGGGCGGCGAGCGCCGCCGCGCCGAGATCGCCCGCGCGCTGGCCGCCGACCCGACGATCATCCTGCTCGACGAGCCGTTCGCCGGTATCGATCCGCTTTCGATCTCCGACATTCGCGACCTGATCATCCAGCTCAAGCAGCGCGGGATCGGCGTGCTGATCACCGATCACAATGTCCGCGAAACGCTCGACATCGTCGATCGCGGCTACATCATCTATGACGGCCGCGTGCTGTTCGCCGGCTCGCCGGGCGACCTCGTCCGCGACGAGAATGTCCGCCGCCTCTATCTCGGCGAGAGCTTCGAGCTCTAACCGCCGATGAGTCTCGCGCCTCGCCTCGATCTGCGCCAGTCGCAATCGCTGGTGATGACGCCGCAGCTCCAGCAGGCGATCAAGCTGCTGGCGCTGTCCAACCTCGAGATCGAGACCTTCATCGCCGAGGAGCTGGAGAAGAACCCGCTGCTCGAGAATGGCGGCACCGGCAATGACGAGCGCGACAGCGAGCCCGCCGACGCCCCCGAGCCCGACAGCTTCGAGGAACGCGATGGCCCGGCCGATGCCAGCGAGCTGATCGCCGGCGGCGGCGAGGCGGCGGGCGAGGCGGCGCTCGACGTGGATTTCGCCGCCGAGACCTTCCACCACGATAGCGGCAGCGACACGCTGGGCGGCGCGGGGATGGACGGCAGCCTGGGCCTTACCGGCGCCAGCGGCGGCGGCGCGCCCGAGGATGGGCCGGACTTCGACAATCTCGGCAGCGCCGACCTGAGCCTTGCCGATCACCTGATGGCGCAGGCCGGGGCCAGCGTGGACGGGCACGACCTGTTCATCGCCGCCCACCTGATCGACCAGATCGACGAGGCGGGTTACCTCACCGCGCCGCTGCTCGACATCGCCAACCGGCTCAACGTGGCGCTTGCCCGGGTCGAGGGCGTGCTGGCGACGATCCAGACCTTCGACCCCACCGGCGTCGGCGCGCGCAACCTGGCCGAATGCCTGGCGCTGCAGGCGAAGGAAGCCGATCGCTACGATCCGTGCATGGCGCGGCTGATCGACAATCTCGACCTGGTCGCACGCGGCGACCTCGCGCGGCTCAAGCGCATCTGCGACGTCGATGACGAGGACCTGGCGGACATGATCCGCGAGCTGCGCAACTATGATCCCAAGCCCGGCTGCCGCTATGGCGGCGAGCCGACGCTGGCGGTAACCCCCGACATCTTCGTCGCGCGGCGCGGCGTGGGCTGGGCGGTGGAGATCAATGCCGCGACGCTCCCCAGGCTGCTGGTCAACCGTGCCTATTACACCGAGGTTTCCTCCGGCCCGCAGGACAAGGCGAGCAAGGCCTGGCTCTCCGACATGCTGGCCAGCGCCAACTGGCTGGTAAAGGCGCTCGACCAGCGCCAGCGCACGATCATCAAGGTCGCCAGCGAGATCGTGAAGCAGCAGGAAGCGTTCTTCCTCAAGGGCGTCGCCCACCTCAAGCCGATGACACTGCGCCAGGTCGCCGATGCGATCGAGATGCACGAATCGACGGTGAGCCGGGTCACCTCGAACAAATATCTCAGCTGCGCGCGCGGGCTGTTCGAGCTCAAATATTTCTTCACCTCGGCGATCCAGTCGGCCGATGGCGGCGACGCGGTCTCCGCCGAGGCCGTGAAGAACGCGATCCGCACGCTGATCCAGGCCGAGGATCCCAAGAAGATCCTGTCGGACGACACGCTGGTCGAACTGCTCAATGCCAAGGGCTTCGACATCGCGCGGCGCACCGTCGCCAAATATCGCGAGGCGATGGGGATCGGCAGCTCGGTGCAGCGCCGGCGGCAAAAGGCTCTGGAGGGCGTGGGTTGATTCGGTTCCTGTGGTTGCTGCTTGCCCTGCTCACGCCGATGGCGGTGCAGGCGCAGGACAGGCTTGTCGTGATGAGCTTCAACGTCCGCCTGCCCGCGCCCGGCGACGGCGCGAATATCTGGGAAAAGCGCCGCGACCTGTTCGTCGACACGATCGCCGCCACCGCGCCGGACGTGATCGGCACGCAGGAGCTGTTCAAGCTCCAGGGCGATTATCTGGTCGAGCGCCTGCCCGGGTATAGCTGGTTCGGGATCGACCGGCGCGGCGGACATGCCGACGAGCATATGGGAGTCTTCTATCGGCGCGACCGGCTCAAGCTGATCGAGCATGGCGACTTCTGGCTGTCGGATACGCCCGAGGTGCCGGCCAGCATCAGCTGGGGCAATCTCTATCCGCGCATGGTCACCTGGGGCCTGTTCGAGACGCGGGCGGGCAAGCGCTTCTACCTGCTCAACACCCACTTCCCCTATCGTGCCGAGGACGAGGCCGCGCGCGAGAAATGCGCAAGGTTGTTGCAGGCTCGAATTGCCGCGCTGCCTAAGGGCGTGCCGGTGGTGCTCACCGGCGACTTCAACACCGTGCCCGAATCGACGTCGCACGCGTTGCTCGGCGAGGCCCTGGCTGACGCGCGGAACGCGGTCGCCCGGCCGATCGGCCCGGAAGCGACCTTCCACGCCTTCAAGGGTGTGCCCGATCGCCGGATCGACTGGATCTTCACCCGCGGCTTCGCCGTGCGCGACTATCGCACGATCGACGCGCATCAGGGACCGCTCTACCCCTCCGATCACTTCCCGGTGATCGCCACGCTCGCCTGGCCCAAGGCAGCGCGACGCCAGGGAATGCGCGCCTTAGGATTTTGGTAGGCGGATGGCGTTATCGCCGATTCCATGTCCGCCGATTTCACCATCGATGTCGAGCCCGAGCGCGATCTCGTCCGCATCCGGATGGGCGGCTTCTTCACGGCCGAGGACATTGACGCCTTTCTCGCGCAGCGTACCACGGCCCATGGCCAGCTGACCTGCGGGCCGAACCAGCATCTCACGCTCAATGACCTGCGCGAGATCAAGATCCAGGCGCAGGAAAGCGTCGAGATCTTCCGCACCATGCTGGCCGACCCGGCCTATCGCTCGCGCCGGCTCGCCTTCGTGATCGGCAAGACGCTGGCCCGCACCCAGCTCGGCCGCGCGCTCGACCAGCGCTATGCGCGCTGCTTCGAGGACGTGGCGACCGCCGAAGCCTGGCTGTTCGCCGACCGGGACCGCGCCGCCGCCTGATCAGTTCGCCGGCTTGTTGGCGCCCGCGACCATCGCATCGAAATCCTTCTTGGCCAGTGCGAGCAGCAGTCCCTTGTTGTTCTTGCCGAAGGCTTCGAGCGGCACTTCGACCTTGCCGCTCTCGGCCACGACCACCGCGGCCGACATGCTGACCGATTCGACCTTGCCGAGCACCACGCCCTTCGAATCACGCACCTCGCTGCCGGCGGTGACGTCCTCGGGCTTGGCGGGCACGGCGCGCGAAGGCTTGGCTTTCTCGGCCTCGATCCGCGAATCGCGTACCGCCTTGTCCATTCGCGCGGCGCTGTCATCGGGTCCCTTGAGTTCGGGCGCATCGACCGAACCAACCAGCACCGGCATGCCCGGCCCGGTCGATCCCTGCTGCGCCTGCGCGACACCGGCGCCCAGCGTCAGGCCTGCGGCAAGCGCCGCCAGCTTCATTGCCTTCATCCTCACCTCTCCCGTTCTTTGTCGGTGATGGTATCGTTACCAGAGGCAGCGGGCAATCAATCGTCCTCGTCCTCGAACCCGGCAAGGTCGAGCGCCCGGGCCTTCACCTGGTGGAGGCGGCACCAATGGACCAGCGCGTCCTCGCGGCCATGCGTTACCCAGACTTCGCGGGGCTCCAGCTCGCGGATCGTGTGGGTCAGTTCGTCCCAGTCGGCATGGTCGGACAGGATCAGCGGCAGCTCGACATTGCGCTGCCGGGCGCGCTGGCGGACGCGCATCCAGCCTGAGGCCATTGCCGTGATCGGATCGGGCAGCCTACGCGACCAGCGATCGTTGAGCGCGCCCGGCGGGCACAGGATGATCCGCCCCTGCAGCTCGGCCTTGGCGACGCCGGTGGCGGGGCGCAGCTCGCCAAGATCGACGCCCTGCTCGACATAGAGGTCGCACAGCCGCTGGAGCGCGCCATGGATGTAGATCGGATCGTCGAACCCCATCACGCGCAGTTCGGAGATCACCCGCTGCGCCTTGCCCAGCGCATAGGCGCCGACCAGCACGCACCGCTCCGGATTGGCGCGCAGCGCGGCGAGCAGCTTGTCGAGCTCGTCATGCGTCTCGGGATGCCGGAAAACGGGTAGCCCGAACGTGGCCTCGGTGACGAACACGTCGCACGGCACCGGCTCGAACGGCACGCAGGTCGGGTCCTCGCGGCGCTTGTAATCGCCCGAGACAACGATCCGCTCGCCGCGATGCTCCAGCACGATCTGGGCCGAACCCAGGACATGGCCGGCGGGGACGAAGCGTATGTCGATGCCGTGCATCGTGATCCGCTCGCCATACTCCAGCGGATTGCCGTTCTGCGGGCCGTAGCGCGCTTCCATGATCGCCAGCGTCTGCGGTGTCGCCCAAACCGCTTCATGCCCACCCCGGGCATGATCGGCATGGCCATGCGTCACCAGCGCGCGGCGGACTGGCTGCGACGGGTCGATCCAGATATCGGCCGCGGGCAGATAGATGCCGGTGGGTCTAGGATCGATCCAGTCGCCGAGCTTCGCCATCATGCCTATATGGGCGGGATGGCCCTTGGTTCCCAGCTTCCCCCGATATTGCAGGACTGGTTCGCAAGCCGCGGCTGGGCGCCGCGCCGCCACCAGCTGGAGATGCTCGAGGCCGGGCGGCGCGGCGAGCATGCGCTGCTGGTCGCGCCGACGGGTGCGGGCAAGACGCTGGCCGGCTTCCTGCCGACGCTGGCGGAGCTGATCGAGCAACCGGCCGACGGGCTGCACACGCTCTACATCTCGCCGCTCAAGGCGCTCGCGGTCGATGTGCAGCGCAACCTGCTTACGCCGATCGAGGAGATGGGCTTGGGCGTCCGCGTCGAGACCCGCACTGGCGACACGCCCTGGGAGAAGAAGGTCCGCCAGCGCGCCCGCCCGCCCCAGATCCTGCTGACCACCCCCGAATCGCTCAGCCTGCTGCTCTCCTATGAGGACAGCCTGACCATGTTCGATGGGCTGCGGACGGTGGTGATCGACGAGGTCCATGCCTTTGCCACCGGCAAGCGCGGCGACCTGCTCGCCCTCGCCCTTGCCCGGCTGCAGCAGCTCGCACCGGACCTGCGCCGCGTCGCGCTGTCGGCCACGGTCGCGGACCCGGACGGCTATCGCGCCTGGCTGGCCCCGCATGGCGATATCGACACCGTCACGCTGGTACAGGGCGAGAAGGGCGCCGAACCCAATATCGCGATCCTGCTGCCCGAGGACCGGGTGCCCTGGGCCGGCCATTCGGGCGTCTATGCCATCCCCCAAGTGATGGCCGAGATCGAAACGCACCAGACGACCATCGTCTTCTGCAACACCCGCGGCCTGGCCGAGCTGGTCTTCCAGCAGCTGTGGAAGGTCAATGAGCTCAAGCTGCCGATCGGGGTGCATCACGGCAGCCTTAGCCTCGAGGCGCGGCAGCGCGCCGAACAGGCAATGGCCGACGGGCAGCTGCGCGCGCTGGTCGCCACTGCCAGCCTCGACCTCGGGGTCGACTGGGGCGATGTCGACTGCGTGATCCAGATGGGCGCGCCCAAGGGCTCCTCGCGCCTGCTCCAGCGGATCGGGCGCGCCAACCACCGGCTCGACGAGCCTTCGGAAGCCGTGCTCGTCCCGGGCAATCGCTTCGAATATCTGGAAGCCCGGGCCGCGCTCGATGCCGTCGAACAGGGCGAGCTGGATCCCGACGTCTTCCGCCCCGGCGCACTCGACGTATTGGCGCAGCATGTGATGGCCTGTGCCTGCGCCGCGCCGTTCGACCGCGACCGGTTGCTGCAGGAAATCCGTGCAGCATTGCCCTATTCCGCCCTGCCCGACGAGACCTTCGACCGGGTGCTGAGCTTCATCGCCGATGGCGGCTATGCCCTGCGCGCCTATGACAAGTTCAAGCGGCTGACCAAGGGCAGGGACGGGCTGTGGCGCGTCACTACCCCGGCCTTTGTTGCGCAGCATCGATTGAACGCCGGGATCATCGTCGAATCGCCGATGATGGAGGTGCGCTTCAAGAATGGCCGGCGGCTCGGCAAGGTCGAGGAAGCGTTCGGCACCCAGCTCTCGCCCGGCGACGCCTTCGTCTTCGCCGGCATGGCGGTGGAGGTCGAGCGGGTCGAGCTGACCGACCTGATCGTCCGCGCCACCGCCAAGCCGGCGCGCTACGTCTCGTACATGGGCGCGCGGCTGGCGATCACCGCCACCCTGTCCGAGCGGGTGCGGCACTTCCTGCATGACCGCGGCCAGTGGCGGCGCTTTCCCGATGACGTGCGCGAATGGCTGGAGGTGCAGGAGCGCCGCTCGGCGATCCCGGCGCCGGGCCAGCTGCTGGTCGAGACCTTCCCGCACGAAGGCAAGCACCACATGGTCGTCTACAGCTTCGAGGGCTGGAACGCCCACCAGTCGCTCGGCATGCTGGTGACGCGGCGGATGGAGGCGCTGGGGCTCAAGCCGCTCGGCTTCGTCGCCAACGACTATGCGCTGGCCGTCTATGGGCTGGAGAAGATCGAGGACCCCGCCGCGCTGTTCTCGCCCGACATCCTCGAGCATGAATTCGTCGAATGGGTGCAGAGTTCGGCGCTGCTCAAGCGCGCCTTCCGCGAAGTGGCGATCATCGGCGGGCTGGTCGAGCGCCAGCATCCGGGGAAGAAGAAGACCGGGCGGCAGGTCACCTTCTCGACCGACCTGATCTACGACGTGCTGCGCAAATACGAGCCCGACCATCTCCTCCTGCGCGCCGCCTGGGCCGATGCCCGGGCGCGGATGACCGATGTCGGGCGGCTCGGCCATCTGCTCGACACCGCCGCCGACACGATGCTGCATGTCGACCTGCCCCGCGTCTCGCCGATGGCGGTGCCGGTCCTCATCATGATCGGCCGCGAGAATGTCGCCCAGGGCATGACCGAGGACGCGCTGCTGATGGAAGCCGAGGACATCGCGGCCGAGGCGATGCGGCTCGATTAGACACAATTCAGACAATTGCTGCGCAACATCGATGGGTGTACCTTCACATCCATGAAAAGGCTCGCAGTGCTTCTCCTGCTCCCGCTGGCCGCAACCGCCGGAGCCCACGACCTCCAGAATCCGGTGCCGCGCACCCCGCCGCCCCAGGATCCCGAGCTGACCATGCCCAGTCCGGAGGATGTCGAGGCGACGCTGCTGGCGCTGGGCGAGATCGACAAGCGCCTGACCGTTCCGGTCGCCGTCGGCACCAGCGGCCCGTACAACTTCATCATCGATACCGGCGCCGAGCGCACCGTCATCGCCCGCGAGCTCGCCGGATCGCTCAAGCTCGGCAGCTCGTCTCCGGTGGTGATAACCTCGATGACCGGCCGCGACACGGTGAATACCGTCATCGTGCCTGGCCTGAGCATCAAGTCGATCGGCGAGCAGCACACCATCGTCGCCCCGGCGCTCGAGGCGCGCAACCTGGGCGCGCTCGGGCTGCTCGGCATCGACACGCTGCGCAACCACCAGGTGACGATCGACTTCGAGAACGGCACGATGGCGGTGCGGCCCAGCACCAAGCGCAGCAGCTTCAGCAAGCGCGATCGCGACGAGATCGTCGTCACCGCCAAGAGCGTGTTCGGCCAGCTGATCGTGACCGATGCCTATTACGACAATACCCGCATCCAGGTGGTGCTCGACACCGGCAGCCAGGTGACGATGGGCAACAGCGCGCTGCGCAAGCGGGTGGGCCGCGATGTGCCGCGGTCGCAGAAGATCCTGCTGACCAGCGTGACCGGCGACCAGACCACGGCGGACTATACCCAGGTGCCCAATGTCGTGGTCGGCCAGGTGCGCTTTGGCTCGATGCCGGTGGCCTTTGCCGATGTCACACCGTTCGAGCGCTTCGGCCTGGTCAAGCGACCGGCGCTGCTGCTCGGCATGGATGCGCTGCGCAGCTTCCGCCGGGTCGAGATCGACTTCCCCAATCGCCAGGTCCGCTTCCTGATGCCCAAGGAGAACCAGCCCCGCCAGGCCGGCACGGGATCGATGCTGCCGGGGCTTCGCGGCATGGGGACGCTGCATACCTATTGAGCGGCGACAAGATCGGCTGGCATTGACTTTGCCCGCCCGGGCGCGTTGACACCGGGATCATGACCAGCCTTTCGCGCGCCGCGCTCGCATCGCTTCCCGCCGCCATCGCCCGGCCAGGACATGACATCGCCTCGGTCCGCACCGGCGTAGTCCATTTCGGCCCTGGCGCCTTCCACCGCGCGCACCAGGCCGATGTGTTCGACCGGGTGCTGGACAGCGATCCGCGCTGGGGCATCGCGGCGGTCTCGCTGCGCAGCGCGGGCACGGTCGATGCGCTCAAGGCGCAGGACGGGCTCTACACGCTGGCGATCATCGACCGCGAGCCGGCGACCCGCATCATCGCCGCGCATTCGGACGCGATCGGCCCGGGCGAAGGCGCGAAACTGCGCACGCTGCTCGCCGACCCCGCGGTCAAGCTCGCGACCAGCACGGTGACCGAGAAGGGCTATTGCCTGGGCGCCGACGGCAGCCTCGACTTCAACCACCCCGACATCGTCCATGACCGCGCCCGGCCCGACGAGCCGGCGAGCGTGATCGGCTGGATCGTCTCCGGCCTTGCCGATCGCCGCGTCGCCGGCGCCCCGCCCTTCGCGATGCTCTGCTGCGACAACATGACCGGCAATGGCGGCAAGCTCCGCGCCGCCTGCGTCGCGCTGGCCGGCGAATGGGAAAAGGGACTGGCCGACTGGATCGCCGGCGAGGTCGCCTTCCCCGATTCGATGGTCGATTCGATCACGCCGGCGAGCGACCCGGCCTTCCTTGCCAAGGTGGCCGAGGAGCTGGGCGTGACCGATGCCGCCGCCGTGCAGCGCGAGCGTTTCACCCAGTGGGTGCTGCAGCGCTTCGACCTGGCCGACGGGCCGGACCTGGGCGCGGCGGGCGTGACGCTGACCAACGACGTGCAGGGCTATGAGCAGGCCAAGCTGCGCATCCTCAACGGCGCGCATTCGAGCCTGGCCTATATCGGCCTCGCGCTCGGCCATGAGACGGTGTTCGAGGCGGTGAGCGATCCCGCGCTCGGTGCCTTTGTCGGCCGGTTGATGCATGAGGATATCGCGGGTTCGCTGGGGCCGGTCGAAGGCCTCGACGTGCAGAGCTATGCTGGCGCGGTGCAGGACCGGTTCCGCAACCCCGCGATCCGCCATCTGCTCAGCCAGATCGCCTGGGACGGCTCGCAGAAGCTGCCCTATCGCTTGCTCGACACGGTTCGCGACCGGCTGGCAGCGGGCGAGAGCGTCGAACGGCTGGCGGTGCCGGTGGCGGCGTGGATCGCCTTCCTCCACCGCAAGGCGATTCTCGGCGAGACGATCACCGATCCTCTGGCGGCTGTGCTGGCCCAGGCCGCGACCAGCGCCGATCCCGCCGGCGCGGTGCTGGCGCTGCGCCAGGTGTTTCCGGCGCAGCTCGCGGAGGATGCGCGCTTCCGCGATGCGGTGACCGATATGGTGCCGGCGTTCCTCGAAGGGCGGGGCTTCGCGCTGCTGGCGCGCTGATCCTACAGAGGCCCTGGCTGCGACTCGCGGAAGTACAGGCCAAGCGCCGGTTTTCCGGCGCCTGAAGTTGACATAGTTCCCGCGAATGCACCGCATCTCGCAACATCGTTGCGCGCGTGGGATCCTATTTTTCCTACGATCGGCAAGAGCGGCCGGGGAGTACCCGGCTGCGTCAGGCAAGCAGGCGAAATCCTACATTGCAATACCCATCGTCACCCGGCCTTGAACCGGGGTTCCACTTTCTCTCACGGCCCGAAGAAGCGGGACCCCGGCGCAAGGCCGGGGTGACGGGAGGTTAGATCGCCGCCGGTGCCCCGTCGCGCAGGACATGGGTGCAGAGCTGCGCCTCGGGCGTGTCGTCTTCCTCAAGCGCGGCGACGGTGACCCAGCCCTCGGCGCGCAGGCCCGCGCCGATGCCGGGCGGAGTGCCGAAGGGCAGGAACAGGCGGCGACGCTCGTCGGCACCGATCGCGGCGTCGAGGATCGGATCGGCGAACAGCGAGAAGCCGACCGCGGTTTCCTCGCGGCCATTGCCGTGCAGGATCGTATAGGTGCCACCACGGCCGATCTCGGCGCGGGCGCCCTGCGCGAACAGCGAGAAGCCGAGCCAGCTCTGATATTCGAAGCCGTGGCGCTCGGTGGGATCGAGGGTGAGCGCAGCCTGGCCGCTTATGCTGGCGGCGATCTCGGCAAGGCCATCGAGGCGCGTAGCGAGCGCCTTGCCGGCATCGATGGCGCGGAGGCGCTCGATCGCGGCATCGAAGGGCCCGGCCGCTTCGATCAGCGGCAGGTAACGCGGATCGATCGCCGCGACGCCGGCGGCGTCCTTAGCATCGAGGCGTTCGCGAAGTGTCCCTAGCTGGGCGGGAGTCAGGCTGTCGCTGGCGAGGCAGTCGACCAGGTCCGGCAGCGTGAAATCGAGCGCGATGCCCTGAACGCCGGCGGCCTGCAGCGCCTCGATCGCGACGCGCACGACCTCGGTGGCGGCGGCGACAGTATCGAGGCCGATCAGCTCGGCACCGATCTGGCGGGTGGCGCGCAGCGGATCGAGCTCCGAAGCCGAGAGCTTCATCACCGGGCCGGCATAGGAGAGGCGCACCGGGCGCGGATGGTGCGCCATGCGCGTGGCGGCGATGCGGCCGACCTGGGCGGTGATGTCAGGCCGGATCGCCAGCGTGCGCTGCGACACCGGATCGACGAAGCGCACCGCGTCGCGCAGGCCGCCGGCGGCCTTGAGGCGCGCGCTCAGCTCGTCGGCGAATTCGGCGAGCGGGGGATCGACCTGCTCATAGCCATAGCCACGCGCGACACCGAGCACGCGGGATTCCAGCCGCGACGCCGCATCGGCTGCGGGGGGAAGACGATCGTGGAAGCCTTCGGGAAGGAGGCCGCTCATAGAAAGAAATTCCAGCTGCCCTCACCCTTCCCACTCGGCTTCGCCGAGCGGGCCCCTTCCCTCTCCCGACGGGAGAGGGAGGGAGGCGCGAAGCGCCGGAAGGGTGAGGGTGAATGAAGAGCCATGCGGCTCCTCTAGCTACCTCAGAACGCCAGCGCCATCGCGGTCTTCACGCCCGGGAGCGCGCGGACCTTGGCGAGCAGTTCCTCGCTGACCTTCTCGTCGACCGAGAGCAGCAGGATCGCTTCGCCACCCGCCTCGCGGCGGCCGAGATGGAAGGTGCCGATATTGACGCCCGCTTCGCCCAGCGTGGTGCCGAGGCGGCCGATGAAGCCCGGTGCGTCCTCGTTGACGATGTAGAGCATATGGCCGACGAGATCGGCCTCGACCTTGATGCCGAACAACTCGACGAGGCGCGGCGCCGAATTGCCGAACAGCGTGCCCGCGACCGAGCGATCGCCCTGCGCGGTGCCGACGGTGACGCGGACCAGCGTGTGGTAATCGCCCTCGCGGTCGTGGCGCACTTCACGCACGTCGAGCCCGCGCTCCTTGGCGAGGAACGGCGCGTTGACCATGTTCACCGTGTCCGAATGGACACGCATCAGCCCGGCGAGCACCGCGCCGACGATCGGCTTCTGGTTGAGCTCGGCGGCAGCGCCTTCGCTCTCGATCGCGATGTTGCGCAGCTCGCCATGCGCGAGCTGGCCGACCAGGCTGCCGAGCTTTTCGGCCAGTGCCATGTACGGCTTGAGGCGCGGGGCTTCCTCGGCCGACAGGCTCGGCATGTTGAGCGCGTTGGTGACGCCGCCCGAGACGAGGAAATCGGCCATCTGCTCGGCGACCTGGATCGCGACATTGACCTGGGCTTCGGTGGTCGAGGCGCCGAGGTGCGGGGTCGAGACGAAGTTGGGCGTGCCGAACAGCGGGTGCGCCTTGGCCGGCTCCACTGCGAACACGTCGAGCGCGGCGCCGGCGATATGGCCCGACTCCAGCCCTTCCTTGAGCGCCGCCTCGTCGATCAGGCCGCCACGCGCGCAGTTGATGATGCGCACGCCGCGACGCGTCTTGGCGAGGTTCTCGGCCGAGAGGATGTTGCGGGTCTGGTCGGTGAGCGGGGTGTGCAGTGTGATGAAGTCGGCGCGCAGCAGCAGATCGTCGAGCGTGACCTTCTCCACGCCCATCTCGATCGCGCGCTCGGGCGTGAGGAACGGATCGAAGGCGACGACCTTCATGCGCAGGCCAAGCGCGCGATCGGCGACGATCGAGCCGATATTGCCGGCACCGATCAGGCCGAGCGTCTTGCCGGTGAGCTCGACACCCATGAAGCGGTTCTTCTCCCACTTGCCGGCCTGGGTCGAGGCGTCGGCCTCGGGCAGCTGGCGGGCGAGCGCGAACATCAGCGCGATGGCGTGCTCGGCGGTGGTGATCGAGTTGCCGAACGGCGTGTTCATGACGACGACGCCGCGCGCCGAGGCGGCGGGGATGTCGACATTGTCGACGCCGATGCCGGCGCGGCCGACGACCTTGAGGTTCGGTGCCGCGTCGAGGATCTCCTGCGTCACCTTGGTCGAGCTGCGGATGGCGAGGCCGTCATAATTATTGATGATCGCCTTGAGCTCTTCCGGGGTCTTGCCGGTGATCTCGTCGACCTCAACGCCGCGCTCGCGGAAGATCTGCGCGGCCTTGGGGTCCATCTTGTCGGAAATCAGTACCTTGGGCATGGGATATTGTCCTTGTGTCCCCACCGTCACCCCGGCCTTGCGCCGGGGTCCCGCTATTGCGGGCCGGTGAGAGATAGCGGGACCCCGGCTCAAGGCCGGGGTGACGAAATAGAGGAGTTAAGCGGCCTTGGCTTCGGCATAGGCCCAGTCGAGCCACGGGCCGAGCGCTTCGATATCGGCGGTGTCGACGGTGGCGCCGCACCAGATGCGCAGGCCCGCCGGGGCATCGCGATAGCCGGCGACATCATAGGCCGCGCCTTCCTTCTCGAGCAGGGCGGCGAACTTCTTGATGAAGGCTTCGTCCGCACCCTCGACCGTGAGGCACACGCTGGTCTTCGAGCGGATGCCGTGCAGCTCGGCGAGATGGCCGAGCCACGGGCGCGCCGCGACGATCTTGTTCAGCGCGTCGGCATTGGCGTTCGAGCGGGCCATCAGCCCCTCAAGACCGCCCAGGCCCTTCGCCCATTCGAGCGCGAAGATCGCGTCCTCGACGGCGAGCATCGACGGGGTATTGATCGTCTCGCCCTTGAACACGCCCTCGGCGAGCTTGCCCTTGGCCATCAGGCGGAACACCTTGGGCAGCGGCCAGGACGGGGTATATTCCTCAAGGCGCTGCACCGCGCGCGGGCCGAGGATCAGCACGCCATGGCCGCCCTCGCCGCCCAGCACCTTCTGCCAGGAGAAGGTGGCGACGTCGATCTTGTCCCAGGGCAGGTCGTAGGCGAACACCGCCGAGGTGGCGTCGGCGAAGCTCAGCCCCTCGCGATCGGCGGGGATCCACTCGCCGTCCGGCACGCGGACGCCGCTCGTGGTGCCGTTCCAGGTGAACAGCACATCGGTCGACCAGTCGAGCGCGTCGAGATCGGGGAGCTGGCCATAGTCCGCACGGACGACGTTCGGCTCGAGCTTGAGCTGCTTGACCGCATCGGTGACCCAACCTTCCCCGAAGCTTTCCCAGGCGAGCGTGGTGACGCCGCGGGCGCCGAGCATCGTCCACATCGCCATTTCGAAGGCGCCGGTGTCCGAGCCGGGCACGATGCCGATACGGTGGGTATCGGGCAGGCGCAGCATCTCGCGCATCAGGTCGATGCAGTACTGGAGGCGGGTCTTGCCGAGCTTCGAGCGGTGCGAGCGGCCGAGCGACTCGGTAGCGAGCTTCTCGGGCGACCAGCCGGGCGGCTTGGCGCAGGGACCGGAAGAGAAATAGGGACGCGCCGGCTTGGTGGCGGGCTTTGCGACAGGCGCAAGGGTGGCGTCGGCGGCAGTCGAATCAGTCATGTAGTCTCTCCTTACAGAGAGCGCGCGCGGCGTTGGGACCGCGTGGCCCGCCGACGGCCCTAGCGGCGGCCCCGTGAAAGTCAATTGCGCGCAAGCCCCGATCCGCGCACATTTCTGACGTTAACCATGTCGTACGGCTATGCTGCTAGAGTGAGGCCATGCGCGTATTCAGCCTGTTCCTGCCCCTGTTCCTCGCCGGCTGCATCTTCGGCGGCGGGGACGATCGCCCTGCCCCGCGGCCTGCTTCCGGGCCGATTCGCGAACGGCCGGGCGGGCCGGTCACGCTCAACGGACCGACGCCGCGCGAGACGCAGCAATGCTTCACCGACCTGTCGCGCGAGAAGGTGCGCTATAGCGGCCTGCCCGACCGCGATTTCGGCGGCGGCTGCGTGGTGACCGGGGCGGTGCAGCTGCTCGACATCGGGGTGCCGGTGACCGGGCTCAAGTCGATGAAATGCGGGCTGGCGCGCAGCTTCACCGCCTGGGTGCGCTTCGCGGTGGCCCCGGCGGCGCGGCAGGTGCTGGGCAGCGACCTGGTCAAGGTCGAGACCTTCGGGACCTATTCGTGCCGCGGGATCATCGGCGGCGGCGCGGCGACAGCGGGGCGCATGTCCGAGCATGGCCTTGCCAATGCGGTCGACGTGTCGGGATTCGTGCTCGCCGACGGACGCCGGATCACGATCGAGCGCGACTGGCGCAGCGGCGATGCGCAGGTCCGCGACTTCCTCGACGCGATCCACAATTCGGCCTGCCGGCGCTTCGCCACGGTGCTGAGCCCCGATTACAACGCGGCCCACTACAACCACCTGCATCTCGACATGGGAAGAGGGCCCTTTTGCCGCTGATTGCAGGGCGCTGCGGATCGGCCTAAGCCGGTCGAAATGAGCGATACGAAAGTTCCGAACCGCGTTTTCCGCCCTGCCCAGCAGGAAGTGCAGAACGCCAACACCGCCAGCGGCACGCCCCAGACCGAGGATCCCGCATACCGCCTCGCCTTCCAGGACATGGACTTCCTGTTGCGCGACGACCTGAGGCCGGTCCGCTTCCAGCTCGAGCTGCTCAAGCCGCAGCTGCTGCTCGACGAAGCGCATATCAAGTCGACCTTCGTGATCTATGGCTCGGCGCGCATCCCCGAGCCGAGCAAGGCCGGCGCGCTGCTCGAGCTGGCCGAGACCGAGCAGCAGAAGAAGATCGCCGAGCGGCTGGTCGAGAAGTCCAAATATTATGACGTCGCCCGCGAGCTGGCGCAGCTCGCCTCGAACTTCCCGCTCGACGAAGCCGGCAACCGCCACTTCGTGGTGACCTCGGGCGGCGGCCCGTCGATCATGGAAGCGGCGAATCGCGGCGCGCGCGATGTCGGCGCCGACACGATCGGCCTCAACATCCTGCTCCCCCACGAGCAGGCGCCGAACCCCTATGTGAGCCCGGGCCTGTCGATGCAGTTCCACTATTTCGCGCTCAGGAAGATGCACTTCCTGCTGCACGCGCGCGCGGTGGCGGTGTTCCCGGGCGGCTTCGGCACGTTCGACGAATCGTTCGAGCTGCTGACGCTGATCCAGACCGGCAAGATCGAGCCGATCCCGGTGATCTTCTACGGCAAGGACTTCTGGACCCGCGTCGTCAATTTCGAGGCGCTGTGCGAGGAAGGCGTGATCTCGCCCAAGGACCTCAACCTGTTCCACTTCTGCGAGACCGCCGAAGAGGGCTGGAAGATCGTCCAGGACTTCTGGAAGGACAAGGATCACACGGTGATCGCGCGTCCCCGCCCGGGCATCGACAAGCCCGAGACGGTGCTCAAGCAGGGCTAGGCCAGCGTCAGGTAAAGCTCGGCCTCGATCACCCAGTCGTCGCCGAGCTTGCGCCATTTGGCGGTGTAGGTGCCCGATGCCTGCAGCGCCCCGTCCTGCGCCGAGACGCCCTCCCAATGGCCGTGCTCGAAAGCGATCGGCGCGACCGGCGACACGGTGATCGCATCGGGGGTGCGCGTATAGATGCTGCGGTCCCGCATCGCGAACTCGCGCTTCCAGGCCTGGAGCTGCGCCTTGCGGCCGGCGATCAGCGCGCTGTCCGTCCCGGCTACCAGCACGACTTCGTTCGCGAGCAGCGGGCCGATCGCGGCAAGGTCGGCCTCGGCCAGCGCGCGGTTGAACGCCGCGCGGCGGATGCGGATGTCGAGCTCGGGGGTGAGGTGCTGGGCCATGCCCATCCCTAATCAGGCCGGGCCGAAATCGTCCAGCAGCTGCGCGCGGCGCGGCTCGAAATCGGCGAGCGCCCATTTCGCCGCCATCTCCAGCCCGACGATCGGATCCGAGCGGGTCGAGACGCGCTGCGGGACGAGATCGCGCCCGGTAGCCGCGCAGAGGAAGACCGCGACATCGGGCGTGGCGGGCGAATCGGCGGGCTCGTCGATCACCACCGCGAGGCGCTGGCTCTCGAGCAGCACCAGCGCGCCGACCGGGAACACGCCGAGCAGCGAGCGGAAGGCGCGCAGCACGCGCGGGTCGAAATGGCCGGTGGTGCCCATCATCCAGTCGAGCGCCGCGCCGGGCGACCAGCTGCGCTTGTACGACCGATTCGAGGTCACCGCGTCGAACACGTCGCAGACCGCGGCCATGCGGGCGTGGATGCTGAGCGTCTCCTGCGAGATGCCCGACGGATAGCCGCTGCCGTCGATCCGCTCGTGATGATGCAGGCAGACATCGAGCGCGATCTCCGATTCGATCCCCGAATCGCGCAGCAGCTCATAGCCGCGCAGCGTGTGCGCCTGGACCTGGGCATATTCGTTGAGGTCGAGCGGACCGGGCTTGTTGAGCAGGTCCGCATCGATCCGCGCCTTGCCGATGTCGTGGAGCAGCCCGGCGAGGCCGATCTCCTGGGTCAGCTCCGGAGCGAGGCGCAGCTCGTTGCCGAGTGCGAGCATCAGCCCGCAGACCGCGACCGAATGGAGATAGGTATATTCGTCATGCAGCTTGATCCGGGTGACGCTGGGCAAAGCCGTGGGGCTGCGCGCCACCGAGGCGGCGATCGCCGAGACCACGGGTGCGAGGTTCGCCGCCTGGATCTTCCGGCCGAAGCGGATATCGGCAAAGGTCTCGGTGACCGTGTCCTTCGCCATGCCGACGATCTCGCGGGCACGCTCGCGCTCCTGGGCGAGGCCGGCCGGGCGGGCATTGATGTGCAGCCTGGTGGCGGACAGGCGGCGCGGCGCCGGCGCGCGTGCGCCAGCCTTGCCAGGCGCTTCGGCGCTGCCGAGGTCGCGCCACTCGCCCGCGTTCAGGCCATCCCGCGCGTTATCCATCCGCCCGCCCCGGACATGCGGGAACGGCGGCGCAACTGCACCGTGTAGCGACCACTTAACCCCCCCGGGCATGCGGCATTAATTCCGTGATTTGCGTAATTTATTGGCGGCGATCAGATCAATCGACCGACCCGCCGAAATGGGTCAGCCATGCGGCTCCGCCGCCAGTGTCGCGAGCGTGGCGAGCATCTGGTCGAAATGGAGCGTGATGCGACGGTTATTGGCGATGTGGTGCTCGCCCAGCATCACGCGCGCCGGCACGAACACCCCGCCGTCCTTCCACGCGACCAATTCCTGCGAGACCAGGGCCGCGACCCGGCGGCGCACCGTCTCGAACGGCAGGTCGATCGCGCGGGCCAGCGCCCGCAGCGAAACCGGCTCGCGCAGATCGTCGGGCGGCGGCGCGTCCTCGCCCGAATAGAGCTGGGACAGGCGGGGATCCTGGGTGACCCGCCGGACATTGATCGCGGTGATCGCCGCGACGATCGTGCCCGCCGTCACGTCCCCGTAGAGCGCGGTAAGCGTCTCCAGCGCGCGCAGCGAGAAGGCCAGCACCAGCCGCTCGACCACGCCGGGCGGCAGCCCCGCGGCACCCGAATCGAGCGCGGCGAGGGCCGGGGCATAGCCCGCCTCGGCGAGCCTGTGCAGCGTGCGCAGCAGGTCGCCCATGTCCTCGGCCGCCAGGCGAGCGAGCGTGTCGCCTTCGAAAAAGCCCGGCGCCACGCTGAACCCGGCATCGCCGCGGACCAGCATCCCGGCCGCGACCAGCTCGGCCGCGCGCCGACGCACCGTGGTGTGCGGCAGCCGCATCGAATGGGCGATGGCGGTGGCGTTGACCGGGCGGCCGAGCGCGCGGGCATCCTCCACCCCGATCCAGCGCCCGGTCTCCGGCTCGCGATAGGGATGATGCGCGATGCTGCCGCCGAGCACGACTTCGAAGACGAAACCCGCCAGCCGTTCCTGCGGCACCAGCGCCAGCCCACGCCGGCTGCGCCCCAGCAGCAGCTCCGACACCTGGCGCGCGACCAACCGGGTGGAGAGCTTGCGGGAGGGCGGTGCGGACAGGTCGGTTGCGAGCATAAGTGCGGGCCAAAAAGAAAGCGCCGCGGGATGGCCCGCGGCGCCTTGTTCATTCGATCATCGCGGAGGGGGTCCTCAGACGCCCTTCTTCTCGGCCTGCGCCTTGGCGGCGGGATCCTTGCTGGGCATGCCCTCGGCCGGAGTCGCCTCGTTCGAGAGATTGCCGCCCGCGGCGTGGTCGGTCGCATTGCCCTCGGCAGGCGCGGCGCCGGCGGCCGGCGGGGCCGGCAGCGGCAGGTTCGAGCCCTGCGCATTCAGATAGGCGATGACGTTCGCGCGCTCCTGCGCATCCGGGATGCCGGCGAAGGTCATCTTGGTGCCCGAAGCGAACTTGCGCGGATTGGTCAGCCACGCGTCCATCTTGTCGAAGTCCCAGGTGCCGCCCACGGCCTTGAGCGCATCGGAGAAGGCGAAGCCGGCCTTGCCCTGGGCAATCGCCTCACCCATCGTGCCGTAAAGGTTCGGGCCGATGCCGTTGGCGCCGCCCGAGGCGATCGTGTGGCAGGCCATGCACTTCTTGAACGACGCTTCGCCCTTGGCGAGGTCGGCGCTGGCCAGGCGGGTGGCGATCGGCGCGACCACGGCAGTGCCGCCTTCGCTCGCTTCCTCAACGCCTTCAATCACATAGCCCATGTGCTCCGGGCGCTCGGCATGGAAATACATTCCGCTCGCGATCGAAAGCCCAAGTGCAGCAATCCCCCCCGCAAGTGCCCAGCCCGCGATCGTATTGAAGCGATTGTCCATGAAATGCCCCTGCGGATATGTTGCGCCTGTTTAAAACCGCCCTTGCAATGAAAGCAAGCGGGGCTTGCGGTGCGAAGTTCGTGCAGCTAGCGCCCGCCCACTATGGAGAATTTCGCAAGCCCGGCGAGGAAGCTCGTCACGGAGATGACCGAGGCCGCAGCAAAAACCCCCGTTCGGGCGGTTGCCTTCCAGGGCGCGCCCGGCGCCAATTCGCACATCGCGGTGCGCGAAGTGTTTCCCGACGGGCTGCCGCTCCCCTGCTTTTCCTTCGAGGACGCGATCGACGCGGTGAAGGAAGGCCGGGCCGGCTGCGCGATGATCCCGATCGAGAATTCGCTGCACGGCCGGGTGGCGGACATTCACTTCCTGCTGCCCGAATCGGGGCTGTCGATCATCGGCGAGCATTTCCTCCCGATACGCTACGCGCTGATGGGCCTGGGCCCGGTCGAGGGCGTCCGCCAGGCGATGAGCCACCCCCAGGCGCTCGGCCAGTGCCGCCACTGGCTGAAGGCGCAGGGCATCCAGCCGCTCGCCTATCCCGACACCGCCGGCGCCGCCGCGATGGTCGCCGAGGCCGCCGACCCGGCGATCGCCGCCCTCGCCCCGCCGGGCGCGGCCGAGCTGTACGGGCTGCAGACGCTCGGCTCCGACATCGCCGATGCTGCGCACAATATGACGCGATTCGTGATACTTGCCCGTGAGCCGCTGGCGGCCGAGGACGCGCCGGCCGAGGCGTTCATGACCACCTTCGTCTTCGAGGTGAAGAACGTCCCCGCCGCGCTCTACAAGGCGCTGGGCGGGTTCGCGACCAACGGGGTCAACATGACCAAGCTGGAGAGCTACCAGCGCGGCGGCAGCTTCGCGGCGACCGAGTTCTACACCGACATCGTCGGCAGCCCCGACGAGGCGCCGGTGGCGCGGGCGCTGGAGGAGCTCAAGTTCCACACCAAGTGGATGCGCGTGCTCGGCACCTACCCCCAGGCGCGCGCCCGAGCGTAACGGACACCGACCGCAGCAAAGGTTGCGCGTCCGGCGGATTCCGCCGGGCGCCTGACCTTGCTTGACCCACGTGACGAATCGTTGTGTATAGACAACATATCGTCGTGTGAGTCGCCATATTGCCGCAGATACACAACCGAATTGCCCTGTTCCGCACCGAACGCGGGATGAGCCGGCGCGAGCTGGCCGAGGCGGCCGGGGTGAACCCCCAGACGATCGGCTATCTCGAGCGCGGCGACTATAGCCCGAGCCTGGAGCTGGGCATGAGGATCGCCCAGGTCTTCGAGGTTCCGGTCGAGCTCGTCTTCTCGTTCACGCCTTTCGAATCGGTCGCGAGCGCGCTGCGCCGCGCGGCCGAATGATGCCGGAGACCGCCATGTCCCGTTTCAACGAACGCCTGTTTTCCCGGCTCGACGCCGCCGCCGACCGCACCGGAATCCCGGCGCTGGCCCGGCAGGAAGTGAAGCGCCGCCCTCTCCGCTGGATCCCGATGTTTGCACTGGCGCTTGCCGTCGGCGGCTGGGGACTGGGGCTCGCCCGCCCCGATGCGTTCCATCTCGGCTATGGCCTGGTCTCGGCCGGGTTCTCGCTCGGGGTGTTCCTGCCGATCTTCGGGCCGATCAAGCCCTGGGGCGCGGCCAAGCTGGTCGACGAATTCGACCGCCAGCTGCGCCAGCGCGCCTTCCTGATCGGCTTCGCCACGGTGACGTTCACGGCCTTTCTGGGCATCTGGTTGCTGCTCGGGCTGACCCTGCTCGACAATTGGAGCCGCGAGACGCTGATGGGGCAGCTGGCCAATTTCGCCTATATGCTGTTCGTGCTCTACCTGACCGTGCCGACGCTCTACGCCAGCTGGACGACGCAGCCTGTGGAAGAGGACTAGTCGCGCAGAGGTGAAGCACTTTGCTTCACTCCCCTCCCTGCAAGGGAGGGGCTGGGGGTGGGTTGCGAGCGCAGCGAGCCCTGCCACCGGCCGGCGAATAAAAGAAAAGACCGGGCATCGAGCCCGGCCTTTTCTAACCCACCCCTGACCCCTCCCTTTCAGGGAGGGGAAACAAAGCTTCTAGGGCTGGGCCACCGCTTCCGGCCCATTCGCCGTCACCGTCAGCAGCGAATCACCCCCCAGCGTCCGATACAGCGTCACCAGGTTGGTCGCCTCGACCAGCCGCGTGTTCACCAGCCCCCGCTGCGCGGTGTAATAGGAACGCTGCGCGACCAGGTTCGCCAGGAAATTGTCGATCCCGCCACGATAGCGCGCCTCGGACAGGCGATAGCTGTCCTGTGCCGCCGTCAAATTGGCGGTGTCGGCCTTGAGCTGGTCGGCGATCGTGCCGCGCCGCGCCAGCGCATCGGCGACTTCGCGGAAGGCGGTCTGGATCGACTTTTCGTAGCTGGCGAGCGCGGCATCGCGCTGCGCCTGGCTCGCCTGCACGCCCGCGCGCCCGGCACCGGCGTTGAAGATCGAATAGCTGCCGCTCGCGCCGCCCGACCAGCGGAACCCGTCGCTGGTGAACAGGCTGCTCAGCGCGTTGCTGGCGAAGCCGAGCAACCCGGTGAGCGAGATGCGCGGGAACAGCGCCGCGCGGGCCGCCCCGATCTCGGCATTGGCGGCGCGCAGCGTATATTCGGCCTGCACCACGTCGGGCCGGCGGAGCAGCACGCCCGAATCGACGCCGGCGGGCAGCTCGGCCACCGTCGGCGCGGCGTCCTCGATCGCCGGGGAGAGCAGGGCGGGGTCGATCTCGGCGCCGACGAGCAGGCGCAGCGCGTTGACGTCCTGTGCCAGCGCGGTGGTCTGCGATGCAACGTCGGACTGGGCACTCGCCAGCGTCTGCTGCGCCTGGGCCAGGTCGGTGCGCGGGGCGATGCCGCCCTTCAGCCGCAGGTCGGTGAGCTTCACCGAGCGCTCGGCATTGGCGGCGGTGTCCTGCGCGATCTTGAGCAGGCTGGCATCGGCGGCGTGGTTGAGCCAAGCCGCGGCGATGTCGCCGATCAGGGTGAGCCGCGTGGCGCGCGCCGCCGCTTCGGTGGCGAACCAGCGATTCTGCTCGGCGCGGGTGAGCGAGGCGACGCGGCCGAACAGGTCGAGCTCGAACGCGGGGATGCTGACATCGGCCGACCAGCTGGTGCGGGTGCCGCTGCCAGCAGCGGTCGTCGTGCCGGTGGTGCTGCCGCGCGAGGCGGTGAGGCCGGCACCGGCGTCGAGGCCGGGGATCCGGTCGGCGCGCTGGATGCGGTACTGCGCCCGGGCGGCGGCGATGTTGGCCGCGGCGATGCGCAGGTCGCGGTTGTTGGCCAGCGCCGTCTCGATCAGCTTCTGGAGGCGCGGATCCCGGAAGATGTCCTGATAGGTCACCGTGGGGAGCGCGGCTTCATTGGCCTTGAGATAGGCGTCGCCCGTCGGCCAGCCCGCCGGCACCGGCGCGACCGGGGTCTCGAGCTTGGGATCCATCGAGCAGCCGGCCAGCGCGCTGCCCAGCATCAGGGTTAGGACGATGCGCTTCATGCCTGCGCCTCCGGCTTGTTGCGGCCGATCCGGCCGCGCACCGCCTTGAGCGAATCGCGCACGCCGCGGCGGACGAGCACGAAGAACAGCGGGATGTAGAAGATCGCCAGCACCAGCGCGGTCAGCATGCCGCCGATCACCGCGGTGCCGATCGCGATGCGGCTGTTGGCGCCGGCACCGGTCGAGATCGCCAGCGGCAGCACGCCGAACATGAAGGCCAGGCTGGTCATCACGATCGGGCGGAAGCGGATGCGTGCCGCCTCCAGCGCCGCCTCGATGACGCGCTTGCCTTCCTTCTCGGCGCGCTCGGCGAACTCGATCATCAGGATCGCGTTCTTCACCGCCAGGCCCATCGTCGTGAGCAGGCCGATCTGCAGGTACACGTCGTTCTGCAGGCCCCGCAGGCTCACCGCGAACACCGCGCCGATCAGGCCGAGCGGCACGACGAGCATCGCGGCGACCGGGATCGACCAGCTCTCGTACAGAGCGGCGAGGCACAGGAACACGATCAGCAGCGACACGCCGTACAGCAGCGGCGCCTGCCCGCCCGCCAGCCGCTCCTGATAGGAGAGGCCGGCCCAGGCGACGCTGGTCCCCGGGATCTGCGAGGCGAGCTGCTCCATCCGGTTCATCGCCTCGCCCGAGCTCTTGCCCGGCGCCGGCTGGCCCTGGAATTCGAAGGACGAGATGCCCTGGAAGCGCGACACCGTGGTCGGCGCGGTCGCCCAGCCGATCGTCGCGAAGGCGGAGAAGGGTGCCATCTGCCCGTTGCTGCCGCGCACGAACCAGTCGCTGAGGTTCTGCGGATCGGCGCGATAGGGCGCGTCGCCCTGGACATAGACGCGCTTCACGCGGCCGCGGTCGATGAAGTCGTTGACGTAGCGCCCGCCCCAGGCGGTCGACAGCGTGTTGTTGACGTCGGCTTGGGTCAGCCCGAGTGCCGCCAGCTTCTCCTGGTCGATCTGGATATTGAGCGTCGACACGTCGGGCAGGTCCGACAGGCGCACTGCCTGCAGGTCCGGATCGGCATTGGCTGCCGCGAGCAGCTTGTCGCGTGCCGCGACGAAGTCCTCGCGCGACATGCCGCTGGCGTTCTGGAGCTCGAGCGTGAAGCCGTTCGACTGGCCGAGCCCGCGGATCGCCGGGGGCACCAGCGCGAAGACCTGCGCGTCGCGGAAGTTGCGGAAGGCGCCCGCCGCGCGCTGGACGATCGCGTCCGCCGCATTCTCCTTGCCCGGGCGATCGTCCCAGGGGACGAAGTTCACAAAGCCCTGGCCGGTATTCTGGCCGCTCGCGCCGCCGCCGCCGCCACCGCCGGTGACGGTGAAGGTGGTCTTGACGTTCTTGCCCTCCTGCTCGCGCAGGTATTTCTCGATCGCCAGCTGCACTTCCTGGGTGCGGCTCTGGGTAGCACCCGCGGGCAGGCGGAACTGGACGCTCGCCGCGCCCTGGTCCTCGGTCGGCAGGAAGCCGGTCGGCAGGCGGTAGAACATCAGCACCAGCACCGCGCAGACCAGCAGGTAGATCAGCAGGAAGATCCACTTGCGATCGACGACATAGGAGATCGTCCGCGTGTAGCGCTCGATCGTCCATTCGAAGCCCTGGTTGAACTTCTCGGTACCCGTGCGGAACGCGTTGCCGATGAACGGCACCCGGCGCGACAGCCAGCCGCTGCCCGGCTCGGCCATGTCCTTCTTGCGCTTGAGCACGGTCGCGGTCAGCGCCGGGCTCAGGATCAGCGCGACCAGCACCGACAGGATCATCGCCGATACGATCGTCACCGAGAACTGGCGATAGATCACGCCGGTCGATCCGCCGAAGAACGCCATCGGCAGGAACACCGCCGACAGCACCAGGGCGATGGCGACCAGCGCGATCTGGATCTGGTCCATCGACTTGATCGTCGCCTCGCGCGGGGTGAGGTCGGGATCCTCCTCCATCAGGCGCTCGACATTCTCGACCACCACGATCGCGTCGTCGACGAGCAGGCCGATCACCAGCACCAGCCCGAACAGGGTCAGCGTGTTGATCGAATAGCCGAGCGCATAGAACACCGCGAAGGTGCCGAGCAGCACCACCGGCACCGCGATCATCGGCACCAAAGTCGCGCGCCAGCTCTGCAGGAACACGAACATCACGATGACGACGAGGACGATCGCCTCGATCAGCGTCATCACCACTTCGTGGATCGAGAGCTTGATGAACTCGGTGGTGTCGTTGGCATAGGCGTAGTTGAAGCCCGCCGGGAATTCCTTGGCGGCCTCCGCCACGGTCGACTTGACCAGCTCGGCGGTCTTGAGCGCGTCGGCGCCCGGCGCGGTGCTGATCGCGATGCCCGAGCCCGGATGGCCGTTCACCCGGCTGACCGCGTTGTAATTCTCCGCGCCCAGCTCGATCCGCGCCACGTCCTTCAGCAGCACATGCGCGCCGTTGGTCTGGGTCTTGAGGATGATCTTGGCGAACTGCTCGGGCGTCTGCAGCCGCGACTGCGCGGTCACCGTTGCGTTGAGCATCTGGCTGCTCGGCATCGGCTGGCCGCCGATCTCGCCCGCCGCGATCTCGGTATTCTGGTTGGTGATCGCCGTCACCACGTCGCTCGGCATCAGGCTGTAGCTCGCCAGCGCCGAGGGGTTGAGCCAGATTCGCATCGCATAGGGCGAGCCGAACACATTGACGTCGCCGACGCCCGGCAGGCGCGACAGCGTGTCCTGCAGGTTGGACGAGAGCCAGTCGGACACGTCGCGATTGGTGCGCTTGTCGGTCTCGTCATAGACGCCGACGAGCAGCAGCGTGTCGGGGTTCGACTTGGTGACGCGCACGCCCTGCTGCTGCACCTGGTTGGGCAGGCGGGACAGCGCCTGCTGCACCTGGTTCTGCACCTGGACCTGAGCGATGTCCGGATCGGTGCCCTTGTCGAAGGTCGCGCTGATCGTCACCTGCCCGCGCGAGGTCGAGGACGAACTGAAATAGAGCAGCCCGTCGATGCCGGTCAGGTTCTGCTCGATGATCTGCGTCACCGAATTCTGCACCGTCTCGGCCGACGCACCCGGATAGGTGGCGCGGATATTGACCTGCGGCGGCGCGATGTCCGGATACTGCGCGATCGGCAGCGAGAAGACCGCGCCCAGGCCCATCAGCATGGTGATGATCGCGATCACCCAGGCGAAGATCGGGCGATCGATGAATACGCGGGACATGAGTGCTTAGCCGCCCTTCGACTTGGAGGCGCCGGTGCCCTGGCCCTTGCGGGGCGTCTCGATCTTCTGCGGCGTGTCGGCCGGGACCGGGCGGATATCGGCATTGGGCTTCAGGTTGGCGATGCCCTGGGTGATCACCTTGTCGCCGGGGTTGAGCCCCTTGGTGATGACCCAGAAGGCGCCCTGGGTGCGATCGGCGGTCACGTCGCGGCGCACCGCCTTGTTGCCGGGCCCGACCACCCAGAGCTGGGCGCTGCCCTTGGCGTCGCGCGCCACCGCCTGCTGCGGCACCAGATAGGCGCGGGTGTCGACCGCCTGGGTGAACACCGCGCGGACGAACATGCCGGGCAGCAATATGCCCTCGGGATTGTCGAAGCGGGCGCGCAGCGTGACCGTGCCGGTATTCTGGTCGACCATCACTTCGGAGAATTCGACGGTGCCGGTGCGGCCGAACTCGCTGCCGTCCTCCAGCTTGACGCGCACGCTGGCGCTGCCGGGCATCACGCCCTGCTGCTGGAGCGAACGGCGCAGCGCGAGCAGCTCGGTGCTCGATTGCTGGATATCGACGAAGATCGGGTCGAGCCGCTGGATCACCGCCAGCGGATCGGCCTGGTTGCTGGTGACCAGCGCGCCTTCGGTGAACAGCGAGCGGCCGATGCGGCCGGTGATCGGCGCCGGCACCCGGGTGAAGTGCAGGTTGATCCTGGCGGTCTGCAGCTGCGCGCCGCTCTGCGCGATCTGCGCGCTCGCCTGGCGCGAGGCGGCGACGGCATCGGTATAATCCTGCTTCGAAACCGCCTCGGCCTCGGCCAGCGGCTTGTAGCGATCGGCCTTGGTCCGCGCGGCCTCGGCATTGGCGCGGGCATTCTGCAGGCCGGCCGACGCCTCGGCCACGCTCGCGGCATAGAGGCGCGGATCGATCTGGTAGAGCGTCTGGCCCTGGCGGACGATCGTGCCTTCCTTGAACAGCCGCTTCTGGATGATCCCCGCCACCTGCGGGCGCACTTCGGACGACTGATAGGGGTTCACCCGCCCGGTCAGCTCGGCGACCACCGGCACTTCGCCGGGCTGCACCACCACGAAGCCGACCTGGGGCGGCCCGCCGGCGCCCTTCTTTTGCGCGGACTGGCTGCCGCTTCCGCACGAGGCGAGAATCAGCGTGGCGGAAAGCAGGGCAAAGGCAGGAAGGCGGGATCCGCCAGCAGTGATTCGGTGCAAGTGTTCAACCCGGATCAAGGCGCCGACTCGGGGCGCGGTTCTATGCGGAAATTCTCTTGGGCAGCGCCCTGTGCAGGCGCAACACAAGAAATATGCGGGAAACGCGAAACTATGTCCCGGCGCTGGATACGTTTCCACGATATGATTACCGCGCGCAACAATCCTCGGGATGCCGTAGCGTTCCCTGCGGTTATGGGTGTCGAACTCCCTTCCTGTTTCCCCTCCCTGCAAGGGAGGGGCTAGGGG
>JAEXLC010000059.1 GCA_023445495.1 Pseudomonadota bacterium | reverse complement strand
GGCCCGGCTGGGCGACCGCACCCTTGCCCCCGGCACGCTGGTCGCGTTGCTCGGCGGCTGGCTCGCCTTCGACAATATCCTGCTCTGGCGCTTCCTCGGCCTGATCCCGACCGGGGTCGCCGTGCTGCTGACCCTGCTGGTCATCGCGCTCGCGGCCTGGACCGCGCGGCGCCTGCCTACGCGCGGCGAAGGGCCGACGCTGCGCCTGCTCGCCATCGCTACCGGCATCGCGCTGCTGCTGTTCCTGCTCGGCGGCGAGGGACGCTTCTTCTACGCAACCACCGACTGGCAGGTGCGCGGCGCGGTGCTGCGCGACATGGCGCTGTATCCCTGGCCCTTCGTGTATGACGTGCCTCCCGCGCCGCAGATGCTGCGCGCGCCGCTAGGCATGTATCTGGCACCCGCGGCGGTCGGCCGGATCGGCGGCCAATATGCCGCGGAACTCGCGCTGCTCGTCCAGAACAGCCTGATCCTCGCGCTGATCCTCGGGCTCGGCGCCACCCTCTTCGCCACCCCCCGCGCCCGCTGGACCGCGCTGGCGGTCTTCATCGGCTTCAGCGGGCTCGACGCGCTCGGCCAGATCCTTGCCGGCCAGCCGATCCACATGAACGCCGAGCGCTGGAGCCTCGCCGTCTATTCCGCGCATCTCACCCAGATCTTCTGGGTGCCGCCGCATTGCCTGGCCGGCTGGATCGGCGCGCTGCTCTATCTGCTGTGGCGCGACAAAAGGCTGTCGCTCGCCGGCTTCCTCACGCCGCTGCCGCTGCTCGCCCTCTGGTCGCCGCTGGCGCTGATCGGCCTGATGCCCTTCGCCGCGCACGCGGGAATCGAGGCGCTTCGGCAAAGGTCCCTCTCGCCCGCGGGGATAGCGGCACCCGCCGCCGCGACGCTCGTCGCCCTGCCCGCCCTGCTCTATCTCGCCACCGGCAGCGACACGGTCGGCGGCGGCGCGGCCACGCTGCCGCTCCACCAATATATCGTCTTCGAGATCTGCGAGGTCGGCATCTACCTGCTGGCGCTCTGGTTCATCGGCCGCGACGCGCGCTTTGGCGGCGCGACCCTGGCGATCGTCGCGCTGGTGCTGCTGGCGATCCCCTATGGCCAGGTCGGCCAGTCGAACGACTTCACCATGCGCGCCTCGATCCCCGCGCTGGCGATCCTGGCGGTCGCGATCGCCGACCAGCTGGTCAAGGCCCCGCTCCCGGGCAAGCGGCTGTGGCGCAACCTGCTGCTCCTGTCGCTGGCGATCGGTGCGATCACCCCTGCCTTCGAGATCCGGCGCGCGATCACCCTGCCGCGCGCGCCGCATATCCGCTGCAGCTATTTCGGCGTCGTGCCGGGCGGCTACATGACCTATGTCGCGCCGCTCTCGCGCGCGCCGGCGCTGATCGCCCCGCGCGATCCGGCGCGGGTCCGCCCGGACGACCGCAAGCCCTGCTGGGACGGCCCCTGGCCCGGCCCGGAGCTGTTCATCGCTCCGGAGCGGCGCTGATCCGCTAGTCGGCGGCCCGGTGATATGCCCAGCGCATCGGCTTGCTGCCATCGGCCAGCGAGATCTCGGCCATCAGCAGTTCGCCCTCGCGCCAGTAGCGGATGCGCTGCGGGTAATCATGCGCGGTGTCGAGGAACTCCACGCTCTGCGCACCGAGCCCGCCCGGCTTCACCCTGAAATCGGCCGGTGCCTGCCCCGCCGGCTCGGCATGGAACACCAGCGCGTCGCCCATCCCGCCGATCCGCATCGTCTCGCGCTGCTCGCCCTTGGGCGAGGTGATGACCGTCTCCCCGCGCATCATCCCGTCGGCGCCCCTGGGCTGCCAGGTCTCGCAGGTCATCCGGCCGTTCCGCGGCTCGGTGCACCATTTGCCGACCAGCCAGTCGAACGGCTCCGGAGACAGGCCGATGCCCGCAAGCAGCATGAGATTGGCAATCATCGTCGATCCTCCCGTTGCCGCCTCTGATAGCCCCGTGCGCCGGCACTGGCTTGAACCGACACGACATGTCAGGCTGGCGCAATGGACTATGCCGAGCTGCCCCTGCCGCCCGCGCTGGACGGGCTGGTCGCCTCGGTCTGGACGCTGGCCGCCAGCCAGCCCGGCTGGGTCGAGCATGAAGCGACGCCGGACGGCTGCATCGAGCTGATCCACCGCCATGCCGGCCGCTCCGCCTGGCGGCGCGACCAGCCCGAATTCTTCGCCACCGGCCTATCGCCGCACCCGATCCGCTTCGGCTTCAGCGGCGATGCCCGCTTCACTGCGATCAAGCTCTGGCCCTGGGCGTGGCACGCGCTGGGCGGCGCCCCCTGCCCCGGTTTCGCCGATGACTGGATCGCGCTGGCGCCGGACTCGCCGCTCGCCGCCTTGCTGGAGGGCGACCCGGTCGCCCGGCTCACCGATGCATTTTCCGGCATCGCACCGCCCCCGCTCGCCCGGGCGATCCTCGCGTCGGACAGCGTCGGCGCGATCGCCGCCCGCACCGGCCTGCCCCATCGCCAGCTCCAGCGCATCTTCGCGCGCGAGCTCGGCATGGCGCCGCGCACCTATCTGCGGCTGCTCCGCTTCCGCGCCGCGCTGCAGGATATCCAGCAGGCCGGGGACAGTCTCGCCGACACCGCCGCCGCGCGCGGCTATGCCGACCAGGCGCACATGGCCCGCGACTTCCGCGACCTTGCCGGCATGCCGCCCAGCGGCGCCCGCACCCGCGCCCGGGGACCATTCCTTTAATCCCGCGCGTTTACCCGCAGGAACAATCCGTAACTGCGCAGCGGCGATCGGGTTAGGTAAATATCAAGCCTTGGCCGGTAACACTCCGCCGTCGAGGGGACATTGGGTTCTGATGAGCGCTTTCGGACGACGCAGCGGATTGGGTGGTGGACCGGCAGGCCGGCCGGCGTTCGGCGTTGCGCGCCCGATGCAGGGCGGCGGACCGCTGCCCCGACCGGTCGATCCCGCCCCGCTGGGCGGCGAGCAGTTCCCGCCGATCAATTCCGTGCCGCTTCCGGGCCAGGGCGCCATGCCCGACCCGATGGCCGAGCGCGATCCCAACGGCCCGAGCGTCGCCAGCGCCGAAGCGCTGCAGCGCCTCGCCGAGCGCCAGGCCGCCTCGGGCGATGCCGGCAATTCGCGGGTCGAGGGCTTCGAAGCCTCGATCCACCGCATCAAGGAGCAGGTGCTCCCGCGCCTGCTCGAGCGCGTCGATCCCGAAGCCGCCGCCACGCTCAGCAAGGACGAGCTGGCCGAGGAATTCCGCCCGATCATCGGCGAAGTCCTCGCCGAGCTGAAGCTCACCCTGAACCGCCGCGAGCAGTTCGCGCTCGAGAAGGTGCTCGTCGACGAGCTGCTCGGCCTCGGGCCGCTCGAGGAGCTGCTGTCCGATCCGGCCATCTCGGACATCATGGTCAACGGCCCCGAGCAGACCTTTGTCGAGCGCAAGGGCAAGCTCGAGCTGGCCAATATCCAGTTCCGCGACGAGGAGCATCTGTTCCAGATCGCGCAGCGCATCTGCAACTCGGTCGGCCGCCGCGTCGACCAGACCACGCCGCTCGCCGACGCCCGCCTCAAGGACGGCAGCCGCGTCAACGTGATCGTGCCGCCGCTGTCGCTGCGCGGCACCGCGATCTCGATTCGTAAGTTCTCGGCCAAGCCGATCACGCTCGACATGATGGCCCAGGGCGGGTCGATGTCGCAGAAGATGGCGACCGCATTGAAGATCGCCGGCGCCAGCCGCTTCAACATCGTCATCTCGGGCGGCACCGGCTCTGGCAAGACGACGATGCTCAACGCCCTGTCGAAGATGATCGACCCGGGCGAGCGCGTGCTGACGATCGAGGACGCGGCCGAACTCCGCCTGCAGCAGCCGCACTGGCTGCCGCTCGAAACCCGTCCGCCCAACCTGGAAGGCCAGGGCGAGGTCACGATCCGCGACCTGGTGAAGAACGCGCTGCGTATGCGCCCGGACCGCATCATCCTCGGCGAAATCCGCGGCAGCGAGTGTTTCGACATGCTCGCCGCCATGAACACCGGTCACGACGGCTCGATGTGTACGCTCCACTCCAACTCTCCGCGCGAGGCGCTCGCCCGTATGGAGAACATGGTGATGATGTCGGACATCAAGGTGCCGAAGGAAGCGATCAGCCGCCAGATCGCCGATTCGGTCGATCTCATCATCCAGGTGAAGCGCCTGCGCGACGGTTCGCGCCGCGTGACCAACGTCACCGAAGTGATCGGCATGGAAGGCCCGGTGATCGTCACCCAGGAGCTGTTCAAGTTCGAGTATCTCGACGAGAGCGCCGACGGCAAGATCATCGGCGAGTATCGCTCGATGGGCCTGCGCCCCTATACGCTCGACAAGGCCAAGCAGTACGGCTTCGACCAGGCGCTGCTCGAGGCGTGCCTCTGATCGCCTGACCGGCTAGTCTGTGTCGGTGCTGTCTTTCCTGCTGCCCCTGGCGCTCGCCGCTTCGTCCGTTTCCGCTTCCGGCGAGGAGCCGAAGGACGGCATCGTCCTCGCGCCCGACAGCGAGGCGCGCTGGATCGCCTTCGACCTGACTCCGTCCAACCAGATCCGCTTCGAAGCGGTGCTGAACGGCCGCCCGGTCCGCGCGATCCTCGATACCGGGCTGACCAACACGCTCGCCACCCGCGATTTCGCCACCCGTGCCCGGCTTGCGTTCGGCCGCAGCCAGCGCGCGCTGGCGATCGGCGGCGGAGTCGAGGTCGCCTGGGCGCCCGGCGGCACGCTGGTGATGGGCGGGCTCACCCGGCGCGGCGGGCGCATCGCCGTGCCCGATGCGCCCGGCCAGGACCGGTTTGGCGCCGACCTGCTGATCGGCAGCGACGTATTGAGCTGCTGCGCGCTCGATATCGACTATGCCGCCCGCCGCTTCCGCATCCTGCCCAGCGGCCGCATGCCCTTCACCGGTCAGACCGCGCCACTCGCGCTCCAGCGTGGATCGGAAGTGCCGGTGACCGAGATCCGGCTGGGTGGCGCGCGCTTGCGTCCGATGATCGTCGATACCGGTGACGGCGCCGCGATCACGCTCAGCCATGCGGCCTGGGCCTCGGCCGGCTATCGCGGCGCCACGCTCACCACCACGCTCGGCTGGGGCATCGGCGGCGCGCTGGTCAGCGAAGCCGCGGTGATCCAGGGCTTCGCGCTTGGCGGCACCCTCCTGTCCGAAACCGAGGTCCGCATCGAAGGCGAAGGCGGCTATTCCGCCAGTGCCGGCGCGGCCGGGCGGATCGGCACTGGCCTGTTGCTGCGCTACCGCGTCCTGCTCGATCCGCGCGCCGGCCGCATGGTGCTCCAGCCCGGCCTGGCCCCGCCGCCGGTGCTGCGCTCGACCAGCGGCCTGCTGCTCGGCGCCGAGGGGACGCACCTGCGCGTGCTCCACGTCATGCGCGGCTCCCCCGCCGCCGAGACCGGCTGGCACGAAGGCGACACGATCTGCGCCGCGGATGGCGTGCCGGTGGCGGGCCGCCCGATCGAATGGAGCGCCGGAGTGCCGGGACGGGTCGTGGCGCTCGGCATGTGCGACGGCACCGAACGCCGGCTGACCCTGCGCAAATTCTATTAGAGTGCAACCGCGGCCCGCGGTCTCCCAAGTCCATCGCACTTACTGGGTTGCGAAAGACCAATCAGACCAGCAATGACCGGCCTCATTAGCTCGCCCAGTAATGCTGGACGAAGCAAGGTCTCATATTTTGGCTCTGACAAAGCAACGGAATTGCTGTTCATGGCCATGCAATTAGGGTCAGTGATGCTCGGTAACTTTCATAAAGCGGCCGTCTTCGCAGTATTTTGTGTCTCGACGGCTGCCTGCGGCATGTCCGACCGCAGTGAGCGATACACCCTCTACCGGAACAGCTCGATGATGGACGATGCCAGGATCCATTGGGCCTCCTTCGACGTAGACAATAGCGGCAGCTACAACGAGGAAAACTGCCAGATGGCGGCCGATCTCCTCAACAAGAACGTCAAGGCGTTGAACCCAGAGGGCACGAATGTGCGCTTCTGGTGCGAAGCAGGCGCGGCGAGGAACCTCAGCAAATGAGCTGGCCTGTTTGGTTTTGGGGCAGCTGGGACTCGACTGCCGCAGCTATCTCGTCAGCCAATGCGGCATGGCTCCAACTGCCGATTGCGACTGTCGCCGCCGGAGTGACAGCTTGGGCGGCGATAGCCGCTTCTCGGGCTGCCATTGCCGCCGAGAAGTCTGTTGAAGTGGCGGGGGATACCGCCAAAAGACAACTCCGCGCATACGTGCTAGTCGATGGTGCAGCGCTCACATTCGAAAGCGGGGGCCTCCTCAGTCCGATACCTACGGCGGGCGCGAGACCATTGGCCCAGGTTAGGGTTCACAATTCCGGACAAACGCCAGCGCGAGGCGTGAAGGTAAGGACGGCTTTGTGTCTGCGTCCCCTGCCGATCGATCCAACAACTCTGCTACTGAATAACCCAACTGTAAATTCGCAGGTCGATCTAGGTGCCGGAAGCGGCTGTAACTCCACAGTCGCAGCGCCAGGCATCCTTGATGAAGGAACTGCCGCCGCCATTCCGGTGCTTGGGCAAGGCATATTCCTGATCGGCGAAGTCATCTATCAAGATATCTTCGGTATCGAGCGGCGTACGAAGTTCAGCATGGTGAATGCCGCTGGCCACCACGATGGGACCATGTCGTTCACAGTCTTTGGCAACGAAGCCGACTGATCAGAGACGCTTCATCATCCCGGTGCCCATCCTGGCAAAGAACTCTGGATACCGGGATCAGACGCCGCTGACGCCGCGATTGGGTTGCAAGCAGTCAGCGGCCAACCACAAGACCATCGCTCAATCTAGCGCAGGTTCAGCGCCACGCTCGCCAGGATCACCGCGCCCAGCATCGCCATCACCTGGATGAACTGCCAGGGCACGAAGCCGACATCGTCGATCCGCTTGCGCTTCCGCCGGCGATGCTCGCCCAGGCCGCTGACCACCGCGATCACTGCCGCGCCCGCCGCGCCGAGCCATAATTGTAGTTGCATCGTCACAAAAACCCCCCAAAGGCGAGCGCGACATCTAGGGAGCAATTTCGCATGCGCCAGACCCTGTCCGTGCTCGCCGTGCTCACCACTGCCGTCGCCGTGGCCAGCGTCGCCACCGGCGCGCCGCGCACGCAGCGCTCCGCCATCGCCGAAGCCGTCTCCTCGCCGAGCCGCACCCCGGCGAACGTGGCACGCGACCAATATCGCCACCCGGTCGATACGCTCAGCTTCTTCGGCGTGAAGCCCGGCAACACCGTCGTCGAGATCTGGCCCGGCGGCGGCTGGTACACCGAGATCCTCGCCCCGCTCACCCGGGCCAAGGGCAACTACTATGCCGCGGTCGGCCCCGATTTCCCGAACGGCGGCAAGGCGGTCGAGGCCTTCAAGGCGAAGGACCCGGCGCTCTACGGCCACGCCAAGCTCGTCGCCTTCCCGGCCCAGGCCGGCCAGCCCAAGGTGCCGGACAGCACCGCGGACATCGTGCTGACCTTCCGCAACGTCCATAACTGGCGGATGGGCTACAAGCGGGGCGACCAGGATTATTCGCCGGAAGCGTTCCAGCAGATGTTCGCGATGCTCAAGAAGGGCGGCACGCTCGGCATCGAGGATCATCGCCTGCCCGAAAGCGCCAGCGCCGAGCGCGAGAAATCGAGCGGCTATATCAAGGTCTCGACCGTGCGCCGCCTCGCCGAGCAGGCCGGCTTCGTGTTCGTCGGCGCATCGGAAGTGAACGCCAATCCGCGCGATACTGCCGATTGGCCCGATGGCGTGTGGACACTGCCGCCCAGCTACCGGTTGAAGGATGTCGACCGCGCCAAATACGCGGCGATCGGCGAAAGCGACCGAATGACGCTGAAATTCCGCAAGCCCTGATTTTATCGTGCTAAACTAGGCATTAACTGACGTGTCTTATGACCGTCATGTGCCACGCAGAATTCGAACCCTTCTGTCGGTCCTCCGCGAGGAAGTAGACAGCTACGCCGCGACGAGCGAGGAGATCGCTGCGCGTACCAATCTGCTCGCCCTGAACGCGGCGATCGAGGCTGCCCGATCGGGCGAGGCCGGTCGCGGCTTCTCGGTGGTGGCGCAGGAAGTGAAGGCGCTGGCGCAGCAGGCGCGCGGCGCCTCGATCGAATTCCGCTCCGAAGTCCGCGAGCGCCTGGCGATGGGCGCGGGCATTGCCGACGAGATGGTCAGCGAGATCGAGGGCACCCGCCTGGTCGAGCTCGCCCAGGCGCTGATCCAGAACGTCACCCGCCACCTGTACGGCCGCAGCGTCGATCTCCGCCTGATGGCCTCGGATGCCGAAGTGATCGCCGCGCTCACCAATCCCTCGCCCGAGACAATCGCCGCCGCCGATGCGCGACTGGCGATGCTCACCGCGATTTCGCCCTATTATCTCAACACCTTCCTCGCCAATGACGCGGGCCAGGTGATCGCCGCTTCCGATCCGCATGCGCGCGTGCGCGGCGTCGATCTGTCGAGCGCGCCGCAATATCTCAACGCGATGCGCAGCCACCGGCGCGACGAATGGTTCACCGACGAAGTCTGGCTGAACCCCTATTCGGATCATCGCGCCGTGCTCGTCTTTGTCACCGGCGTGCGCCCGCGCGGCCATGACGGCCGCCCGCTCGGGGCGCTCTATGTCGAGTTCGACTGGGAAGGCCATATCCCGACGATCATCTCGGACAAGTCGCTGTTCGGCGAGCGCGACTGGAGCCGCACCAGCATCTCGATCGTCGACGAGCAGGACCGCATCGTCGCCAGCTCCTCGGGCAAGCGGCACGGCGAGCATGTCGCGCTTCCCGCCAACGCGGTGCGCGGCGCCGAGGTGCGCGGCGACAACACGATCGCCTTCGCCAGTGCCAGCGACTATCACGGCTTTGGCGGCCTCGGGCTGCGCTGCGTGATCGAGCAGAAGATGCCGACGCTGGAGGAAATCCGCGCGGCGCTGGGCGGACTCAACGCGCGGGGCTAATGCCAGCAACCGTCATCCCGGCGAAAGCCGGGATCTCAGGCAGAAGCGCGGGTCAAGAGCCGCCCGAGATCCCGGCTTTCGCCGGGATGACG
>JAEXLC010000046.1 GCA_023445495.1 Pseudomonadota bacterium | reverse complement strand
GCGCCGAGGTGCGTCGCTTCACCGTGCGCCAGCGGCGGCGGCGGATGCTGTGGGGCGGCACACTCGCGGCGCTCCTGCTGCTCGTGCTCGGCACCCTCGGCGCCGCGTACAGTCCGCTGTTCGCGGTCGAGCAGGTGAGCGTCGTGGGCACGAGCACGCTCGATGCAGGAGCGGTCGAGGCGGCGCTCGCCGGGCAGATCGGCACACCCTTGCCCCTCGTCGACTCGTCGTCGGTCAAGGCCGTCCTCGTGACGTTCCCGCTCGTCGAGTCGTACACGCTCGAGGCACGCCCGCCGCACGAACTCGTCGTGCGCATCGTCGAGCGCACCCCGATCGGGTCGATCCAGTCGGCGGCGGGCTACACGCTGGTGGATGCCGCGGGGGTCGCGCTCTCGACGACGCCCGAGCCGGCGGCGGGGCATCCGGTGATCGTCGCCACGGGCGGCGTGGGATCGGATGCCTTCGACGCGGTCGGCACCGTGTTCCGGTCCCTTCCGGGCGACATCCGCAGCCAGGTCACCCAGATGACCGCCACCACGGCGAACGATGTGACGCTCACGCTCGGCGGCACCGGCACCGAGGTGGTGTGGGGGAACGCCGACAAATCGGCGAAGAAGGCCTTCGTGCTCGCCAAGGCCATGACGGCGAGGCCGCCCGACGGCGTGTCGAGCTACGACGTGTCGTCGCCCGACACCGTCGTCGTGCGCTGATCCCGTGTTCCACCGGGGCACTCGGACGTGTTTGTCGGCGACACGCCCAGCGCCTCGCCGGGCAGAGCCTGAGCGCCGCTTACTTTCAATCCAGGAATTGCATACTCGGCAATTCTTTAAACCTCAACTTGAGGTTCAAGGTTTGACAGTCAGGGTTCGGGACACAATGGAGGCCGGCATGAGCCAGAACCAGAACTACCTCGCGGTGATCAAGGTCGTGGGTGTGGGCGGCGGCGGCGTGAACGCCGTCAATCGGATGATCGAGCTCGGGCTGCGGGGTGTGGAGTTCATCGCGGTCAACACCGACGCGCAGGCGCTGCTCATGAGCGACGCCGACGTGAAGCTCGACGTGGGCCGCGAGCTCACGCGCGGGCTCGGCGCGGGCGCCGACCCCGAGGTCGGCCGTCGCGCCGCGGAAGACCACGCCGAAGAGATCGAAGAGGCCCTCGCGGGCGCCGACATGGTCTTCGTCACCGCCGGCGAGGGCGGCGGCACCGGCACCGGCGGTGCACCCGTCGTGGCCCGGATCGCCAAGTCGATCGGCGCCCTGACCATCGGTGTTGTCACGCGCCCGTTCTCGTTCGAGGGTCGTCGCCGGCAGAGCCAGGCCGAGGCCGGCGTCAACAAGCTCAAAGAAGAGGTCGACACCCTCATCGTGGTGCCGAACGACCGTCTGCTCGAGATCAGCGACCGCGGCATCTCGATGATCGAGGCGTTCGCGACCGCCGACCAGGTGCTCCTGGCCGGTGTGCAGGGCATCACCGACCTCATCACGACGCCGGGTCTCATCAACCTCGACTTCGCCGACGTCAAGTCGGTCATGCAGGGTGCGGGCTCCGCGCTCATGGGCATCGGCTCGGCACGAGGCGCCGACCGGGCGATCAAGGCGGCCGAGCTCGCCGTCGAGTCGCCCCTGCTCGAGGCATCCATCGAGGGCGCGCACGGCGTGCTGCTGTCGATCCAGGGCGGATCGAACCTCGGCATCTTCGAGATCAACGATGCGGCGCAGCTCGTCCGCGAGGCGGCGCACCCCGAGGCCAACATCATCTTCGGTACGGTCATCGACGACACCCTCGGCGACGAGGTGCGCGTCACGGTCATCGCCGCCGGCTTCGACGGCGGCGAGCCGCAGGCGCGTATCGAGCCGATCACAGCGCAGCGCCCCGCGTCTGTGCCGGTCGTTCCCGCCGTGCCCGCCGACGAGGCGGCACGCACCGCCGACGCCGACGAGCGCGAAGCGGTGACCGTATCGGCCGCCACCGACTCGTACGAGTCGGTCTACGGCGCCGACGATCTGGACATCCCCGACTTCCTGAAGTGACCTCGTCGACCGACTCGGGACCCACCCTGGCGGAACGGCTCGCCGACGTCGACGCGCGCATCGCAGATGCCGCGCGCTCGGCGGGCCGTGACCCGGGGGCCCTCACGCGGATCGTCGTCACGAAGTTCCACCCCGCGCAGCTGGTCGCCGACCTCGCCGCACTCGGCGTGCGCGACGTCGGTGAGAACCGGCAGCAAGAACTCACCGCGAAGCGAGCCGAGCTCGCCGCCGGTGCCGGCGGCGGGCACGTCCTCGACGGGGTGCGCTGGCACTTCATCGGCCAGGTGCAGACGAAGAAGGCGCGGGCCGTGCGCGCGGCATCCGATGCCGTGCACTCCGTCGACCGCGACCGCCTCGCCGACGCGCTGCACGCCGCCGATCCGGAGGGCGCGCCCCTCGATGTGTGCGTGCAGATCAACCTCACCGACGACCCCGGGCGCGGGGGAGTGGATCCCGCCGGCGCGGCTCGGCTCGCCGAGCACATCGCCGCGGTGTGCCCGTCGCTGCGCCTCCGGGGCGTGATGGCGGTCGCCCCGCTCGGCGGCGCACCCGCCCAGGCGTTCGCCCGGCTCGCCGGATCCGCCGCGGCCGTTCGCGCCGTGGTGCCGGACGCCACGTGGATCTCTGCGGGCATGTCGGGAGACTTCGCCGAAGCGATCGCCGCGGGCGCGACACACCTGCGGATCGGCACGGCAATCACGGGCGCGCGCCCCGCGCACGGTTAACCTCGACACAGACGAGCAAACGGAGGATGCGATGTCGAACCCGCTCAAGAAGACCATGGTGTACCTGGGCCTCGCCGACGAGGAAGAGGTGTACGACGAGCCGGTCGCCGAGGCGCCCGTGCGCCGCGAGCGCACCGAGCGTGTCGTCGAGAAGGCGGCTCCCGTGACGCCGCTGCATCGTCCCGCAGTCGTGCGTCAGCCCACGGCCGGCACGGTGAGCGAGATCCTCACGGTCCACCCCAAGCAGTACCGTGACGCGCAGCTGATCGCCGAGAACTTCCGCGACGGCATTCCCGTCATCATCAACCTGTCGCAGATGAGCGACGCCGACGCGCGCCGTCTCATCGACTTCGCGAGCGGTCTGTCGCTGGGTCTCTACGGGCGCATCGAGCGGGTCACCAGCAAGGTGTTCCTGCTCTCGCCGGAGAACGTCGCGATCTCGGGCGACGGCACTCTCGCGCCGGCCGACCCCGAGGCGGCACCCTTCACGCAGTAGTCGTGCCGTTCGTCGCGCTGGCGGCAGGTGTCGTCAATACCCTGCTGCTGATCTATCTGCTGCTCCTGCTCGCCCGGGTGATCCTCGAGTACATCCCGATCTTCAATCGGGAGTGGCGTCCGAAGGGCTTCGGCCTCGTGCTGGCCGAGATCGTCTACACCGTCACCGACCCTCCGTTGCGGTTCTTCCGGCGGCTGATCCCGCCGCTGCGGTTCGGCCCGATCGCTCTCGACCTCGGTTTTCCGATCACGATGCTCGTGGTGTTCGTGCTGCTGTCGATCACGGGTGCCCTCGCGCGCATGTGACGGCCTTCTCGCACCCCTTGGGTGTGCGGACTATGCTGTTCCAGTACAGGCCCGCGGAAAGCGGGCCGCCCCGATCGGTTCGCGTCGTGAGCCCCGAAAGAGGAAACACCATGGCTTTGACCCCCGAAGACGTCGTCACCAAGCAGTTCCAGCACGTCCGCTTCAAGGAGGGCTTCGATCCGGATGAGGTCGACGACTTCCTCGACGAGATCGTCGTCGAGTGGCGCAAGACGATCGCCGAGAACGAAGAGCTGAAGGCCCGTGTCGCCGAGCTCGAGGCCGCCGCCGCCGCGGCCCCGGTCGCCGTGGTCGAGGCCGCTCCGGTTGCCGAGTCCGGGGCCGTCGTCGAAGAGGCTCCTGCTCCCGCCGCCGCGGCCGGCAGTGGCGCCGCCGCCTCCGCCGGCATCATCGAGCTCGCGCAGCGCCTGCACGACGAGCACGTCGCCGAGGGCCAGGCCCAGCGCGACAAGCTCATCTCCGACGCACAGGCGCAGGCCGCCTCGATCGTCGCCGACGCCGAAGCGAAGAGCCGCGACGAGATCGCACGTCTCGACGCCGAGCGCGCGACCCTCGAGACCCGCATCAGTGAGCTGCGTCAGTTCGAGCGCGACTACCGCTCGCAGCTGCGCGGCTTCATCGAGGAGAAGCTGCGCGACCTCGACGTCGCCGGCGCGACCTCGGGTTCGTCTGTCTCGGCCTCCTGAGCAGGACGGTGGAAGGCCGCACACGACTGCGTCCCACGACGGCCGGCATCGTCATCGCGATCCTCGCGGTGGTGGTGCTGGCCGTCGACCAGTTCACGAAGCATCTCGCCCTGCAGAACCTGCCCTATGAGCGGGCCGTGCAGGTGTGGGGAGACTTCCTGCAGTTCTATCTCACGCGAAACTCCGGCGCCGCGTTTTCGCTCGGCGAGGGCGTCACCTGGGTGTTCACGATCATCCTGGGCCTCGCCGCGCTGATCATCGTCTCGCTCGCCGTCGTGCGCGTGCGCGGTCGACTGTGGGCGGTCGTGCTGGGCCTGCTGCTCGGCGGCATCCTCGGCAACCTCACCGACCGGCTCTTCCGCGAGCCCGGCTTCGCGGTCGGTCATGTCGTCGACTTCATCTACACGCCGTGGATGATGCCCGCGATTTACAACGTGGCCGACATGTTCATCGTCACGATGATGATCTCGGTCGCCCTGCTCGTGCTCTTCGGCTTCCGCCTCGACGGCACACGAGAGCCACGCGCCACGACGACGTCCGAGGCGACGAGCGACGCGGATGCCTCGGCCGTGCCCCGCGCGGACGCCTGAGATGCCCACCCGCGGCCTCCCCGTGCCCGGCGGGCTCGACGGCGTTCGTGTCGACGCGGCGCTCGCGAAGCTGCTCGGCTTCTCGCGCACCTTCGCCGCCGAGGTCGCCGAGTCCGGTGGCGTGCAGCTCGACGGGCGCACCCTCGGGAAGAGCGACAAGCTGCGGGCCGATGCGTGGCTCGAAGTCGACTGGCAGGAACGTCGCGAGCCCGAGATCGTGCCGATCGCCGTTCCCGACCTCGGCATCGCCTACGACGACGACGACATCGTCGTGGTCGACAAGCCCGCCGGTGTCGCCGCGCACCCCTCGGTGGGCTGGGAGGGGCCGACCGTGCTCGGTGCCCTCGCCGCCGCCGGCTATCGCATCGCGACGACCGGCGCCGCCGAGCGTCAGGGCGTCGTGCACCGCCTCGACGTCGGCACGAGCGGGCTCATGGTCGTGGCGAAGAGCGAGCGGGCCTACACCGCGCTCAAACGGGCGTTCAAAGAGCGCGAGGTCGAGAAGATCTACCACGCCGTCGTGCAGGGTCACCCCGATCCGCTCGCCGGCACGATCGACGCCCCGATCGGTCGCCACCCGTCGCACTCCTGGAAGTTCGCGGTGACCCCCGACGGCAAAGACTCGATCACGCACTACGAGACGATCGAGGCGTTCCCCTCGGCATCCCTGCTCGAGATCCACCTCGAGACGGGGCGCACCCACCAGATCCGCGTGCACATGGCCGCCCACCGGCACCCGTGCGTCGGCGACCCGCTGTACGGCGCCGACCCGACCCTCTCGGCACGGCTCGGCCTCACGAGGCAGTGGCTGCACGCGCACGAGCTGTCGTTCATCCACCCCGTCTCGCTGGAATGGGTGACTTTCACGAGCGAGTACCCGGCCGACCTGGCGCACGCGCTCGAGGTGCTGCGCGGCTGAATCGCGGGCCCGCCGGCTGTCCGCGCGCGTACAGCGCGTGCGCGCATTCCCCACAGCGCACGCGCCGGTGTCTACGCTCGGAGCATGGACCAGCTCACCGCCCGCCCGTGGCTCGCCTCGTACGCCGACGGCGTTCCCGCCGAGATCGAGCCGGTCACGCAGACCCTCGTCGACATGCTCGACGACGCGGTCGCCCGCTACCCGCGCCGCCCCGCGCTGGAGTTCTTCGGCGCCGTGACCACTTACCGCGACCTCGGCGACCAGGTCGCGCGCGCCGCGGCGGGCCTCTGGCGCCTCGGCGTGCGGGCGGGCGACCGTGTCGCGCTGATCCTGCCGAACGCCCCGCAGCATGTCGTCGCGTTCTACGCGGCGCAGCGCCTCGGCGCGATCGTCGTCGAGCACAACCCGCGCTACACGCCGCCCGAGCTCCGCCACCTGTTCGAGGTGCACCATGCGAAGGTCGCGATCGTGTGGGATGCGATCGCCGACACGGTGGCCGAGTTCCCCTCCGACATCCGTCCCGCGCACATCGTCGCGGTGACCTTGCCGGATGCCATGCCCTGGCATCTGCGCGTGGCGTTGCGGTTGCCCGTGCGCGCCGCCCGCGAGAAGCGCGCCGCGCTCACCGCGCGTCCGAAGGCCAAGGGGGTGCGGCCGTGGGCGAAGCTGGGCGGGCGCCGCCTGCCCCGCGCCGCCGCGCGCCCGACTCTCGACGACACCGCCGTGCTGCAGTTCACGAGCGGCACGACGGGGCGCCCGAAGGCGGCGGTGCTCAGCCACCGCAACCTGCGATCCAACGCGGCGCAGTCGGTCGCGTGGGTTCCCGGCCTCGTGCTCGGCAAAGAGGTGTTCTACGGGGTGCTGCCCCTCTTCCACGCCTACGGGCTCACGCTGTGCATGACGACGGCGCTGTCGATCGGCGCGCGGATCGTGCTGTTCCCCACGTTCGACGTGACGATGACCCTCGATGCGATCCGCCGCACGCCGCCGACGTTCCTCCCGGCCGTGCCGCCGATCTACGATGCGCTGGCCCGGGCCACGGCGCGTGCCGGCATCGACCTGTCGAGCCTGCGCAACGCGATCTCGGGCGCGATGGCACTGCCGGCCTCGACCGTGCGGCGGTGGGAGGAGGCGACGGGAGGCATCCTCGTCGAGGGTTACGGCATGACCGAGTCGTCGCCGATCAGCCTCGGCAACCCGATGGGTCCGCGTCGACGCATCGGCACGGTGGGTGTGCCGTTCCCGAGCACCGAGATCCGCGTGGTCGACCCCGACGATCCCACCGTAGATCGGCCGCTGGGGCAGCCGGGCGAGCTGCTCGTGCGCGGGCCGCAGGTGTTCCAGGGATATTGGAACCAGCCCGACGAGACCGCGCGCACGCTCCTCGCCGACGGCTGGCTGCGCACCGGTGACATCGTGACGGCCGACGCCGAGGGCTTCGTCACCGTCGTCGACCGGCTGAAGGAGCTCATCATCTCGGGCGGCTTCAACATCAGCCCGAGCGAAGTGGAGCAGGCGCTGCTGCTGCACCCCGACATCGCCGACGCCGCCGTGGTCGGCCTGCCGCGTTCGGCGGGCGGCGAGTCGGTGGCCGCCGCCGTCGTGCTGCGCGAAGGCGCCGTCTTCGACGCCGAGGCGATCCGGGAGTGGACGCGCGGTCACCTCACCGCCTACAAGGTGCCGAAGACGATCGTGCCGTTCGACACGCTGCCGCGCTCGCTCGTCGGCAAGGTGCAGCGCCGCGAGGTGCGCGAAGAGCTGCTGCGCCGCCGCGCGCGCTGAGACCGGCGCCCCTGAGAGACGGGGGGATGCCTCGCCAGCCCGGGTCGGTCAGCGACCGCCGAAGAAGACGGCGGATGCCTCGCCGGAGAGGGCGGCGGCGATCTTGCGACGGTGGAAATCGTCGACGTCCGGCAGGGCGGAGAGGGCGAACCAGTCCACCTCGGTGAGTTCGCCGTCGGCGGGATGGGGGTCGCCCGAGAGCCACTCGCAGCGGAAGACGAGATCGAGGTAGTCGACTTGGTCGCCGTTGGCGTAGGTGATCCGATCGAGCTGCTGCACGAGCGCGAGCCGGGTCGCCCGCACGACGATGCCGGCCTCTTCGAGCGCTTCGCGCACCGCGGCATCGGCCGGCTCCTCGCCCGGGTCGACGATCCCCGACACGCACTGCCACGCTCCGTTGTCGGCGCGGCGGCCCACCAGTACCTCGTCGCCGCGCACGATCACGGCCGTGACGCCGACCAGGGGCAGGGGAGCGTGGCCGATGCGCTCACGCAAAGACACGACGAAATCGGGGGTGGCCATGGCCCTCAGCCTAGGTGTCGGAGGGCCGCCGTAGACTCGTCTGGTGGCATCCGACTCCTTCGTACACCTGCACGTGCACAGCGAGTACTCGATGCTCGACGGGGCCGCGAAGATCGGCGCGATGACGCAGGCGGCCGCCGAATACGGCATGCCGGCGATCGCCGTGACCGACCACGGCAACACGTTCGCGGCGTTCGAGTTCTACAACGCGGCCAAGGCCGCCGGGGTCAAGCCGATCATCGGGCTCGAGGCCTACGTCACCCCCGGAACGCACCGCAGCGACAAGTCGCGCGTGCAGTGGGGCTCACCCGACCAGAAGAGCGATGACGTCTCCGGGTCGGGCGCCTACACGCACATGACGCTGTGGAGCCAGAACACCGCGGGCATGCACAACCTGTTCCGGCTCAGCTCGCTATCGAGCATGGAGGGCTACTACTTCAAGCCCCGCATGGACCGCGAGCTCCTGCAGACCTACGGCTCCGGGCTCATCACCAGCGAGCCGTTCACGCCGGACGGGAAGAACCCGCCCTTGGTCGCCGTGTCCTTGGTCAGGTACACGATGTTCAGCACGTCGCCCGGCGAGCGGCTGTAGGCGATGCCGTTGGCATCCAGCGGCACGATGTTGGACGTGGTGGCATCCCCCGTGATGCCCTGGTCCACGTCGGTGGAGCCGTCCAGGCTGTCGCGCGCATCCGAGATGGCGCCGGCCGCCGTGCGCAGCGCGGGCGTGGCCAGTCCCTTGGCGTACAGCACCGTGCGCACCAGGCCTGCGTGGTAGGCCTCGGCGGCCAGGATGCCGGCGGCTGCCTCCAGATAGGTCTTGTTGGTGATCAGCGGCGATGCGCCCTTGTAGGCGGTGACGCCCACGTCCTCGAAGATGAAGGCCCCCAGCAGGAAGTTCTCGTCACTCGCATAGGGATCGAAGGCCGTGCCCGCGCCCACCAGGCCGGCCGCTCGCGCGGCCACCGAGAAGGCGCCGTTCGGGTCGGTTCCGCCAATGTCGATCTGCGGCTGCGCCACTGCGGCCGAACCCAGCGCCGCGCGCAGGAAGGCCACGTGGGCGATCTCGTCCTGGGCGATCTCCTTGGCGTACTGCGCTACCACGGGGTCCTTGAAGGCCACGGCACGGCCACCCGTGATGGCGCCCTGCGTGCCCACGCCCGACTGCAGGTTGGCGGGCAGGCCGGTGCCGAACACCGCGTAGTGATAGAACTGCGACTCCAGATACTCCAGGTTGAGGGCGAAGTTCAGGATCTCCGCATCCGTGGGCCCGTTGGCCTGCGCATTCGCATCGCCCCCGCCACCGCCGCAGGCGGACAGGATCACCCCGCCCGCCATGCCCACGGCCACGCCGCTGGTCTTGCGGAAGAACTGGCGCCTGTCCTCCAGCTTCTTGGCACGTTTTTGCAAAACCCCTATCAACACTGATTCGTCGGACATGATGGTTCCTCTCGGTTCGCGGCAGGCGCGAACGGTCAACGTGAAGAATGCGCCTCCGGCCGAAAGCACACGGGTGTGGCGAAAGCGCGTTCCACTGAAGAGGTGGCCACCTGCTCCAGGGGAATGGGATGCGTCCCCGCTATCCGGCAGTACGCAGGCCGCGCAGGTCTGGATGTGCCGCAATTGAAAGCGTCGGTAACGGTTTGCGGATGCCGCCGTTTCTTTTTCTTTTTTGAATCCAGACCCCGCTGCGCTGCGTATCCAGATCAGCCGGAATCGTTCGGCTTGTCATCAACCCGCTAGGAGCATTCCATGGTCTCGATTCAAAACACCCGCAAGCTGGCCTCGTTCGGCCTGGCCATCGTGATGTCGGCTGCCTCCGTGGCCGCCATGGCCGATGTGATGGTGGGCGGCGCACCCATGCTGCCGTCCAAGGACATCATCGACAACGCCGTCAACTCCAAGGACCACACCACCCTGGTCGCAGCCGTCAAGGCGGCGGGCCTGGTCGATACGCTCAAGGGCCCGGGTCCGTTCACCGTGTTCGCGCCCACCAATGCCGCCTTCGAGGCCCTGCCCGCAGGCACGGTGGACACCCTGCTCAAGCCCGAGAACAAGGGCACGCTGACCACGGTGCTGACCTACCACGTGGTGTCCGGCAAGTGGGATGCAGCGGCGCTGTCCAAGATGATCAAGGACGGCAAGGGCATGGCCAGCATCAAGACCGTCAGCGGCGGCACGCTGGTGGCCAAGTCCAGCGGCTCCAAGATCATGCTGACCGATGAAAAGGGCGGCATGGCCACGGTGACGATTCCCGACGTCTACCAGTCCAACGGCGTGATCCACGTGATCGACAAGGTGCTGCTGCCCAAGTGAGCGGCACAGGCAGCGAGCGGGCCGGCCACTGACCTCCGTGGTCAGTGGCCCGAGCCTTGCGCCTTCGCCATGCGCCTTGCGGGCGCAACGCCGCAAGCCGCTGCCGGCGTCCCGGCCTGCGCGGCCAGCTTGGACAGCCGCCAGCGCGTCAGGTCGTCCGCGCCGGGGCCGGCCTCCACGCGCAGCTCGGAAAAGGGCACGCTGCGGCCCGACTCCTCCTCCACCAGCGCCAGCCGCAGGGGCGTGCCCGACTGCGCACGCACAAAGCGCATGGGCGGCTGCGCTTCTTGCTGCAGGCGCCACCGGTCGCCGACCTGGGCCAGCGCCTGGATCACCAGGGACAGGTCGCGGCCCTTGGGCGTGAGCAGGTACTCGTAGCGGTCCGGGCCGCTTTGGTAGAGGCGGCGCTCGACCAGGCCGGACTGCTCCAGCTGGCGCAGGCGGTCGGTCAGCGTGGCGTTGGTGATGTCCGTGGACTTTCTCAGGTCGTCATAGCGGCTCAGGCCCAGCATCAGGTCGCGCAGCACCAGCATGGCCCAGCGGTCGCCTACGGCCTCCAGCGTGGTGGCGATCGAGCAGGCCATGCCCTCGAAGCTCTTGGATCGCATGGAATTCCTCGTTGTCTGTTCGCGTTGTCGCAGGCCAGGAGTGTCTCAGCAAAACGCAAGCCCGGTCCGCAGAGGTGGATTGCGTGCTTGTAGCTCTAATGATTGAAGTTTATAGTTGAAGCCACTTTCAACCACCGCTTGATCCAAGCAAGGACTTCTCCCATGAGCACGCATCAAGGCACCGCCGTCGTCACTGGCGCCTCCTCCGGCATCGGCGCCGTCTATGCCGATCGCCTGGCCGCACGCGGCCATGACCTGATCCTGGTCGCGCGCCGCCTGGACCGGCTGCAGGCGCTGGCACAGCGCCTGCGCGACGACCATGGCCGCCAGGTCGAGGTGGTGGCGGCCGACCTGGCCGACGCCGCCGGCCTGCAGCGCGTGGAGGCCCTGTTCGATGGGCAGCGCGACATAGCCATGCTGGTCAACTGCGCCGGCCTGGGCGCCCTGGGTCCGGCGGCCCAGGTGGATGCGCGCGAAGTCGACCGCCTGGTCATGGTCAACATCCATGCGCTGACGCGGCTGTCGCTGGCGGCAGCGCGGCTGTTCGCCACGCGCGGCCGGGGCACGCTGATCAACATCGGCTCCATCCTGGCCCTGATGCCCTTGCCGGGCGCCTCCAGCTACAGCGCCTCCAAGGCCTATGTGCTGAGCTTCACGCGCTCGCTGCAGGCCGAGCTGGCACCCAGCGGCGTCACCGTGCAGGCCGTGATGCCCAGCCTGGTGCGCTCGGAGTTCTTCGGGGGCAAGCCTTCTCCTTTTCCCGAGCACCTGTTCATGTCGCCCGAGACCCTGGTGGACACGGCCCTGGCGGCGCTGGACCAGGGCGAGGCCATCTGCTTTCCCACGCTGGGCAGCACGACCGCCTGGCTGGACTTTGACCAATCGCGCGCCAATCTCGTCAAGGCGCTGACGCTCAGCGGCGTGCCGGCGGCGCGCTACCAGGCTGCGGATGCAGGCCAGCCGGCCTGACGGCCGCGCTGCGTCGCCACCCCGGATTCCCGTACTCCTCTTTTTGCCCCGGAGAAAGCCATGCCCCTGTGGAAGATCTACCACCCCGAAAACGCCTTCAGCGATAAAGACAAACAGGCCATCGCCCAGCGCATCACGGCCGTCTACGGCGACCTGCCGCGCTTTTACGTGGGCGTGGTGTTCGAGGCCGTCGCGCGCACTTCGTTCTTCATCGGCGGCGAGCCTGCGGATGATTTCGTGCGCATCTCCGTGGACCACATCGCGCGGCAGATCCGCGACGAGGAGACCAAGACACGGTTCCTCGAAGGCGTGCGGCGGCAGCTGTCCCCCTTCATTGCCGACCGGGGCCTGCGCTGGGAGATGCATGTGGACGAGACGCCCTTCAGCCTGTGGAGCATCCAGGGCCTGCGCCCGCCCGTGCCGGGCACGCCCGAGGGAGAGAAGTGGCGCCTGGACAATCGGCCCTCTCCCCTCTGAGGTCCTGCCTGCACCTCAGCGCAGCGACAGCCCCGCCGACTGGATCGCGCGGGCGTAGCGCGGGCGCTCGCTTTGCAGGCTCTGGCCCAGGTCGGCCGGGGAGCCGCCCGCCACCTTGAAGCCCATGTGCTCCAGCTGCGCGCGCACATCGGGCGCCTGCAGCACGGTCTGCAGGTCGCGGTTGATCTTGGCGACGATGGGTGCGGGCGTGCCGGCCGGCGCGAAGTAGCCCTGCCAGCTCTCCACCGAGAAGCCGGGCACGCCGGCCTCGGCCATGGTGGGTACCTGGGGCAGGGCGTCGGAGCGGTAGGGCGTGGTCACGGCCAGGGCGCGCAGCTTGCCGGCGCGCACGTACTCGGTCACGGCGGCCAGCGTGATCAGCGTGGCGTCGGTGTGGCCGCCCAGCACGTCCAGCGCGGCGGGGCCACCGCCCGGGTAGGGGATGTAGTTGACCTTGGCGCCCGTCTCCTGCGTGAGGATTTCATGCGCCACATGGGCAATGCCGCCATTGCCGGGCAGGCCCAGGCTGATGCTTTGCGGCTTGGCCTTGGCGCGGGCCAGGTAGTCGCCCAGCGTGTTCAGGCCCGTGCCGGGGTTGACCACCAGCACCTGCGGATTGACCACGGCCTTGATGATGGGCGTGAAGGCCTTTTGCGTGTCGTAGGGCAACTGGGCGAACAGCAGGCCGTTGAGCGTGAGGCCCTCGCCCTGCTGCAGCAGGGTGTAGCCATCGGGCGCGGCCTTGGCCACCTTGGCCGCGCCGATGGTGCCGCTGGCCCCGGCCACGTTCTCCACCACCACCGACTGGCCCCACAGCGCGGCCAGCTTGTCGGCCAGCGTGCGCGTGAGCTTGTCGGCGCTGCCCCCGGGCGCCACGGGCACGATGATGCGCACCGGCTTGTTCGGAAAGCTGTCGGCCGAGGCCAGGGCCGCCGGCGCGTGCAGGGCCAGGGCGGAGAACAGGGGAAGCAGCAGTGCGCGCAGCGCAGACGGGGTGCGGATCATGGGAATGCCGGAGTGCAGAGAGTCGATGCCCGCAGTCTGGGAGGCTCCTGGCGCGGCGTGAACTAAGCATTGCGGCTATGCATATGCGGCTGCCGCACAACGTGCGTCACGCTTGCCCCACGCATGCGCGCGCAGTGCCCAAAGCTCATATCCATATCTGCAATGCGTCGTTGGCGCCGGGGCGGGAGAGGCCTAACTTCGTGTCCTCCCGCGAACGTCCTCCCAGGCACTCCCATGACACAGACCCATCTCTCCATCGACTTCAGCGGCAGCGACGTGGCCAGCCGCCGCGCAGCCGCCATCACCGGCTTCATCGCCACGGCCCGGCGCCTGCTCCCCGATCCCGAGCGGGCCACGCCCGAGCAACTGCAGGCCGTGGCCCGCGAGCTGGAGGCGCTGGGCCTGCAGCGCGAACTGTTCCCGCACGCGCACTTCCCCGTCTCGGCCAGCAACCCGGCCCAGGTCTACCGGCTCAGCGAAGACCTGGGCGGGCGCTATGCGCTGTACCTGTCCACCGGCCTGCCGGGCAAGTCCCAGCCGCCGCATGACCACACCACCTGGGCCATCATCGCGGGCGTCGAAGGCGTGGAGCGCAACGTGTTCTTCACACGCGGCAAGACCGACGACCCGCTGCGCGACACCCTGGCGGTGGGCCGCAGCGTCGATGTGGGCAGCGGAACCTCGGTGGTGCTCACGCCCACCGACGTGCACACCATCGAGCTGATCGGCGAGGAGCCCGGCCTGCACCTGCACTTCTACGGGCGCGGCCTGGAGCGCATGCCCGAGCGCGTGGTCTTCGAGAGCCTGGAGGGCGGCAGCTTCCGCACCTTCGGCCCGCCCAAGTCGATTCGCCATGCGCTGGTCACACCGGCCGCTCTTCGGCAGGCCCTGGCCGACGGCGAGGAAATCGCCGTGCTCGACGTGCGCGAGGCCGGTGTCTTCGCACACCGCCACATCCTGTTCGCGGCGCCCGCCCCGGCCTGGCGGCTGGAGCAGCTCATCGACCGCCTGGTGCCGCGCCGGGGCACGCGCATCGTGCTGGTGGATGGCGACGGCTCCCTGGCCCATGAGGCTGCGGCCAAGCTCGTGCGCCTGGGCTGGCCCAATGTCTCCGTGCTCGAAGGCGGCACCGAAGGCTGGGCGGCCGAGGGGCTGGAAATCTTCAGCGGCACCAACGTGCCCAGCAAGGCCTTCGGCGAAGTCATCGAGCATGAAAAGCACACGCCCTGGATCACCTCGGACGAGCTGGGCGCGCGCGTGCAGCGCGGCGACAACATCGTCGTCGTCGACAGCCGCACGCCCGAGGAATTCGCGGCCTTCAGCCTGCCCTTTGCGCTCAGCGTGCCGGGGGCCGAACTGGTCTACCGCATCGGCGAAATCGCCCCGGACCCGCAAACCCTGGTCGTCGTCAACTGCGCGGGCCGCACGCGCTCCATCGTGGGCGCGCAGACCCTGATCGACGCCGGCATCCCCAACCAGGTCGTCTCGCTGCGCAACGGCACCATGGACTGGCTGCTCACCGGCCGCAGGCTGGCCCATGGCCGCCGCACCCCGCTGCCCGAGCCCGGCGCCGTCGCCCTGGCCACCGCCCGCGAGCGCGCAGCCAGCGTGGCACAGCGCGCGGGCGTGCAATCCATTGATGCGGCCGAACTGGCCCGCTTCGAGTCCGAAGCCACCGAACGCACGCTCTACCGCTTCGACGTGCGCACCCGCGAGGAATACCAGGCCGGCCACCTGCCCGGCTGGCGCTGGGCGCCGGGCGGCCAACTCGTGCAGGCCACCGACGAATACGCGGCCACGCGCGGCGCACGCATCGTGCTGGCCGACTGGGACGGCGTGCGCGCCCTCACCACCGGCGCCTGGCTGGCCCAACTGGGCTGGGAAGTCTTCACCTACGTTCCGCCCACGCTGGCCACCCTGGAGGTCGGCGCCGAACCCGTGCGCGTGCTCGCCTCCCACGCGCCTGCGCCCCAGCTGTCCGTGCAGCAGGCGCAGGAACTGCTGGGCGAAGGCCGGGCCATCGTCTTCGACGTGGACAGCCGGCCCGCCTTCGAGAAGCAGCACATCGCCGGTGCGCGCTTTGCCGTGCCTGATCGTCTGCCCTCCTTCGTGCAGGCCCTGCCGCCGGCCCAGGTCGTGGTGCTGACCTCGCCGGACGGCGTGCTGGCGCGCAGCGTGGCGGCCGAACTGGCGGCGCGCACGGGGCGCGATGTGCGTTCCGTGGTGGGCGGGACTTCCGCCTGGGCCGCTGCGGGGTTGCCATTGGGGCAAGGTGATGCTGATGTGCTGACGGGGGATGATGATCAGTGGTACAGCCCTTATGCGCATCGGGATCTGGGGTTGAGGGATGCGGGGTTTCGGGCTTATCTGGATTGGGAGTTGGGGTTGGTGGGGCAGTTGGAGAGGGATGGGTGGGCTTCTGAGATTCGGCTGGTGCCTGCTGTTTGAGTCTGGCTCTGGGTCTGCTTTTTGTCCCTGCCGGGTGGTTGTTTTTCGAGGCCGGGTTTCGGCCCGGCGGCCGACCTACTTTCTTATCGCGCGATAAGAAAGTAGGCAAAGAAGCGCGCCCCACTGCCCACGACCCTTCGCTTCGCTGCGGGCGACCTGCGTTGTGCGGGATGCGGGGTGCGCCGTGAAACTCGTTGCGCGCTGCGCGCTTCACTCAAACATCACGGCGAGCTAGACAACGAAGCAAGCCTGTCCTTCGGCAGGCTTGCCACCCCGCATCGCGCCCAACGCAGGCGTGGGCAGAGGGGGGAAGGCGGGGGGATGGGCCATCGCGTCCCTCGGCCTGAGGTTTTTGGGGCTGGAAGATGAGCCAG
>JAEXLC010000031.1 GCA_023445495.1 Pseudomonadota bacterium | reverse complement strand
CGCCCCCCGCCCCCGGCCGCCACCGGGCGGGGGACGCTGGTGCGTTGATGGTCGTCCACTTCCAGGCAGCCATGCTCGTCCGCCCGCGCACCGACCTGGATCGCCAGGTTCGAGCGGATCACCGAACCCAGCGCGGGATAGACGGTGTCGAAGTCCAATCGCCCTTCCGCGGTATCGAGCGCCAGCCGCTCGCCTTCGATCGCATAGCCGCCGCAAGGCCCCTCGATCCGGACAATCCGGGCCTCGTCCAGCGTCGCGGCCTCCTCGTCGGACAGCGCATGTGCTTCCGGCGCGACCAGCGTCACATCGGCGCTGTAGCCGCGCAGGAACAGCGCCTCCGCCATGCCGTGGCTGCCGGTGCCGATCACGCCGATGCGCTTGTCGGTGACTTCATAGCCATCGCAGATCGGGCAGTAGCGGAGCAGCCCGCGGGCGAGCGCTTCGTCATGAAACGCCTTCGGCATGTCCGGCCGGTTGTTCACCACCCCGGTCGCTAGCAGCACCGTGCGCGCGGCAAGCTCGCGTTCGCCGACCCGCACGCCGAAACCGCCCTCGATCAATCGCAGCCCGGTCACTTCGGCCTGTTCGCGCACTGCGCCATATTTCTCGGCCTGCGCCAGCATCTTCGCGAGCAGCTCCCTGCCGGAGATGCCTTCGGGAAACCCGGCATGGTTGCGCGTGCAGGGAATCTGCGCCGCCCGGCTCGATCCGCAATCGAACAGCCGGATGCCAAGGTGGAACCGCGCCAGGTAGATCGCCGCGGTGAGGCCGGCCGGTCCGCCGCCGATGATGATGCAATCGTCCACTTGCCAATCGCGCTCCCGGAGGGGAAAGGCTCCCATGCCTTTCGCTGCAACTGTCCTAACGCTTTACCCCGAGATGTTTCCCGGGCCGCTCGGCATATCGCTCGCCGGCCGTGGGCTGCGCGAGGGGCTGTGGAGCATGGAAGCCATCCAGATCCGCGACTTCGCCACCGACAAGCATCGCTCGGTCGACGATACGCCGGCCGGGGGCGGGGCGGGGATGGTGATGCGCGTGGACGTGCTCGCCGCCGCGCTCGACAGTGTGGCGCCCGGTCGTCCGATCCTGGCGATGACCCCGCGCGGCAAGCCGCTTACCCAGGACCGGGTTCGCCAGCTCGCGGACGGTCCGGGCGTGGTCGTGATCTGCGGCCGGTTCGAGGGGATGGACGAGCGGCTGTTCGAGGCGCGCGAGATCGAGCAGGTCTCGATCGGCGACTATATCCTCTCCGGCGGCGAGATGGCGGCGCTCACCATGCTTGACGCTTGCATTCGCCTCATTCCCGGAGTAATGGGCGCGCCTTCCAGCGGCATGGACGAGAGCTTCGAAACGGGGCTGCTCGAATATCCGCAATATACCCGACCTGTTGAATGGGAAGGGCGCACGATCCCCGAAGTGCTGCGATCGGGGGATCATGCGAAGATCGAAGCCTGGCGTAGAGCACAGGCCGAGAACGATACACGGCTACGGAGGCCGGACCTTTGGGAGCGCCATGAGGGCGCTCGGGTCCAACCTCCCTCTGGCGCGCGGCGACGTAAACAGGACGACACGAAATGAACCTGATCCAGACGCTCGAAGCCGAGCAGATCGCCAAGTTCAACGAGGCGAAGAAGATTCCGGAGTTCCGCCCGGGCGATACCCTCAAGGTCGGCGTGAAGGTCGTCGAAGGCGAGCGTACCCGCGTGCAGAACTATGAGGGCGTGTGCATCGCCCGTGCCAACAAGGGCATGGGTTCGAGCTTCACGGTCCGCAAGATTTCGTTCGGTGAGGGCGTCGAGCGCGTCTTCCCGCTCTATTCGCCGAACATCGACAGCATCGAGGTGGTTCGCCGCGGTGTCGTGCGTCGCGCGAAGCTCTATTATCTGCGTGGCCGCACCGGCAAGTCGGCGCGTATCGCCGAGCGCCGCGATCCGCGTCCGAGCGAGGTCGCAGCCGCCGAGTAAGCTCCGGCTTTCCACGGAACAGAAAAGGGCGCGGTGGCAATGGCTACCGCGCCCTTTTTCTTATCTCCCTCTCCCGCGAAAGCGGGAGAGGGAAAGGAAGGTCACACCTCCGCCTTCATCAGATCCCGCAGCTTCTTCGTCGTGTCGTGCCCCTTGAGCACCGACGTGTAGCACTCCCGGACCACGCCTAGCGCACCGGGGGACATGCGCTCGTCCTCCAGCACCCGATCGAACTCCTGCTTCAGATAGTCCTCGCCGCGCTCGATCTCGCTGAGGATCGCGGCATCGCCGCCGCCCAGCACCCGGCGGAAATCCTCCACCCGGCGGTGGATCGTCGCGGCGGTCGAGCCATATTCGGCCGGGGTGCCACCCAGCTCGCGGCTCTTGGCCGAAAGCGCCTCGATCACCCGGCGACGCTCTTCCGCCATGTCCGTGAAGAACTTCACGAAGCGACCGGCCTCGGCATGATTGGCCGAATGCTCATAGCCGCGCACGCTGTCGATGGTGGTGACGATCAGGTCGTCGAGCTTGGACACGTCATGGTTGGTGGTCACGCGGGTTCTCCTCACAAGTCGTTGCAAGAAGAACCCCGCGCACCGCCTGCGGGTTGCCGAAAATGAAGGTTAGCCAGACGTTTACGCGTAGCTGACGATCTCGAACTCGGTGCCGTCATGATCCAGGAAATAGAAGCGGCGGCCCGGATCGTAATCGGCATGGGCGAAGGGGATCAGCCCGGCCTTCACCACCCGGCGCTCGATCTCGTCGAGATCGTCGACCAGGATGCCGACATGATTGAGCGGCCGGCCCTTCTCGAAGACTGCCTGGTCGGGCGCCTCGGGCGGGGTGTAGACTGCGAGATAGGTGCGCTCGTCGCCGACATGGATGGTGCGCCCGCCGTCGCGCGCCGGGCCTTCCCAGCGGATGTGCCAGTCGAACAGGTCGCCGAGCAGCTTCGCCGCGCGCTCGGGGCTGCGCACCGTCACGTTCACATGCTCGATATAGGGCTGGGACATGGATTTCCTTTCCTCATTGGATGCCATGCCGCGAGCAGCTACAACCTCAACCTAAGTTGAGGTCAAGCGGGAAATTGCGGTGCGCGGGAACGAGCTTCTGACGATCGGCGAACTGGCGGCGCGCACGGGAATCGCGGTCTCCGCGGTGCGCTTCTACGAGGGGAAGGGGATCGTCCATCCGATCCGCACCAGCGGCAACCAGCGGCGCTTTCTGCGCTCGGACATTCGCCGCATTTCCTTCGCGCTGATCGCCCAGCAGCTCGGGCTCACGCTGCCGCAGATCGCGGAAGAGCTGGGCAAGCTGCCCGAGGGGCGGACGCCGACCAGCGCCGACTGGTCGCGGATCAGCCGCGGCATCCGCAAGCGCATCGAGGTGCAGATCGCCCAGCTCCAGCGCACGCTCGACGATCTCGACGGCTGTATCGGCTGCGGCTGCCTGAGCCTGAAGAAATGCGCGCTCTACAATCCCGGTGACCGCGCCGCGCTGAACGGCCCCGGCCCGCGCTTCATCCTGGTCTCGCGCAAGGTGGCGCTGGGGCTGGACTAGCCAACACCGTCACCCCGGCCTTGTGCCGGGGTACACTATGCCTCCAGGCTGATACCAGGGCCTCTTGCCCATCGCTCGCCTCCCGGTGGACC
>JAEXLC010000338.1 GCA_023445495.1 Pseudomonadota bacterium | reverse complement strand
GTGCTGCCGACCGCGCCGCAATCGCCCGCCACGACGCCGGCGACGGCCGAGCCGGCCGCCCCTGCCCCCGCGGCAGGCACGCCGCCGGTCCCCACCGTCGATCCCAAACCGGGCAAGCCCGCAGCCGGCGCCAAGCCGCCGGTCGCCGAGGCCGGGCCCGGAACGACGCTGCCGGCCGCGCCGCAGGCCGAAGCGAATGGCGAAGTCCAGGCGGAGCAGCCGGCCGACGCGCCCAAGGCGCCGACCAGGCGCGGCGCCCGCCAGGCCGATGGCGCGGACAAGCTTGCCGATATCGATCCCGCCGCGACGCCGGACGGCGCCCCGGTGACCGCCGATGTGGCGGCGATCGCCGTCGCCCAGGCACCGGCACGCCCGGAAATCGCCGCGAAGCCGCAGGCCTCGTCCACCCGCCAGTCCGGTGATATCCAGCTCGGCGGCCGCAAGGCCGATGCCGCTCGCGCCACGGTCTCCGCCACTGCCGGCACCGAGCCCGCGGCCGTGACCGACAAGGCATCGAACGCCGTCTCCGCGATCACCGGCAAGCAGGGCAATGGCGACAGCGCGTCCGGCAATGACGAGCGCGGCCAGGCGCCGGCGTTCACGCTGCGCCAGGATGCCACGCCGGCGCACGCCGCACCGGCCCATGCCGCCACCGAACCCGCCCGCGTCCAGGCAACCCCGGTTGCCGCCGCGGCGGAGCCGGTCGTCGCCGCCCGTCCCGGCCATCTCGGCCAGCAGATGGGCGTCGAGATCGCCCGCAAGGTCGAGGCCGGCGAGGATACGCTGCGCGTCCGCCTGAGCCCGGACAATCTCGGCAAGGTCGAAGTGACGCTGTCGTTCGACGATGGCGGCAAGCTGCACGCCACGGTGCGCGCGGAAAGCGCGCATGCGCTCGACCTGCTCCGCCAGGACATGCCGGACCTTGGCCGCTCGCTCGACCAGGCCGGCATCCGCACCGACGCGCAGAGCTTCCGTTTCGAAAGCCGCAGCGAGGGCGGCAACGCCCAGTCGCAGCAGCAGAACGGCCAGAACAACGCCGGCAACCAGCTTGCCGGCAATGACGAAACCGACACCAACGACACTGCCTATCGCAGCATCCGCAGCGACGGGCAGGTCGATCTCCTCGCCTAGGAGCGCACCAGCATGACTACCGTCACCAACACGACCAATACGGCCGCGACCAACAGCACCACGAACGCGAACAGCACCGGCCTCAACGCCGACTTCACGATGTTCCTGAAGCTGCTGACCACGCAGATGCAGAACCAGGACCCGCTGAGCCCGATGGACACGAGCCAGTACACCCAGCAGCTAGTCCAGTATTCGCAGGTCGAGCAGTCGATGGCGCAGACCTCGACGCTCAAGGACATCCTGTCGACGCTCGGCACGCAGAACCTGACCCAGGCCTCGTCGCTGATCGGCCGCGCGGTGGAAGTGAACTCGCCCGTCTCGGGTCTGAGCAGCACCCAGGCCGCGCAGTGGAGCTGGACGACACCGCGCACTGCCACCTCGGTGGTCGCGACGATCACCGATGCCTCGGGCAAGGTGGTCGATACCCGCACGGTGGACGTGAAGGGCGACCAGGGCACGCTCGCCTGGGACGGCCTGACCTCGACCGGTACCGAGATGCCCTCGGGCAAATACTCGCTGTCGATCAAGGCGCTCGACGCCTCGGGCACCGAGATCACCAACACCACGGTGCACAGCATCGGCGTGGTCAACGACGTCCAGCTCGCCAACGGCTCGGTGCTGGTGACGGTGAACGGCAACGAAGTGGATTCGAGCAAGCTCATCCGCATCGGCAACGCGCCCGCCACCAATACCGGCACCGGCACGGACACGGGCACCGGCGCATAGGGGAATTCCTGAGGGCCAGGCGTTTGGGAGGCCCCTTCCCGGCCTCTATAATGAAAGAAGAGAGGCGGGCGGACGTATCAATCCCCTCGCGATCCGTCCGCCTCTCTGCCGGCGCCTCGGCGCCCTGTTTTCCTTTCGCTTAAAATAGAGCGGCCCGGTTCCTCCTCCACCGGGCCGCTCCTTTTTGTGCCCGGTACAGGCGCCTCCGCCTTGCCGATCGGGCGCTACCGCCCGCTCCCGCCATGTCTTCGGCGCATACGAAAACGGGGCCCCGAAGGACCCCGTCGCCGTTTCACAAGATCGGGAAGATCAGCCGAGCGCGGCGCGCAGCATCGGCTGCGTCGGCAGCTGGATGATCTGCGCAGGGGCCAGGTCCATGTCGGGATCCAGCACCTCATAGCCCTCCAGCGTGCAGCCCGGCAGCGCCGCCGGCGCCGTGAGCATCGCGATGCAATCCGCGATCGACGGATCCTCGCGCGGCCCGATCGTGTCGAGCACGTCCGCCAGCGTCATACCCGGTGCGGCCAACGCCCGCTCGGCTGCAGCTGCCCACAGCGCGCGGGCATCCTCCACCGTCAACGAAAGCGTCACCGTGTAGCTGGCGGAAACCCCTGTACCAAACGCCAATTCACCAACGCCCATTTGTCACCCCTGACCCGTTCGTGTGGAATTGAACCCTAGATGCCGCAAACGCGGCCCCGGGCGTAGTACGGGCAAGCCCGTATGTGTTTTTGCGGAATCAATGGACCCGCGCTTCGGCGCGCCGGCCGAGTTCGCGTGCATGCGCCGCGACCAGGCAGAGCTCGGCATAGAGCCGATCCCAGAACGGCGCGGGAATATCGAGCGCCGGACCGGCGGCCTGATGGAGGGCAAGCGCGGCGCAGGGATCGAGCCCCAGGCGAAAGCGCGTGGCGAAGACGCCGTCGATATGCTCGTCGGGCAGGGTATCCGGCACCGCGAGCCGGGCCGACATGATATAGCCGGACAGCACGTCGACGCCGTAGCCATCGAGCATGACCCGCGGGCGGCCGAGCATGTCCGGCCGCTCCAATACCACCAGTGCCCCCGAAGGGTGCTCCTCGACGCTCACCTGAAGGCGGCCGCCGAACGCATCCGTGATTTCTCTGATCCTGGGAAACAAGACCTATTCTCCTCTTAGGATCATTATAGAGGCGTCAACCAATCTAGACGCGCGAACGCGCCGAAACCGACCCAACAGGCACAAAAAAAGGAGGCCGGGACTTGCGTCC
>JAEXLC010000309.1 GCA_023445495.1 Pseudomonadota bacterium | reverse complement strand
GGGGGGCGGCCCCCGCCGCGAAGCGGCGGGATGGAGTCGCGGGCCTTCCGCACCTGCGGTGCCGCCCCTCCACCACCGCCTTCGGCGGCGGTCCCCCTCCCCCAGACAAGCTGGGGGAGGATTTTATAGGGTTACGCCGTCGCTTCGATCTTGCTGCGCCGCTTGGGGCTGCCCGACTTGAGCACGCCGCGGCGGAACAGGCGGGCGCCGATCGTGATGATGATCGCTACCCAGAGCGCCTGCCAGGCGAGCGCCAGCAGATGCGGCCAGATCGCCGGCGAGCTGCCGGCCAGCCCGATCATCGCGAAGGGCGAGCTGAACGGGAAGATCTGCGCCACCGTCTCGACCCAGCTGCCCGGACGCGTCGCGGCGGCGAGGGCGAGGCCGAACATCATCATCTGGAAGATGGTGATCGGCAGCGACAGCATCTGCAGCTCGCGCTGGGTGGAGGTGAGCGCGCCGATGCTGAGGAAGGTCGCGCCGAGCAGCATGTAGGACATGGTGAAATAGGCGATGAACAGGAAGGCGTAGCCGGGCGCGCCGATCGCCGCGATCAGGCTGGGGAAGCTGCCGGCGATCTCGGGCGGGAGCAGCCGGGTGGCGTTGATGAGGACCGTTGCCCAGAACAGCACGAACAGCACGGCGGCGCCGAACATGCCGATCAGCTTGCCGAAGAACACGCTTTCGAGCGGCACGGCGGCGGCAAGGATCTCGATCACCTTGTTCGAGCGCTCCTCGGCCATGGTGCCGACCGCCTGGCCCGACAGGAACAGGGTGAGGAAGAAGATCGCGAACACGCCGATCGAGGCGGCCTGGCCGCGGCCGGTGGGCGAGCCCTGGCCGCGCTGGACCACCGTCTGGGTGACGGTGGTGAGCGGTTCGGCCTTGCCGAGCTTCCGGGCGCGCTGGGCCTGCTCGGCGAGCTGGGTGAGATATTGCGCCTCGGTCCAGCCGCGGCGGGCATAGAGGATCTCGGGCTTGTCGAGCGGGCCGTAGAGCACGGCGGCGGCATCGAACTTGTCGCTGTCGAAATAGGCGCGGGCCTGGGCCGCCGGATCGGCGGTGGGCGCTTCGATCGTCAGCGGCGGCGGGGCAAGCTCGCTCTTCTTCGGGAAGAGGGTGCGCAGCTGCTGGTCGGTCTCGATCAGGACGGGCGCCTGGGCGGGCGGGGCGATCACCACCATCTTCATCTGCGAATCGTCGCCGACGATCGACTGGGCGCCGATCCCGCCGACCGCGCCGAAGCCGATCATCAGCACCGGGGCGAGCAGGAAGAGCAGGAAGGTGGGCGTGAACACCGTGGCGGTGAAATCGCGGCGGGCGACGGTGAGCGCCTGGCGCAGCATGCGCGCGAACTTGCTCATGCCGCTTCCTCCTGGTCCTTCAGCGCATCGGCGCCGACGATCCGGACGAAGGCGTCGTGCAGGCCGGGGCGCTCGATCGACAGGCCGGAGACGCCGTAGCCGCCGTCGATCAGTTTGACGAGCAGCGCCTCGATGCCGTTCTCCGGCAAGGTGAAGCGCCAGCCATCGCCGTCGCGGGTGGCATCGGCGGGGAGCAGGACACGGGCGCCGTCGACATTGTGATGCGGAGTGTAATGCGCCTTCATCGGCAGCATCGCGCGCGCCTGGTTCACCGTGCCTTCGAAGCGGACCTTGCCGCCGGCGATGATCGACAGGTGATCGCAGAGGCGTTCCGCATGCGCCATGACATGGGTCGAGAAGAGGATCGTGGCGCCGCGATCGCGCTCGGCGCGGATCAGTTTCTCGAGCTTTTCCTGGTTGACCGGGTCGAGGCCCGAAAAGGGCTCGTCGAGGACAAGCAGATCGGGTTCGTGGACGACCGAGCCGAGCAGCTGGACGAGCTGGGCCATGCCCTTGGAGAGCTTGCGGATCTTCTCGTCCTTGGCGTGGCCGAGCCCGGCATTGTCCATCAGCGTATCGGCGCGCTTGCGCCCGGTCGCCCAGGGGAGGCCGCGTAGCGCGCCCATGAACGCGATCGCCTCGCGGCACTTCATGTTCGGATAGAGGCCGCGCTCTTCGGGGAGGTAGCCGACCAGGTCGCTGGCATCGCGCGGATGGCTGTAGCCGAGCATCGCGCGCTGGCCCTGATCGGGCTCGATGATGCCGAGCAGCATGCGCAAGGTGGTGGTCTTGCCGGCGCCGTTCGGGCCGAGCACGCCGTAGACGAGGCCCTTGGGCACGGCGATGTCGACGCCGTCGACGACGCGCCTGTCTCCGAAATATTTGACCAGCCCCCGGGCGCTTACGGCCAATTCGCTCGTCAAATGAGAGTCCCCTTCCGTGTGGCTTTGATGGTAGCGGGTCCGTGTGGACGCACACAAGCCACTCGAAGCCCTAATAAAGGCCAAAGCCGCGGAAATCGGGTTCGCGGATTGCGGGATCGCGCGCGCCGATGCCGCGCCGAAGACCGCCGAGCGGCTGCGGCAATGGCTGGAGGAAGGGCGCCACGGCTCGATGCTGTGGATGGAGGAGCGCGCGCATCACCGCGAGCGGCCGGCGGGGCTGTGGCCCGAGGTGAAGTCGGTGATCTCGCTGGGCATGAGCTATGCCCCGGCGCGCGACCCGCTGGCGCTGGCCGGGCATGGCGGGATCGGGCGGATCTCCACCTATGCGCAGGGGCAGGACTATCACGATGTGATGAAGCGGCGGCTCAAGGAACTGGGGCGCTGGCTGGTCGCCGAGGCGCCGGGGGCGGAGCTCAAAGTGTTCGTCGACACCGCGCCGGTGATGGAGAAGCCGCTTGCCGAGGCGGCGGGGCTGGGGTGGCAGGGCAAGCACACCAATCTGGTGAGCCGCAGCCATGGCAGCTGGCTGTTCCTCGGCGCGATCTACACCACGCTGGAGCTGGCGCCCGACGGGCCGGTGCGCACGACTTGCGGGAGCTGCGATGCGTGCCAGACGGCGTGCCCGACCGATGCCTTTCCCACGCCCTATACGCTCGATGCGCGGCGCTGCATCTCGTACCTGACGATCGAGCACAAGGGGCCGATCCCGGAGGAGTTCCGCGAGGGGATCGGCAACCGCATATATGGCTGCGACGATTGCCTGGCGGTGTGCCCGTGGAACAAGTTCGCCGATGCGGCGCAGGCGAACCTGGCGTTCACCTCGCGCGCCGAGCTGACCGCGCCGGCGCTGGCGGACCTGCTGGCGCTCGACGATGCGGGGTTTCGCGAAGTGTTCTCGGGCTCGCCGATCAAGCGGATCGGGCGCGACCGGATGATGCGGAATTGCCTGATCGCGGCGGGGAACAGCGGGGATGCCGCGCTGGTCGCGCCGGTGCGGGCGTTGCTCGACGACGCGGACGAGACGGTGCGCGAGGCGGCGATGTGGGCGATGGGGAAGCTGACCTCCTAAATCCTCCCCCAGACAAGCTGGGGGAGGATTTGTCGGGAGCTACCGCGCGCGCGATCCGCTGAGCGCGGCGACGCAGCTGGCTTCGTCGATCGGGCGGCCGTCGCGCTGGCGGGCGTCGACATGGGTGACCACCGGCTCGCCGCGGCTCTGCGGGTAGAGATAGGTGTCGAGCACGCAGATCGGCCCCGAGAATTGCAGCTTGCGCGCGGTGCCCTCGCTGACGTCGAGCTGGGGCTTGCCGAAGCGGGCGATCAGGCGCGGGGCGGTGGCGCCCTGGATCGCGGCGAGGTTCGCCGGCATCGGCGCGGTGCTCGGCGTCGGCCGGGCGCTCGGCACCGGGACATAGCCGGCGCGCGGCGGCGGGATCACGCCGCCTTCGCCGCACGCGCCAAGTGCCAGGGTAGAGATAAGGATCAGTTTCTTCATGATTATGCCCGCCTCCCGCGGTGGAATGCATGGGTGGCCATCGCGGCTCCCAGCACCGGGGCGACCAGGTTCAGGATCGGGACGAGCAGAAGCCCGGTGCCCACCGCGCCGAGCGCGAAGCGGGTGAGGCTGGTGCGCCCACGCCAGCGGCGCAGGTCGCCGCGCGGCATGTGGCGGGCGGCGACCATATCGCCCAGGTCGCGGCCGAGCAGCCAGCTATTGACCAGGAAAAAGGCGATCGCGGTGCCGACGCCGGTGACGAGCAGGAGCAGGTAGAGCGGCGAGAGCAGCAGGTTGATCGCGATCAGCCGCACCGCCGAGCCGAGGCCCATCGCGATCGAGCGGCCGAGCGGCACGTCGATCGCCTGGGCGTGCGCGCCGGGATAATGCTTCTTCTCGACCGCGGCGACGACCTCGTCGGCGAACACGCCGATCACCGCCACCGCAATGGCGCGGAACATCAGCCAGTGGAAGAACACCACCAGCACGATCGTGCCGATATCGGCGAAGGCGTCCGATCCGCTCCAGCCGCCCATCCATCCGGCGATCCCGTCGGCCAGCGCGTGCATGCCGAACCACAGGCCGACGCTCGCCGCGGCGAACAGAACCAGGGTCAACAGCACCGATTTCACGAAGACCGCCAGTATCGGCCGGTCGAACAGCTGTCCCAGCGACAGGAAGAAGGCGTGGATCATTGCATCCTCCTTTGCCCGTCTCTACGGCGTCTGCGCAATCTTTTTGGAGCATTCGTTTGACCAGCCCCACCTATGACGTCGTCGCCATCGGCAACGCGATCGTCGACATCCTCGCCCAGGCCGAGGACAGCTTCATCGAGGAGATCGGCGTGGCCAAGGGCTCGATGCAGCTCATGTTCTCGCCGGAGGAGGCCGATGCGCTCTATGCCAAGATGGGTCCGGGCCGCGAGGTTTCGGGCGGTTCGGCGAGCAACACCGTGGCCGGCCTCGCCGCGCTGGGCAGCAAGACCGCGTTCATCGGCCAGGTCGCCGACGACCAGCTCGGCGAAGTGTTCGCGCATGACCTGCGCGCCGCCGGCGTGCATTTCGACACCGCGGTGCGCCCCGGCCAGCCGACCACCGCGCGCTGCCTGATCTTCGTGACGCCGGACGGCCAGCGCACGATGAACACCTTCCTGGGCGCCTCGCAGTTCCTGCCGGCCTCGGCGCTCGACGAGCAGCTGATCGCCAGCGGCGCGATCCTGTACCTCGAGGGCTATTTGTGGGATCCGGAAGAGCCGCGCGCCGCGATGCGCAAGGCGATCGAGATCGCCCGCGCCAACGGCCGCAAGGTCGCGTTTACGCTCTCGGATGTGTTCTGCATCTCGCGCCATGGCGACGATTTCCGCAAGCTGATCGCCGACGGGCTGATCGACATCCTGTTCGCCAACGAGAATGAGCTGCTTGCCCTGTGCGGCAAGGAAGACTTCGAGACGGCGGTGCAGCACGTCCATGGCCAGGTGCCGGTGCTGGTCGTCACTCGCAGCGAGCAGGGCGCGATGGCGCTGGTCGGCGACGAGCGCGTCGAGGTTCCGGCCGAGCCGATCGCCCGGCTGGTCGACACCACCGGCGCCGGCGACAGCTTTGCCGCGGGCTTCCTCCACGGCCAGGCCCAGGGCCGCTCGGTGAAGGACTCGCTGCGTCTTGGCGCGCTGTGCGCCGCCGAGATCATCCAGCATTATGGCGCGCGCGCCGAGGTGGACCTCAAGGCGCTGGCGGCAGAGAAGCTGGGCTGAGCCATATAATTCCTCCCCCAGCTTGCTGGGGGAGGGGGACCAGCGAAGCTGGTGGAGGGGCCGTCGCGCGAGCGACGGTCTTTTCGTATCTGCGGACCACCGCCGCATGCTGCGGCGGCCCCTCCACCATTCGCTATGCGAATGGTCCCCCTCCCCGAGCAAAGCTCGGGGAGGATTTGAGATAGAAAAAGGGCCGGAGGATCGCTCCTCCGGCCCTTTTTCCTTGCCTGGAAACCGGCGCCCTTAATGGGTGCCGGGGACCGGCGGGTCCAGTTCCTCATAGGCCTGGTGCTCGGGCACATCGACGATGCCGCGGCCGACATGGCTGCGCGAGCGGCTGTAGCCGAAATAGACCAGCAGGCCGACCGCTGCCCAGATCAGGAAGAGGATGATGCTCTTGTGATCGAGGCTGATGAACAGATAGAGGCAGCCCAGGATCGCGATCGGCGCCGTGATGAACACGAACGGCGTCTTGAACGGGCGCTTGCGGGTCGGGTCGGTCTTGCGGATCACCATCACCGCGATCGACACCGCGGCGAACGCGAACAGCGTGCCCGAGTTGGAGATGTTGGCGAGCTGGCCGACCGGGAAGAACGCCGCGAACAGCGCCACCGCGATGCCGGTGAGGATCGTGATCACGTGCGGGGTGTTGAACTTCGGGTGGATCTTCGAGAAGGCGGCGGGGAGCAGGCCGTCGCGGCTCATCACGAAGAAGATGCGGGTCTGGCCGAACATCATCATCAGGATGACCGAGGGCAGCGCCAGGCCGGCGGCGAGGCCGAGCAGGTTGCCGATCTGCGGCCAGCCGATTTCACGCAGGGTGAAGGCGAGCGCTTCCTTCGAGCAGACGACGTCCTTGAAGCCTTCGGCGGCGCGGCTGGCGCACTGGGCGGCCAGCTCGCGGCTGCCCGGCTCGAGCGCATGGCCCATCGCGTCGGTGACCGGCTGGGTGCTGAGGCCCGGGGCGCCGATCACGCCGGCGGCGACGAGCAGGTAGAAGATGGTGCAGATCGCGAGCGAGCCGATCAGGCCGATCGGCATGTTGCGCTGCGGGTTCTTGGTTTCCTCGGCCGCGGTGGAGACCGCGTCGAAGCCGACATAGGCGAAGAAGATCGACGCCGCCGCCATCGAGACGCCGATGACGCCGGTGGGCGCGAAGGGCGAGAACTGCGCGCTGTTCATCACCGGCACCGCCAGGATGATGAACACGGTGAGCGCGGTGATTTTGATCGCGACCAGGATGGCGTTGACCGTGGCGCTCTCCTTGGTGCCGATGACCAGCAGCCAGGTGACCAGCGCGGCGATCAGCATCGCGGGCAGGTTGATCAGGCCGCCATCGAACGGTCCGGTGACCAGCGAGGCGGGTATGTCGACATGGAAAGTATGCTCGATCAGGCCGATCACATAGCCGGACCAGCCGACCGAGACCGCGCCCGCGGCGACCGCATATTCGAGGATGAGGGCCCAGCCGACCATCCAGGCGATCAGCTCGCCCATCACGGCATAGCTATAGGTGTAGGCGGAGCCCGAGACCGGGACCATCGACGCCATTTCGGCGTAGCAGAGCGCCGCGAAGGCGCAGACGACGCCGGCGATGATGAACGAGATCATCATGCCCGGCCCGGCCTTTTGCGCGGCTTCGGCGGTGAGAACGAAAATGCCGGTGCCGATCACCGCGCCGATGCCGAGCATGGTGAGCTGGAAAGCCCCCAGCGACCGGTGGAGCGATTTTTTCTCGGCGGTGGCGAGGATGGCATCGAGTGGCTTTACGCGCCCGAATATCATTTGGATGGTCCCCTCTACGGCGGGATGTCCCGCCGCCCCTTTTGGATGAAAGCGCGGAGCCTAGCCGCAAAACCGGGGGAGGCAATGCTTTAGTGGCTGAAAGCCCGGCTTTCGCGCACGAAAGCGGCGAGTGGTGGAGGTTGTGGCTAGCGCGAAGTTGCGGCGAGGCATGTCTTGCCCACATGCAATGGAGGCAAACCGCCTTGCTTCTTCTCGTCACCCCGGCCTTGAGCCGGGGTCCCGCTGTCTTGCGCCGCCG
>JAEXLC010000293.1 GCA_023445495.1 Pseudomonadota bacterium | reverse complement strand
CGCCCGTAACGGGGCGAGCGAGGGCCTGTGGCTAAGAGCCGAGCGGCAGACCGCGGGCAAGGGTCGACAAGGCCGTGCCTGGCAGTCGCCGCTCGGCAATCTCTACATCTCCACGCTGGTCCGCACGCGGGCAGGGGAACCCAGCCCGGCCACGCTGGCGCTGGTTGCCGCCGTCGCGCTCGACGAGACGGCGCGGGTGTTCGGTGTCGAGCCGATGCTCAAATGGCCGAACGACCTGCTGGTGAACGGCGCCAAGCTTTCCGGCATCCTGCTCGAGCGGGTGGGCGATGCGGTCATCCTCGGCTTCGGGGTCAATTTGGCGCATCATCCCGAGGGACTGGACCGCCTCGCCACCAGCTTCGCCGCGCTAGGTCCGGCGCCCGATCCGCAGATCTTCGCCGAAACCCTCGCCGAAAGCTTCGCCCGCTGGGTATCGCGCTGGCGGGAAGGGATCGCTCCGGTGCGCGAGCGCTGGCTCGCCCGGGCACATCCGATCGACACCGCGCTCACCGCCCGGCTTGCCGACGGATCGAGCATCGACGGGCTGTTCGGGGGGCTCGACAGCGAAGGCGCGCTCATCCTGCGCTTGGCCGATGGCACCAGCCATGTCATTCACGCCGCAGACGTGTTCCTGCTCTGAGAGGCCCGGAAATGCTGCTCGCCATCGACGCCGGCAACACCAATGTCGTCTTCGCCCTGCTCGAAGGGCAGGAAGTGCGCGCGCGCTGGCGGATTGCCACCGATCCGCGGCGCACGGCGGACGAATATGCGGTGTGGCTCAGCCAGCTGCTCAACCTCGAAGGCTATGACCGCGCCGATGTGACCGGCGTGATCATCGGCACCGTGGTGCCCCGCGCACTGCACAACCTCCAGGTGCTGAGCAGCAAGTACTTCAAGACCGAGGCGGTGATCGCCGGGCAGGGCAAGGCCGAATGGGGCTTCCCGCTCGATGTGGAGGAACCGCAGGGGCTGGGCGCCGATCGCGCGCTCAACATGATCGCCGGCCATGCCCGCCATCCGGGCGACCTGATCATCATCGACTTCGGCACCGCCACCACGTTCGAGGTGGTCGATTATCGCGGCGCCTATAAGGGCGGGATCATCGCCCCGGGCATCAACCTGTCGCTCGACGCCCTCGTTACCGCCGCCGCCAAGCTGCCGCGCATCGCGATTACCGCGCCGGCCACCACCAGCGTCGTCGGCCGCAACACCGTCGATCAGATGCATATCGGCATCTATTGGGGCTATGTCGGAATGATCGAAGGGCTGATCGCGCGGATGAAGGCCGAAATCGGTCGCCCCGTCAAAGTGATCGCAACCGGCGGCCTGGCCGTGCTTTTCGAGAAGCACACCCCCATATTCGATGTGATCGAACCCGATTTGACCATTCAAGGGTTGGCGATGCTGTGGGAACGCAGCCGTTGACCGAGGAAACCAAGTGACCCCTGAAAAAGAACTCCTCTTCCTCGCGCTCGGCGGCTCGGGCGAGATCGGCATGAACGTCAATCTCTATGGCTGCCAGGGCAAGTGGCTGATGGTCGATTGCGGCATCACCTTTGGCGATGCGCATTATCCCGGCATCGACGTGATCCTGCCCGACCTGCAGTTCATCGAGGAGCGGATCGACGACCTGCTCGGCATCGTGCTCACCCATGGCCATGAAGACCATATCGGCGCGCTGCCCTATCTCGCCGGCGAGCTGGGCGTGCCGCTCTATGCCACGCCGTTCACCGCGGGGCTGATCCACGGCAAGCTCGAGGAAGAGGGCATCGAGGAGAAGGTCGAGCTCAACATCGTCAACGAGGAAGGCCCGTTCGACCTCGGCCCGTTCCGCATCACCTATACGCCGCTGGCGCACTCGATCCCCGAGGGCAATGCCGTCCTCATCGAGACGCCCTATGGCAGTGTCTTCCACACCGGCGACTGGAAGCTCGACGAGAGCCCCGCGCTCGGCGGCGCCTCGACTGCGGCGGAGCTGACCGCGATCGGCGACAAGGGCGTGCTGGCGCTGGTCTGCGACAGCACCAACGTGTTCAACCCCGAGGCATCGGGTTCCGAAGGCGCGGTGCGCGCGGGGCTCGACGAGGTGATCGGCGCGGCCAAGGGCCGGGTGCTGGTCACTACCTTCGCTTCGAATGCCGCGCGGCTGCAGACGCTGGGTGAAGTGGCGCGTGACACCGGCCGCGAGCTCTGCGTCGCGGGGCGCTCGCTCGACCGCATCCTGCGCGTCGCCAAGTCGACCGGCTATCTGCGCGACTTCCCCGACACGATCGACTTCGAAGCGGCGATGGACCTGCCGCCGAACAAGGTGCTGATCGTCGCCACGGGCGGGCAGGGCGAGCCGCGCGCCGCGCTCAACCGCATCGCCGAGGGCAGCCATGTCCTCAAGGTGACCGAAGGCGACACGGTCGTCTTCTCCTCGCGCCAGATCCCCGGCAACGAGATCGCGATCGGGCGGATCATGAACACGCTGGCCGCCAAGGGCGTCGAGCTGATTACCGATCGCCAGGCGTTTATTCACGTGTCGGGCCACCCCGGCCGCCCCGAACTGGCCGCGATGTACAAGTGGATTCGCCCGGAGATCGTCGTGCCGGTGCATGGCGAGGTGCGCCACATGTACGAGCAGGCCCGCTTCGCGCTGGAGCAGGGCGTGCCCCAGTCGATCCGGCAGGTGAATGGCGACATCATTCGCCTCGCTCCCGGCAAGCCCGCGAAGATCGGCGAAGCGCCGGTCGGCCGCCTGGTGCTTGATGGCGACATCATCCTGCCGGCCGACGGCACGACGATCAACGAGCGCCGCCGGGTGGCGCTCTACGGCCAGATCAGCGCTGCGGTGGCAATCCGCAACGGCAAGCTCGCCGGCGAGCCGCAGGTCCGGCTTCAGGGCATTCCGGTGGAGGAAGACCGCGAGGACTTCATCGACGAGGCGGTGGATGCCGCGCGCGAGGCCGTGAAGAAGGATGGCAAGGGCGATATCGAGCGGCTGCGCGAGAGCATCCGTCTGGGCGTGCGCCGTGCTGCGGTGCGCTTCACCGGCAAGAAGCCGATCGTGGATGTGCTGATCATCGAACAATAGCGGTATTGGCCGTCATCCCGGCGAAAGCCGGGAT
>JAEXLC010000249.1 GCA_023445495.1 Pseudomonadota bacterium | reverse complement strand
GTCGGCAGCGTCTGATGTGTATAAGACACAGGCTCAAGGCCGGGGTGACGATGGGAGCTACAGGTCGAGCTTCTCGTAATCGGCGGGCGGCGGGATGCCTTCCATGCGCTCGCTGAGCAGCGGGCGGAAGCTCGGGCGGCTCTTCATCCGGATATACCAGCCCTTGGCCTGCTCATGGCTCTTCCAGTCGATGCCGCCGAGATAATCGGCGATCGAGATCTGCGCCGCCGCCGCGAGATCGGCCAGGCTCATCGTCGGGCCGGCCAGCCAGGTGCGGTGATCGAGCAGATAATCGATATAATCGAGATGGTTGACCGCCGCCTTCATCGCGTTGCGCAACGCCTGGCCATCAGGCGACTGCTTGTAGACGATGCGCTTGAGCATCCGCTCGTGCAGCAGGGGCGCGGTTATCTCGGCATAGAAGTTGGTGTCGAACCAGATCGCCAGGCGGCGGATCTCGGCGCGATCGGTGGCGGTGCCGTTGAGCATCGGCGCCTTGTTCACCGTCTCCTCGAAGAACTCGCAGATCACCGTGGAATCGATCAGCGTCACCCCGCGCTCGTCATCGACCATCACCGGCACCTGGCCGGTGGGGTTCAGGTCGAGGAATTCGTCGCGCCGCAGCCAGGGCGATTCCCGCACCGGCTCATAGCCCACGCCTTTCTCGCCCAGCAGCAGCCGGACCTTGCGCGAAAAGGGACAGAGCGGGAATTGGTAAAGCTGCCACATCCAGCCGCTTTAGGACTCAGGCCGCGCCCGCGTAAAGCGATTGCCGGGCAAAAGCGCTTATTTGGTCGTAAGCACCCCACGCAGCGGCGCCAGCGCGGCGCGCAGCCGGGCGGCGGTCTCGCCGAGCGAGTCCTGCATCTGCAGCGCGCCTTCGGTCAGCTTGCCGGCGACCACCACCGCGCTGCGGGCATTGTCGTGGAAATTCTTCTCGAAATTCGGGTCGCGGCGGCGCTGGATGTCGCGCAGCGTGTCCTGCTCGCGCACCGTCGGATCGAGATATTGCGCGGCGGGGCCGACGCGGGTGTCGAGCACGATGCCGGCCAGGTTGGTGAGCATCGCCGCGGCGCCTTCCTGCACCATCGGGTTGTTGAGCGCGCGGGCCAGCGCCTCGGTCTTGTCGCGGGTGCTGGGCTCGGGCTGCGACTGGGCGAGTGCCGGCGTGGCGGCGGCGCAAAGCAGGGCGGCGGTGAGGGCAAGACGCATGACGGGCTCCGGAGTCGACCGGAGGCTTATATCACAGATAGTTGCGCGATTTTAGAGACAAGCGCGCCGCATGCGACGAACGGAACCCCGGCACGCGCCGGGGCTCCGTCCCTGTGTCATTCCGCCGCAACCGCCTCGGCGGTGTCGTCGTTGAGCGGTACCGGCAGGCGGGTCAGCATTTCCTTCGGCACGACCTGCCAGAAGCTGCCGATCGCCCGGTCCCAGTCCTCGAGCAGGCCGGCGGCCCATTTGCTGTCGGTCGCCTCGACATGCGCCTCGACCATGCCGCGCAGCTTGGCTTCCCAATGCGCCGACGACAGCCGCTGCCAGACGATGCTCTCGGGGTTGGCGCGGGCGGCGAAGCTGTCGTCCGGGTCATAGACAAAGGCCATGCCGCCGGTCATGCCCGCGCCGAAGTTCATGCCGACATCGCCGAGCAGCACCGCGGTGCCGCCGGTCATGTATTCGCAGCCATTGGCGCCGCAGCCCTCGACTACCACTTCGGCGCCCGAATTGCGCACCGCGAAGCGCTCGCCCGCCTGGCCGGCGGCGAACAGCTTGCCGCTGGTCGCGCCGTAGAGGACGGTGTTGCCGATGATCGTGTTCTTCCAGCTCTCCACCGGCGAGCTGACCAGCGGCCGCACGACGATGGTGCCGCCCGACAGGCCCTTGCCGACATAGTCGTTGCTGTCGCCGAACACTTCGAGCGTCACCCCCTTGCACAGGAAGGCGCCGAGCGACTGGCCAGCCGAGCCGCGCAGGCGGACATGGACGTGCCCGTCCGCCAGCGTCGACATGCCGTAGAGCCGCGTGATCTCGGACGAGAGCCGGGTGCCGACCGCGCGGTGGGTGTTCCGCACATTGTAGGTCAGCTGCATCTTCTCGCGCCGCGCGAAGACCGGGGCGGCATCCTTGATCATCTGCGCATCGAGGCTGTCGGGCACTTCGTTGCGGAAGGTCGACAGGCTGAAGCGGCGCTCGGCGTCGTCGGCATCGACCTTGGCGAGGATCGGGTTGAGATCGAGATCGTCGAGATGCTCGGCGCCGCGGCTGACCTGCCGGAGCAGTTCGGTGCGGCCGATAACCTCGTCGAGGCTCTTGAAGCCCAGCCGTGCCAGGATCTCGCGGACTTCCTCGGCGATGAAGGTCATCAGGTTGATTACCTTTTCCGGGGTGCCGACGAACTTGGCGCGCAGCTTCTCGTCCTGAGTGCAGACGCCGACCGGGCAGGTGTTCGAATGGCACTGGCGGACCATGATGCAGCCCATCGCCACGAGGCTGAGCGTGCCGATGCCGAACTCCTCGGCGCCGAGGATCGCGGCGACGACGATGTCGCGCCCGGTCTTGAGGCCGCCATCGGTGCGCAGCTTCACCCGGCCGCGCAGGCCGTTGAGCGTCAGCGTCTGGTTGACTTCGGTCAGGCCCATTTCCCAGGGCGTGCCGGCGTACTTGACCGAAGTCTGCGGGCTTGCGCCGGTGCCGCCGACATGGCCGGCGACCAGGATGACATCAGCATGCGCCTTGGCCACGCCCGCCGCCACGGTACCGATGCCGGCCGAGCTGACCAGCTTGACGCACACCCGCGCGCGCGGGTTGATCATCTTCAGGTCGTAGATCAGCTGCGCCAGATCCTCGATCGAATAGATGTCGTGGTGCGGCGGCGGCGAGATCAAAGTCACCCCCGGCGTCGCGTGACGCAGCTTGGCGATGAACTCGGTGACCTTGAAGCCGGGCAGCTGGCCGCCCTCGCCGGGCTTGGCGCCCTGCGCGACCTTGATCTCGATCTCGTCACAGGCGTTGAGATATTCGGCGGTGACGCCGAACCGGCCCGAGGCGATCTGCTTGATCGTCGAGTTGGCATTGTCGCCATTCTCGTACGGCGTGTAGCGCGCCTTGTCCTCGCCGCCCTCGCCCGACACCGCCTTGGCGCCGATGCGGTTCATCGCGATCGCCAGCGTCTCGTGCGCCTCGGGGCTCAAGGCACCCAGCGACATGCCCGGGGTGACGAAGCGCTTGCGGATCTCGGTGATCGCCTCGACCTGGTCGATCGGCACGCCTTCGTTCGGGAAGTTGAACTCGAGCAGGTCGCGCAGATAGACCGGCGGCAGGTCGCGCACGCCGCGCGAGAAAGCCATGTAGGACGAGTAGCTGTCGGTCGACACCGCCGTCTGCAGCAGGTGCATCAGCTGCGCCGAATAGGCATGCGTCTCGCCGCCATGGCGCTGGCGATAGAAACCGCCGATCGGCAGCGTCGCGACGCCGCGATCATAGGCCAGCTCGTGCCGCATCATCGCCGAGAGATGGAGCGAGGCATAGCCTTCGCCCGAGATCTTGGCGGGCATGCCCGGGAACAGGTCGTTGACCAGCGCGCGGCTGAGGCCGACCGCCTCGAAGTTGTAGCCGCCGCGATAGGAGGAGATCACCGCGATCCCCATCTTCGACATGATCTTGAGCAGGCCCTCGTCGATCGCCTTGCGGTGGCGCTTCAGGCACTCGTCGAGGCTGATGTCGCCGAACAGGCCGCGGGCATGGCGATCGGCGATCGAAGCCTCGGTCAGATAGGCGTTCACCGTGGTCGCGCCGACACCGATCAGCACCGCGTAGTAATGCGTGTCGAGGCATTCGGCCGAGCGGACATTGACGCTGGCATAGGAACGCAGCCCCCGGCGGACGAGATGCGTGTGCACCGCCGCCGCCGCCAGCACGCCGGCGATCGCCGCGCGATCAGCCGAGACATGCTCGTCGGTCAGGAACAGCTCGGTGCAGCCGGCACGGACCGCCTGCTCCGCCTCGTAGCGGATGCGCTTGATCGCCTCGCGCAGGTCGTCGGGGCTGCCACCGGCCGGGAAGGTGCAGTCGATCTCGGCCGACTGGCTGCCGAAATGCGCGCGCAGCCGCTCCCAATCGCCATTGGTCAGCACCGGGCTTTCGAGCACCAGCACCTTCGAGCCGCCGCCATCCGCATCGAGGATGTTGGCCAGGTTCCCGAAGCGCGTCTTGAGCGTCATCACCTGGCGTTCACGCAGCGAATCGATCGGCGGGTTGGTCACCTGCGAGAAGTTCTGGCGGAAGAACTGGCTGATCAGCCGCGGCTTGTCCGAGATGACCGCGAGCGGCGTATCGTCGCCCATCGAGCCGACCGCTTCCTTGGCGCTCTCGACCATCGGGGCAAGGATCAGCTCCATGTCCTCGAGCGTCTGCCCGGCCGCGACCTGGCGGCGGGTCAGCTCGGCACGATCGAAGCGCAGCGGCGCCGCGTCGGGCTCGGGCAAGTCGCCCACGGTCATGAACTCGCCGATCATCCCGGCATAATCATGCTCGCCGGCAACCTGGTCCTTGATCGCCTTGTCGCCGAGCAGCACGCCCTGGTCGAGATCGACGGCGATCATCTCGCCCGGGCCCATCCGGCCCTTGGCGATCACGGTCGATTCGGGGATCTGCACCATGCCGGTCTCGGAGCCGACGATGAGCAGGCCGTCCGAGGTCTGGGTGTAGCGCAGCGGGCGCAGCGCGTTGCGATCGACACCGGCGACCGCCCAGCGGCCATCGGTCATCGCCAGCGCGGCCGGGCCATCCCAGGGCTCCATCACCGAAGCGAGATACTTGTACATCGCCCGATGCCCCTCGGGCGTGGTGTCGTCCCACGCCTCGGGCACCAGCATCAGCTTGGCGGTCGGCGCGTCGCGGCCCGAGCGGCAGATCGCCTCGAACACCGCGTCGAGCGCGGCGGTGTCCGATGCGCCCGCCGGGATCACCGGCTTGATGTCTTCCGAGCGTTCGCCGAACGCGATGCTCGCCATCTTGATCTCGTGGCTGCGCATCCAGTTCTTGTTGCCGCGGATCGTGTTGATCTCGCCATTATGGGCGAGGCAGCGGAACGGCTGGGCCAGCCACCATTGCGGGAAGGTGTTGGTCGAATAGCGCTGGTGGAAGATCGCGACGCGGCTGGTGAAGCGCTCGTCCTTGAGGTCAGGATAGAAGTCCGACAGGCTCTCGGCGAGGAACAGGCCCTTGTAGATGATCGAGCGGGTCGACAGCGAGCAGATGTAGAAGCCGCTGATCTGCGCGGCGATCACCGCCTTCTCGATACGCCTGCGGACGAGATAGAGCTCCTTCTCGAACTCGGCGGCGTCCATCGCATCCGGCTGCGGGCCGGCGATCATGATCTGCTCGATCTCGGGGCGCGTCGCCTGGGCCTTCATGCCGATGACCGACACGTCGACCGGCACCTGGCGCCAGCCATAGATGGTGTAGCCCGCCTCGATGATCTCGGACTCGACGATCGTGCGGCACGCTTCCTGCGCGCCGAGGTCGGTACGCGGGAGGAAGACCATGCCGACGGCGAGGCGGTTCGGCAGCACGCGGTGGCCGCCCGCGGCGATCGCGTCGTCGAAGAAGCGCACCGGCAGGTCGACATGCAGGCCGGCGCCGTCGCCGGTCTTGCCATCGGCATCGACCGCGCCGCGGTGCCACACCGCCTTCAGCGCATCGATCGCCGACTGGACGACGCGGCGCGAAGGCTGGCCGTCGGTCGCGGCAACCATGCCGACGCCGCAGGCATCGCCTTCGAACTCGGGACGGTACATGCCCTCACGGGCAAGGCGTTCGCGTTCGTCCAACTTCACTTCGACTGCTCCTTATCGAGGATCCTGGTCACCACGTCCTCGGTGATCTTTTCCAGCTTCGCGTCCAGTTCCGGGCTTGCCTCGTTGCTCCAGTCCGAGACCGCCTTGATAACCTGCGAATTCAACCGCTGGATCTGGGCGCCGGCCGGCGTGAAGGCGAATTGCGCGAGCGCCTTCTGGTCCTCGGGCGAAAGCGCGCGGACCGCGCCCAGCGCCGTCGATCCCAGGCTCGACCCCAGCGCCTTCTCGCTGACATCCTTGTCGGGATCGGCCATCACCTCGGTCAGCATCGCCTTCATGTCGAGATTGCTGACCATCGCCGCGCGCAGCCGCACGCCGACCGGACCGGAGTAAAAGGCGATCGCATCGCGCAGCTCCTGCTCGGTCAGGTTGGCGGCATAGAGCGCGCCCAGCCGGTCCCAGAGCTTCGGCAACGTCCGCAGCGTCTCCTCGCGGATCGGCGGCGCCATCGCATCCAGCATCATCTTGATCGCGCCGGGATGCTCCTTCTCGAGCGCCCGCATATCCTCGTTCTCGGCGAACATCTTGGCGACGCTGACCAGCATCGCGCTGATCTGGTTGTCGGCCGAGACCTCGTCATTGTTGAGCTTGGCAAGCTGGTGGCCGAGCGCCAGCCGCTCCGGCGAAGCCGCAGCCTCCGCCTGCGCCCACGCCACGTTGGGCACGGCGAGCGGCGAAAGCGCGAACAGCGCGGCGGCGAGCGGAAGCGCGCGCATCAGCCGCCCTTCTTCTTCGCCAGATAGTCCGCCACCGCCCTGGTCGCGAAACCTTCCATCTGCGGGCGATTGGCGGCGACCAGCTTGAGCGCCCAGGCCTGGCTGGCCGCGGCGATCTTGGGGTTGAGGCTGCCCATCTTCTGCGACGCGGTGCTGCCGGCGAACGCCATCAGCGCCGGATAATCCTCCGGCGTCATCTTCGCCATCACCGCCGCCATCGCCGCCTGCTGCATTTCCTGCGGCGACTGGCCCGGCGCGTTGCCCATCGCCTCATAGACTTCGGCGCGTACCTTCTGGCCCGTCGGGCTGGCGAAGAAAGTCAGCGTGTCGGCGATCTCGCCCGGCGTCAGCTCGGCCTTGAGGATGGTCTCGATCTCGCCGCGCAGCGAAGGCAGGGCGCCGACCAGGATGCGGGTGAACTGGCCGCGCAGCTGCCCGCCCACCTGCTCGCGCAGCCCCGGATTGGCGTCATAGGTCGCCTTCATCTTCGGGTCGGCCGCGAGCTGCTGGTCCATGCCCAGGTCGAAGGCACGCCCGGCGATCCTGCCGATCGAATCCTCGGGCGCCATCAGCGCGACGAGCTTCTGGAGATCGCCTTCGGCCACAGGCGCGCTTACCGGCGAAGCGGCGAAAGCCGAGGCCGGAAGGGTGGCGGCACCAAGAGCAAGGGCGGCAAGCAAGGGCTTCATCGGGGCGACTTTCTCAGGCAGCCCGCGCGGCATCGGCACGGGCGCGCATCCAGGCATGCATATGCGCCGCGACATCGCGGCCGTCGCGAATCGCCCAGACGACGAGACTCGCGCCGCGGACAATATCGCCCGCCGCGAAAACGCCGTCGAGGCTGGTCATCATCGAGCGCCCGTCGGTGCGCAGCGTGCCCCAGCGGGTAACGCCCAGCTCCTCGGCGCCGAACAGGCGCGGCAGGTCTTCGGGCTCGAAGCCGAGCGCCTTGATGACGAGATCGGCCTTGAGCTGGAACGCGCCGCCCGGATCGACTTCCGGCGCGCGGCGGCCCGAGGCATCGGGCGCACCGAGGCGCATGCGGCTGGCGCGCACGCCGGTGACCGTATCGACGCCGTCAAAGGCTTCGGGGGCGGAGAGCCAGACGAACTCGACGCCTTCCTCCTCGGCATTGGCGGTCTCGCGCTGCGAGCCGGGCATGTTGGCGCGGTCGCGGCGATAGAGGCACTTCACCGAGGCGGCGCCCTGGCGCACCGCGGTGCGCACGCAGTCCATCGCGGTATCGCCGCCGCCGATCACCACGACATGCTTGCCATTGGCATCGAGGCTGCCGTCGTCGAACGCGGGCACGGCATCGCCGAACCCCTTGCGGTTCGACGCCGTGAGATAGTCGAGCGCCTCGACGATGCCCTTGGCGCCCACGCCCGGCGCCTGGATGCCGCGCGCCTTGTAGACGCCGGTGGCGATCAGCAGCGTGGTGTGGCGCTTGCGCAGTTCGTCGAGATTGGCTTCGCGGCCGACTTCGAAGCCGAGATGGAAGACCACGCCGCCCTGCTCGAGCCGCTCGATGCGGCGCATGACGACGTGCTTTTCCAGCTTGAAGCCCGGGATGCCATAGGTGAGCAGCCCGCCGGCGCGGTCGTGCCGGTCATAGACATGCACGTCATAGCCATATTCGCGCAGATATTCGGCGGCGGCGAGCCCGGCCGGGCCCGCGCCGATGATGCCGACCGACTGGCCGCGCGCCGGGCCGACCGCGACCGGCTCCACCCAGCCTTCTTCCCAGGCGGTGTCGGTGATGAACTTCTCGACCGAGCCGATCGTCACCGCGCCATGGCCCGAGAATTCGATCACGCAATTGCCTTCGCACAGCCGGTCCTGCGGGCAGATGCGGCCGCAGATCTCGGGCATGGTCGAGGTGCTGTTCGACAGCTGATAGGCTTCGCGCAGCCGCCCCTCGGCGGTCAGGCGCAGCCAGTCCGGGATATGGTTGTGAAGCGGGCAGTGTACCGAGCAATAGGGCACGCCGCATTGCGAGCAGCGGCTGGCCTGTTCCTCGGCGCTGGGCACCGCATAGCGATCCGCGATCTCGCGGAAATCCTCCGCACGCAGTTCCGCCTCGCGCTTGCCCGGATAAGCCTGCGCCGTTCCAACGAATTTGAGCATCGTTTCCGCCATGCAGCGCGCCTAACGCCGCAAGCGAGTCGATAAAAGGCAGCAAAACTGACCTATATTGTGTTTTTCAGCGGTTTCAGCGCAAATTTGAAAGATTATTGCGCCAATTTATGGCCGATCCGGACCTTACCGCATCGAAAGCCAGGCAATCGCCCCGATCCCGGCGATGATTCGGTACCAGGCAAAGGGAGCGAAGCCGTGCCTGGAGACGATGCCGACGAACAGCTTGATGACGACGATCGCCACGATGAAGGCAGTGACGAAGCCGATGCCGATCTCGTCCCAGCCGACCCGGGCCGATGCGATCGCGTCGCGATTCTTGGCGAGCTCGAGCACGGTCGCGCCGAGCATCGTCGGGATGGCGAGGAAGAAGCTGAACTCGGCGGCGGTGCGTCGCTCGACGCCCAGGCTGAGCGCGCCCATGATCGTCGCGCCCGAACGGCTGACGCCCGGGATCATCGCGATGCACTGGATGAAGCCGATGCCGATCGTGCGGACCAGCGGGATCTCGGCGATGCCGTGGATCGTCGCGGTCTTCGCCAGCCGCTCGATCACCAGGATGGCGATGCCGCCGATCACCAGCGCCCAGGCCACCACCATCGGCTGGCCGAGCAGCGCCTCGATATGCTTGTGCAGGGCAAGGCCGATCACCGCCGCCGGGATGAAGGCGATCAGCAGGTTGCGCACGAAGCGGATCGAGACCGGGTTCAGCTGGATCAGCCCCTGCGCCACTGCCCAGAAGGTCCGCCAGTAAAGCACCACCACCGCCAGGATCGCGCCGAGCTGGATGACGACGTTGAACATCCCCCAGGTGGCGGAATCATAGCCCATCAGCTCGGAGGCGAGGATCAGATGGCCGGTCGACGAGACCGGCAGGAATTCGGTGATCCCCTCGACAATGCCGAGGAGGATCGCGACGAGGGTTTCGCTCATGCGAGGTCAGGCTCCGATGCGCCGGCGGGCGCGGATAAAGGGATTCAGGCGGCGAGCTTGCCGAAGCGGCCATGGCGCCGGTAGCGCACCAGCCAGGCCGGCGCTGCCGTGGCGAGCGGCGTCGGCACCACGCCCAGGGCGGCGAGCCCGGGCAGGTCGCCCGCGACATTGTCCGCCTGGAGCATGCGCCACTGGTCGCGCGTGATCGGCGTGCCGGGCAGCGCCGCGATCAGCGCGCCGATCGGATCGGGCAGCTCGGCAAAGGCCGGCTTGTGGCCGGTCGCCCCGGCCAGCCAGTGGAACAGCTGCGCCATGGTCAGCGTGTCGGCCCCGGCCAGCGCATAGGTCTTGCCCGCATGCGCGTCCGGATCGGCGAGCGCGGCAACGACGGCCTTGGCGACATCGACGACATAGACCGGCTGGAAGCGCACCTCGGCGCGCAGCACCAGCACCACCGGTCCCATGCCAACCATCGCGGCGAAGCGATTGGTGAACTGGTCCTCGCGGCCGAAGATGAAGGACGGGCGCAGGATGATCGCATCCGGGAACGCCTGGCGCACCGCCGCCTCGCCCGCCGCCTTGGTCCGACCATAGGCCGATGCGGAATCGGCCTCGGCGCCCAGCGCGGAGAAATGGAACAGCGTCTCGACGCCGGCCGCCTTCGCCGCCTCAGCGACATTGCGCGCGCCCCCGGCGTTGACCGCGTCGAAATCGCCCTTGAGCACGCCGACCAGGTTGATGACCGCATCGGCTCCGGCAACCGCGGCGGCGACCGTGTCGGGCCGGGTCACATCGGCGGCGACGAACTGGGTCTGGCCGAGATCGCCGAGCGGCTTGAGGAACCAGGCGTCGCGCGGACGGCGCTGCGCGATGCGCACCCGGGCGCCCGCGGCAAGCAGTTCCTGGGCGACATAGCGGCCGACGAAACCGCCGCCGCCGATCAGCACTACGAGTTTGTCCTTCATGCCCTTTTCCCGGCTTCCCGCCTTGTAGAGTGCGCCTCGCGGCAGACCCTTAACCCATGCCCCGCACCGGGCGGGGAGGCAAGCACCACATGGCTTGGGTGCGCCGCGCCTGCGACCGGCTGCGGCCTAGACTTTCCGCGAGACGCAGCGAAAGCCGATATGGCTGGTCGCGCTGTCGATCTGCTGCGGGTGCCGCGCCGCCGGACGGTAGCGCTGGCAGTAATTGACCGCGCAGAGGTGCGACCCGCCCTTGAGCACCCGCCGCCCGATCTTCGCCCCCGGCGCAAGCGACTCGAAGCTGTCGCCGATCGTCGCGCCGCGCGGGTTCACCGCTTCGCAGCAGCTGCCCTTGCCCGGCTGCGGCGCGCCATACCAGTCGCGCGTCCACTCCCAGACATTGCCGATCATGTCGGACAGGCCATAGCCATTGGCCGGGAAACTGCCCGCCGCGGTCGTCCGATACTGGTCGTCGGGCTTGAGCGTGGCGAAGGGGAACATGCCCTGCCAGTAATTGGCGAGGATCGCGCCGTCCGGCGCCAACTCGTCGCCCCAGGCATATTCCTTGTCGACCAGCCCGCCGCGCGCCGCGAATTCCCATTCGGCCTCGGTCGGCAGCGCCTTGCCCGCCCATTTGGCATAGGCATCGGCATCTTCATAGGCGACATGAACGACCGGATGGTCCTCGATCCCCGCGATGCTGCTGTCCGGCCCGATCGGATGCCGCCAGTCGGCCCCGGGCACGAACGCCCACCACTGGCCATGATCGTCAAGCGACACCGGCTGCTCGGTGCGCCGGAACACGAGCGAGCCCGGCACCGCCAGCGCCGGATCCATCCCCGGATAGTCCTTCGGATCGGGCGCCTTCTCGACAAAGGTCCGGTATCCCGTCGCCGCGACGAATTCGGCGAACTGCGCGTTGGTGACCGGCGTCTCGTCGATCCAGAAGCTGTCCACCCGCACCGGGCGGCGCGGGCGCTCCTCTTCGTAGAACTGCTCCGATCCCATCAGGAAGCTGCCGCCGGGGATCAACTTCATGCCCTGGTGCGAGACCGGGCGGGCGGCGGAGCGAGGCGCGACCTTCTTCATCGCGCACTCCTATGCGGGCCCGCCGCCCCGCCGATCAAGCCCGCCCGTCGATCAACCGATCGTCATCAGGCTGGCATTGCCGCCGGCCGCGGTGGTGTTGATCGAGATCGACACTTCCTCGAGCAGCAGGTCGAGCGGATAGCCCGAGCTACCGGCCACGAACAGCGAGACGATCGGCCCATCGCGCCCGGCCAGCTCCGCCGCCAGCGCGCCGGCCTCGCCCTCGACCAGCGCCGCGGCAAGCGGCTCCGCCGTATCCGGTGCAAAGGCAGCAGCGACACCCGCCGGCAGGCCCTGTGGCAATGCCACGCCCTCGACCGTCCCGCGATTGCCGGTCGCCAGCACCGCCGCCATCTGCTCGTACAGCCCCGCCGGCATCGCCGCGCGCAGCAGCACCCGCCCGCGCGGATGCAGCGCATAGAGGTTGCGCTCGCCCACCGGCCCCGGCAGCTCGCGCTCCAGACCCAGCGCCGATTCCGCGCCATAGCGCCGCGCGGTCGCCGCCGCCTTGT
>JAEXLC010000107.1 GCA_023445495.1 Pseudomonadota bacterium | reverse complement strand
TTACCCCAAACTGGGAGGGCCTGGCCGGCCGCCCCCGAATACCCCGCCCCTCCCCCGCCCCCTCCCGCAAGCGGATGGGGAGAAGAAGACGGCTCACTTCCCCGTCCAGTTCCCCGGGCGCTTCTCGACGAATGCCGTCATGCCTTCCTTCTGGTCCGCCGTGCCGAACAGCGCGTGGAACAGCCGGCGCTCGAAGGCGACGCCCTGGGCAAGCCCGGTCTCGAAGGCGGCGTTGACCATCTCCTTGTTCGCCAGCACCGCGAGCGGAGCCATGCCGGCGATCGCCTGCGCGGTCTTCACCGCTTCCTCGACCAGCTCGGCGGCGGGCAGGATGCGGCTGACCAGCCCGGCGCGCTCGGCCTCGGCCGCGTCCATCATCCGGCCCGTCAGGCACATCTCCATCGCCTTGGCCTTGCCGACGGCACGCGTAAGCCGCTGCGAGCCGCCCATGCCGGGCGAGACCGCGAGCTTGATCTCGGGCTGGCCGAACTTGGCGTTGTCGCCCGCCAGGATGAAATCGCACATCATCGCCAGCTCGCAGCCGCCGCCCAGCGCATAGCCCGAGACCGCCGCGATGATCGGCTTGCGGGTGCGCGTGAACACATCCCAGCCGGCGAAGAAATCATGGCCGTACATGTCGGCAAAGCCCTGGGCCTGCATCTCCTTGATATCGGCGCCGGCGGCGAACGCCTTTTCGCTGCCGGTGATCACGGCGCAGCCCTGCGACGGATCGGCGTCGAAGGCCTTCATCGCGTCGAGCAGCTCGGCGAGGATCTGGCTGTTGAGCGCATTGAGCGCCTGGGGCCGGTTCAGCGTGACCAGCGTGGCGGCGCCGCGCTGCTCGACGAGGATGGTTTCGTAATTCGACATCAATTCCTCCAGAAACCGTCACCCTGAACTTGTTTCAGGGTCCAATTCTCCATTCGCGACACCGTCGCCCGTCGCACCTTGGATGCTGAAACCAGTTCAGCATGACGCAGTGGGTTCAAGCCGGCGTCCATGCTTCATCCTCCGGCAGCGGCGCGAAGATCGCGTCGACCATCGCATCGCTGACGCCCTCGAGCGTAGCGGGCTTCCACTCCGGCGCATTGTCCTTGTCGACGATCAGCGCGCGGACGCCCTCGATGAAGTCATGGCTCTGCGCGACCCGCCCGCCGATGGCGAATTCCTGCGCCATCTCCTCGGCGAAGCTCGCTTTGGCGCGGCCCTCGCGGACGAGTCGGAGCGAGACCTTCATCGATTGCGGCGACTTGGTGCGCAGCGTGGCGAGTTGGGCGGCAGACCATTCGCCGCCATCGGCTTCGAGCGCGGCGAACACGCCTTCCACCGTATCGGCAGCGAAGAGGCGATCGATCGCCTCGCGGTGCGCGGCGATGCGCGGCTCCGGCGCCGGGACGGCCAGCTCGGCCAGGATCGCCTCGACCGCTGCCGGATCGGCCGCGATGCGTGCCTTGGCGCCCTCCAGTGCCGCAGCAGGCAGATAATGGCTCGCCAGGCCCAGCGCGGCGCATTCGGCGCCGTCGAGCCGGTGGCCGGTCAACGCCAGATACTCGCCCGTCTTCCCCGGCAGGCGCGACAGGTACCAGCCGCCGCCGACATCCGGGAACAGGCCGATGCCGGTCTCGGGCATGGCGAACTTGGTGTTCTCGGTCGCCACCCGGTAGCGCGCCGGCTGAGAGATACCGACGCCACCGCCCATCGTGATGCCGTCCATGAAGGACACGACCGGCTTCGCGTAGGTGAAGAGCGCGTGGTTGAGCTGATACTCGACCCGGAAGAAATCGCGCGCTTCGCGGCCGTCCCCCGCCCCGCTCTCGGCGATCATCCGGATGTCGCCGCCGGCGCAGAAGCCCCTGCCCTCGGCATGGTCGATCAGCACGATCTCGACGGCGGGGTCATCCCGCCATGCCCCCAGGGCTTCAAGCATCGCGGCGCACATGCCGGTGTTCAGCGCATGGATCGCCTTGGGCCGGTTGAGCCGGATGCGGCCGGCCTTGCCTTCGATCTGGATCAGGACATCGTCAGTCACTGGCGGGTGAGCTCCCGGCCGACGATCATCCGCATCACCTGGTTGGTGCCCTCGAGGATCGAGTGGACGCGCAGGTCGCGCCAGAAGCGCTCGATCGGATAGTCCATCAGATAGCCATAGCCGCCGTGCAGCTGGAGCGCGCGGTCGACCACCGAGCTGCCGGTGTCGGTGGCGAAGCGCTTGGCCATCGCCGCGAACTTGGTCTTGTCCGGCGCGCCGGCGGTAACCTTGGCGGCGGCAAGATAGAGCAGCGCGCGCGCCGCCTCCAGCTCGGTCGCCATGTCGGCCAGCACGAACTGGGTGTTCTGGAAGTCCGCGATCGGCTTGCCGAACTGCTGGCGGTCCTTGGTATACTTCACCGCCTCGTCGAGACAGCGTTGCGCGCCGCCGAGCGAGCAGGCACCGATGTTGAGCCGGCCGCCGTCGAGCCCCATCATCGCGAAGCGGAAGCCCTCGCCCTCACCCCCGACGCGGTTCGAGACCGGCACGCGGACATCCTCGAACGTCACCTGCCGGGTCGGCTGCGAATGCCAGCCGAGCTTGCGCTCATTCGCGCCGAAGGACACGCCCGGCATGTCCTTCTCGATCACCAGGCAGGAAATGCCCTTGGGTCCCTCCTCGCCGGTGCGGACCATGGTGACGTAGATCTCGTTCTCGCCGGCGCCGGAGATGAACTGCTTCGATCCGTTGACGACATAATGATCGCCGTCGCGCACTGCCCGCGTCTTGAGCGCGGCGGCGTCGGAGCCCGACGACGGCTCGGTCAGGCAATAGCTGGCGATCCGCTCCATCGTGATCAGCGAGGGCAGATACTTCGCCTTCAGCTCGGCGCTCGCGAAGGTGTCGATCATCCAGCTCGCCATGTTGTGGATCGAGATGAACGCGCTGGTCGAGGGACAGCCATAGGCCATCGCTTCCATGATAAGCGCCGCCTCGAGCCGGCCAAGGCCGATGCCGCCGCTCTCTTCGGACACATAGATCGACGCGAAGCCCAGCTCCGCTGCCGCCTTGATCGTGTCGCGCGGGAAGATGTGCTTCTCGTCCCACTCCGCCGCATGCGGGGTGATCGCATCGGCAGTGAATTTCCGCGCCATCTCCTGGATGGCGAGCTGGTCGTCGGTAAGGTCGAACTGGGTCATTGTGCTTTCTCATGCAGCACCCGCTCGGCGAAGAGCGGGTTGGCGATCTTGAGGTCGTTGCGGTCGTAATAGCGCGGCGGCGGGATCTTCTTTTCCCAGGCCATCTGCTCGGCGAGCGTGCCGTTGGTCCAGGGGACCTCGGGCATCGCCAGGTAGATCGGATCGGCATAGGCGAGGTCCGGGGTGATGATCTCCCAGCCATCCTTGCGCAGCGCGTCGATCAGGTCGCCGATGAACAGCGCCGCGATGTCGGTCTCGTGCAGCAGCATCACATGCGCGGGCGAACGGCCGATCGTCCTGATCGCGAGGTCGTCGGCGAAATCGGCGGCCTTCACATGGCTTTCGACATAGAGGTCGCGCAGACCCTCGATGTCGATCGTCTTGCCCGCCTTTTTCGCGGCGATCGTCAGCCCCTCGATATTCCAGTCGGACGCTTCGGCGGTGACATGGCCGTTGCGGATGCCGCGCGCGGCAAGCCCGGCGCGCACCGCGGCGACCTTGGCCTTGTCCGGCCCGCCCTCGTCGAGGAACGGGAAACGCAGCCAGCGGCGCGAATTGGGCTGCTTGTCCAGCCAGGCCTGCGCCTTGTCGACCTGATCGAGGAATTCATCGGCGCTCACCTTGGACAGATGCGGATGCAGCCAGGTGTGGTTGGCAAGCACATTGCCGGCGGCGAGATAGGCGCGGATGCGGCGCATCGCGGCCTTGCCCGCGGCGCCATTGTCGATCCGGCCCGGATTGAGGAACAGCGCGACCTGACTGACCCCGCGCGAGCGCAGCACCGCGATCAGCTTGCGCGTGCGCTCGTCCTCGCTGAGGAAGGCACCGGCGCCGCGCGGCACATCGTCGAAGCTGAATGCGATCCGCTTGGCCGCCGCCTGCACGGGCTGCGCGCCGGCGTTCGAGACCGGATCGGCCCGCACGACCAGCATCAGCGCGCCGATGAATAGCAGCAGCCGGATCATTCGCTTCTCCCCTTCGAAGACGGCACGAGCCTAACCGATCCGGCACCCGCCTGTCGCGCCTGCTCGGCGCGCCGCGCGTCCCGGATCGGCGCGGCCGGTCAGCCCATCGTCGGGATGATGAAGGCGCTGTCGCCCGTGCCGCCGCCATCGGGCCAGCGCTGGGTGATCGTCTTCACCTTAGTCCAGAACTTTACGCCTTCCATGCCGTGCTGGTTGGTGTCGCCGAAGGCCGAGCGCTTCCAGCCGCCGAAGGTGTGATAGGCGACCGGCACCGGGATCGGCACGTTGATGCCGACCATGCCGACATTGACCCGCGCCGCGAACTCGCGCGCTGCATGGCCGTTGCGGGTGAAGATCGCGACGCCGTTGCCATATTGGTGGTCGCTCGGCAGCTTGAGCGCGGTCTCGAAGTCCGGCGCGCGCACGATCTGGAGGACCGGGCCGAAAATCTCTTCCTTGTACGCCTGCATGTCCGGCGTGACGCGGTCGAACAGCGACGGGCCGATGAAGAAGCCCTGCTCATGGCCCTGCAGCTGGAAGCCGCGGCCGTCGACGACGAGCTCGGCGCCTTCGTCGACACCGGTCTGGATCCAGTTCTCGACGCGCTGCTTGTGCGCGGCGTTCACAACCGGGCCGTAATGCGCCTCGGCATCGGTGGAGACACCGACCCGCAGCGCCTCGATCGCCGGGATCAGCTTTTCGCGCAGGGCGTCGGCGGTCTTGTCGCCGACCGGCACGACCACCGGCAGCGCCATGCAGCGCTCGCCCGCCGAACCGAAGGCGGCACCCGAGAGGTCCGCCACCACCTGATCGAGATCGGCGTCGGGCATGACGATGCCGTGATTCTTGGCGCCGCCCATCGCCTGGACGCGCTTCCCGGCCTCGACGCCGCGGCGATAGACATAGTGCGCGATGTCCGACGAGCCGACAAAGCTCACCGCCGAGATTGCCGCATGGTCGAGGATCGCGTCGACCATTTCCTTGTCGCCGTGGACGACCTGGAGGATGCCCTCGGGCGCACCGGCCTCGAGCATCAGCTCGGCGAGGCGCACTGGCACGCTGGGATCGCGCTCGGACGGCTTGAGGATGAAGGCGTTGCCACAGGCGATTGCGACGCCGAACATCCACATCGGGATCATCGCCGGGAAGTTGAACGGCGTGATGCCGGCGCCGATGCCGAGCGGCTGGCGCATGCTGTAGACGTCGATGCCGGGACCGGCGCCCTGGGTGTACTCGCCCTTGAGTACGTGCGGGATGCCGCAGGCGAACTCGATGACTTCAAGGCCGCGCTGGATGTCGCCCTTGGCGTCGGCGATCACCTTGCCATGCTCGGAGCTGAGCAGGTGCGCCAGTTCCTCCATGTTCTTCTCGACCAGCGCCTTGAACGCGAACATCACGCGGGCGCGGCGCTGCGGGTTGGTTGCGGCCCAGCCGGGCTGAGCAGCCTGGGCGGCGGCGATCGCCTTGTCGAGATCGGCCTGGCTGCCGAGCTGGACCTGCGCCTGCACCTGGCCGGTATTCGGGTTGAACACCTCGCCGGTCCGGGCACCCGCGCCGCCATTATGGCCGACGATGACATGGTCGATGTTACGCACCATATTTCTCCTGCTTCGGGCTCTTGCGGCCCGACTCACTGTGTAATTTAATTACGCAGTGACACAAGAAACGGTCGCTGTCACGCGCCGCTCGACAGGGCGCCTCACTGGGTGGCAAAGCCGATCGGCACGGGGAGCAGCCGGCCATTGGCATCGCCGATCACCATTACCTCGATCCCGAACGCCTGGCGCAGATTCCGGTGCTCCAACACCTCGCGCGCAGGCCCGAAGCCGAGCATGCGCCCCTGGCCGATCAGCAGCACGTCATCGGCCAGCCGCGCGGCGAGCACGGGATCGGCCAGGGTGACGACCACCCCCATCCCCTGTTGCGCGGCGGCCCGCAGCTGGCCGATCCGAGCGAACTGGCTGACCGGATCGAGCATGCTGAGCGGATCCGCGGCGAACAGCCAGTTCGGCTTTGCCCCGATCGCGTCGGCGAGATCGACGGGCGCCTTGCCGAACAGCCCCCGGCGGCTCTCCCCCACCAGCATGATCGCGCTCGCGCGCTCGCTTTTGGTGAAGCGGCCGATCAGCCGCCCGCCCAGCCGGATCTGCCCGGCATCGAGATCGACCCGCCCGGCAAGCGCCCGCAGCAGCAGCGCCTTGCCGGCGCCCACACCGCCCAGCACCACCGTCACCCGGCCCGGTTCGAGTACCGCGTCCACGCCCTCGATCACCCGCCGGTCGTCATGGCTGAGCGCCAGATTTTCGATGCTGAACTTCATGGCCTCACCCTAGCCAGCGGCGGATGACGCCATGGTTACAGCCGCGCCCGCGATTTTTCGCAAGAAATCGCCCGTAACCCGCGAAAAAATGCGCATTGTCTCGGTACTGTAACGCTAGGCTAAGTGGGCATTTACCAAGTGCCTCCTATCCGGCAGCCAATGTCTCTTGCCGATCCCCCTGCGCCCCGCGGCACCTGGCTCACCGAGCGCGAGCTCAATCCGCCGATGCTGACGCTTACCGACACGATGTGGCGGGCAGCCGAGCTGTTCGGCAGCGACCCCGAGCTGCGCCTCGTCGCGATCGTCGACGCGCAGGAGCGTCCGCTCGGCGCGATCTTCGAGAAGGATGTGCGGCGCCTGCTGCTCAATCCCTTCGGCCACGCGCTGATGCGCAACCCGTCCTACGGCGCGGCGGTGTCGCGCTATGTCCGCGCCTGCCCGGTCGCGGAGATGAGCGACGATATGGGCCGGCTGATGGAGACCTATCGCGCCTCGGGCGGCAGCGAGGGCATGATCCTGGTGCGCAACGGCCGGGTGCAGGCGACGGTGAACAACCGCCGCCTCGTCCATCTCGCCGCCGAGCGCGAAGTAGCGGTGGCACGCGCCCAGGTCGAGCGCGCCGCACGGATCGAGGCAGCCAGCAGGCGCTTCGAGGCACAGGTCGAGGCATTGTCGCGTGACATGGGCACGCTCTCGACCGAGCTCGAGGCGGGCGCCCTGGCG
>JAEXLC010000222.1 GCA_023445495.1 Pseudomonadota bacterium | reverse complement strand
GGACGCCACCGGGCCCGACTGACTGGCCGAAAGCAAAGGGGGCTTAGCGGGTCCGGCCGGTCAGCGAGATGCCGATGACGCGCGGCTCGTTGAGCACGGCGGCCATGTAGTTCTCGATCACGCCCTTGAGGTTCTTCTCGTTCGTGATGTTGCGGGCGAAGGCCGCGATTTCCCAGGTGCCGTTGCCGCCGGTGTAGCCGACCTTCAGGCCGCCCTCGAAATTACCGTCCGAGTAGAACTCGTCGGTCTTGTAGAGGACGTAGTTGGTGTAGCCCTGCAGGTTCCAGTCGGTCGAGATGAAGAACTTGCCGCTGTCGCTCACCGGCACGTCGTAGCGGGCAGTGAGGTTCAGGTTATATTCCGGCGCGTTCGGCAGCGGGTTGCCGTCGATCTGCGCGAAATAGGCATTGGCGCCGAACACGGTGCGGGTCACGTACGGATCCTTGACCGTGCAGACCAGAACGCCGTTGAGGGCGCAGGCCTGAGCATAGACGCGCTTGTCCTTGATCTCGCTGTGAAGCCAGCTGGCACCCGCGGTGACCACGAAGTTGCGCACCGGGCGCACCGTCAGCTCCGCCTCGACGCCGTACGCTTCGGACTTGTCGGCGTTGAAGAGCACGCCGTTGCCGTTCGAGTCATTGCCGTTCAGCTGGATGTCGTCGACATTGTAGTAGAAGCCGGTCAGGTTGAACCGCACGCGGTTGTCGAACAGGCTCGACTTCAGGCCGGCCTCGTACGAGACGATCGTCTCCGAGTTGGCGGTGGTAAAGTCCGAGTTGAACACCGCCGAGCGGCCCTGGATCGTCGGGCCACGGAAGCCGCGGGCGACACGGGCGTAGACGCTCAGATCGTCGCTGACCTCATAGAGCGCGCTCACGTCCCAGCTGGGCTGGGTGTCCGACATGCGGACGTGGCGGCGGCCCGGATAGGTCACGGCGCCGGCCGCGGTGTCGGCGGTCTTGAGCAGGTCGGTGGTCTTGGTGTCCTCGGTCACGCGCACGCCGGCGGTGAGGCGGAACTTCGGGGTCACCTGATAGCTGGCCTGGCCGAACAGCGCCCAGCTGGTGTTGACGTCGTGCAGGCGCACCCAGTTGTTGGGGTTGCGGGCTGCCGTGGTCAGGAACCAAGCGCGCTGGTAGAACTCGGTGATGTCGCGGCTGTCGAAGTACATGCCGCCGATCTGCCACTTGAACGGACCGTCGCCGTTGCTGGCGAGGCGCACTTCCTGGGTCCACTGATCGAGGTCCTTGAGGCGGCCCATCGACTGGCCGAAGCCATTCGCAACGCCGTTCACCGGATAGTCGGCAGCAGCGCCGCCATCGGTGTCGCCGCGGCTGTAGCCCGACGAGGTCTCATAGGCGGTGATCGAGGTCAGCGTGACCGGGCCGAAGTCGAAGCTGTTGTTCCACGACAGGCCGTAGGTGTCATAGTCCTGCGGATTGTCCATCGCCTCGTCGAAGCGGACGGTGGTGCGCGAGACGTTGCTGACGTCGTTCGAGCCCTTCTTCAGCGCCTGGCGCAGGAACAGGGTCGAGGTGCCGTTATAGTTGCGGACATGGCCCGAGAAGAGCGAGGTCCAGTTCTCGGTCGGCTGGACCAGCAGCTGCACGCGGAAGTCACGCTCGTCGAAGCCGCCCATCGCGTTCTTGCGCGGGGTCTTGGTGCCGTCGGCGCTCGGGCCGGCATAGGCGTTGTCGACATAGTCGTCGCGGTGCTGGTACAGGCCCGAAACGCGGATCGCGACGTTATCGGCCAGCGGGCCGCCGATGCCGGCGTCGAGGTTGATGCTGTTGTAGCTGCCATAGCTCAGCGTGCCGCGCGCATCGAGACGATCGAGCGTCGGGCGGACGGTGTCGAACTTGACGATACCGGCGGTGGTGTTGCGGCCGAACAGCGAGCCCTGCGGACCGCGCAGCACTTCGACGTGATCCAGGTCATAGACCGGGTTCGACTTTAGCACGACATGCTCGAGCACCACGTCGTCCTGGATGATCGACACGGGCTGCGAGGCGCCCAGGTAGAAGTCGATATTGCCGAGGCCGCGGATGTAGAAGCGCGGGAAGATGCGACCGGTGGTCGTCTCGGCGTAGAAGCTCGGCACCTTGCCCGAGAGCGAGAGCAGCGTGTCTTCGCCGCTGGCGGTGAAGTCACGCGCGTCCTGGCCACCGATCACCGCGACCGAGACCGGGGTGTTCTGAAGCGTTTCCGGGCGGCGCTCGGCGGTGACGACGATCTCGGTGGTCGCCTCGTCTTCGGCTGCGGGCGTGGTGGTCGTGGCGTCCTGCGCCTGCGCGGTGCCGCCAAGGACGAGCGCGCTGAATGCCGCGCCCAGGAAAAGAGCAGACTTGGTGATGCCAGTCTTCATGAGATTGTTCCCTGCTGTGCGTCCAACGCGCAGCAGCGGCTACGTCCCCGATTGGAGTCGTGCCGTCGACGCGCCGGACATTCTCGTTATCGAGGGGCTTGCCTGCCCCTTCCGAAGGGCCGGTTAGGATTGGATTGTGTACGAACTGTGACAATCATCTACGATTTTTCGCAACTGCAGCATCCGTGCAACGCAATCGCGAATGGGCCGGCAAATCAGCTCGCCTGGACAGCCTCGATCGCGGCGATGGCCTGGGCGTAGCGCTCGTCATCCTGGCCCGAGACCAGCGCCCAGCGCACCCCGCGCCGCTCGAGCTCGGCCTTGCTCAACTCGAAGAATTTCCGCCGCAGCTCCTCGGTGCCGAACATGCGGGTGCCGTCGGGCCGCCAGGGCATATCGATGTCGAACAGCAGGTAGAAGTCGGCGGTGCCCTGCCATTCGTCGAACCAGGGATCGCGTGTCCCGAACAGCATGTCGGCCCAGACCGCGGTCATCAGCGGATCGGTGTCGAGGATCAGCGGCGTCATCCCAGCGGCGAGCAGGGTGCGGGTGCCGGCATCATGCGTCTTGGCGATCTCGAGCAGGTCGCGCATCGTGAATTCGATGCCGCGCGCCTCGGCATATTCGCGGCCATATTCGTCCACCACCTCGCCGCCGAGATATTCGGCGAGGCGCGGCGCCAGCGTCGACTTGCCGGTGCTTTCGGGCCCGTGGAGACAGATGGTACGCAGCTTCATTTTCTTGCCCTCAGCCAATCGACCAACCCCCACCCGGACAGCATCAGGAACACGCTGTAGAGCCCGGCAGTGAGCCACAGTCCCTTCACCGCGAACAAAGGGACAGCCAGTAAATCTACAAGGATCCACAGCACCCAGCATTCCCAGTTCCGCCGCGACTGGAGGATCTGGGCGGCGATGCTGAGCACCGCGATGCTGCCGTCCCACCACGGCCAGGCCGCATCGGTCAGCCGGTGCATCATGGCGCCCCAGAGCGCGATCACCCCGGCCGCGCCGATCGCCCAGCCGCCGCGCGCGGCCCAGCCCAGCGTCTCGACCACCACTTCGCCGCTCTCGTCGCGCGACCGAGCCCAGTTCCACCAGCCATAGAGATTGACCGCGAGGAAGAAGAGCTGGAGCAGCGCGTCGCTGTAAAGCTTCTCGTGGAAGAAGATCCACGCATAGAGCGCAACCATCGCCAGCGCGAACGGGTAGTTCCAGATGCTGCGCCGGACGACCAGCACGATGTTGATCAGGCCCAGCAGGCTGGCAGTCGCTTCGATGGGGCTCACGGTTACGGCCTAGCAACAAGTTGCGTGCCGCGTCGAGAGGCTTGCCCTCCCCCCGCTTGCCGCTACGGTAAGCGCCTAGATCGCGGGAGGAGAGGCCCATGCGTCATGTCGCGGTGATCGGTTCCGGGCCGGCAGGCTATTACACTGCCGAAGCCTGCCAGAAGGTGTTCGGCGACCAGGTTCGGGTCGACATCCTCGATCGCATGCCGGTGCCCTTCGGGCTGATCCGCACCGGAGTTGCCCCCGATCACCAATCGATCAAGGGCGTCTCCCGCCGCTATGAGGCCGTGGCGCTTACCGACAATGTCCGCTTCGTCGGCAACGTCACCATCGGCAAGGATGTGTCGATCGACGAGCTGCGCGAACTCTATGACGCGGTCGTCCTCGCCACCGGGGCGCCGCACGACCGCAAGCTGGAGATACCGGGCGCCGAGCTGCCGGGCGTGACCGGATCGGCGGCGTTCGTCGGCTGGTATAACGGCCATCCCGATCATGCCGGACTCAACCCGCCGCTCGACGGGCCGGCGGTGGTGATCGGCAACGGCAATGTCGCGCTCGACGTCGCCCGCGTGCTCGCCAAGGCCGAGGACGAGCTGGAGGCATCGGACGTCGTCGCCCATGCGCTCGATTCGCTGCACGGCTCCAAGGTCCACAGCATCACCCTGCTCGGCCGCCGCGGACCGCAGCAGATCGCGATGACGCCCAAGGAACTGGGCGAGCTGGGCGAGCTGGCCCATGCGATGCCGGTGGTCGATCCCGCCGACTTCCCGCCGGCGGAGGACGATGCCGCGCTCGATCCCGGGCAGCGCAAGTCGGTCGGCCATCTGCGCCGATTCGCGCAAGGCGTGCCCGAGCAGCAGATTCGCATCGTCTTCGACTTCTTCGCCATGCCGATCGCGATCGAGGGCGACGGCAGGGTCGAGCGGGTGATCGTCGAGCGCACCGCGCTGGGCTTCGACGGCAGCGCGCAGGGCACCGGCGAGACCTATGCGATCCCGGCCAGCCTGGTGGTGAGCTGCATCGGCTATCGCACCCCGCCGATCGAGGGCGTGCCCTATGACGACAAGTCCGGGCGATTCGCCAATATCGACGGGCGGGTGCTGCCGGGCCTCTATGCGGTGGGCTGGGCGCGTCGCGGGCCCACGGGGACGATCGGCACCAACCGCCCGGATGGCTTCCACATCGCCGAGAAGATCGCCGAGGATATCGGCGAAGGCGCCGGCAAGCCCGGCCGCCCCGGCCTCGATGCCCTGCTGGAGGCGCGCACGGTGGAGGCGGTGACCTTCCGCGACTGGCTCAAGATCGACGCCGCCGAGATCGCCGCAGCCCGGATCGGTGCCCCCCGCGAGAAGTTCGTTTCGGTCGATGCGATGATGGATGCGCGGAAAAGCTGATTCAGTGGCTTGCGTGACTCAAATAGCGTGGTTATAGGCGCCCCCTCGCAGTCGGGGTTCGCCCCGGAGGCGCCGGTCGGGGAATAGCTCAGCCTGGTAGAGCACTGTCTTCGGGAGGCAGGGGCCGGAGGTTCGAATCCTCTTTCCCCGACCATTTAAATTCCCGCTAAATCAGCACTTTACGCGAAGTGACCAACCAGGGGTCACCAAGCACTCGGGTGCGCCTCTGACTGTTCCGAGGGCCCGACCGTGCTTTCCTTCCGCGACATCACCATCCGGCTTGGCGGCCGCGCGATCATCGAGAACGCGAGCGCCGCGATCCCGCCCCGCGCCCGCGTCGGCTTCATCGGCCGCAACGGCGCCGGCAAGTCGACGCTGATGAAGGCGATCGCCGGGATGATCGAGACCGACACCGGATCGGTCGACATCCCGCGTTCCGCACGCTTCGGCTATCTCCGCCAGGATGCGCCAAGCGGCCAGACCAGCGCCTTCGACACGGTGCTCGAAGCCGATGTCGAGCGTGCCGCGCTGCTGCTCGAGGCCGAGACCCAGGACGATCCGGACCGGCTGGGGCATATCTACGAGCGGCTCGACCAGATCGACGCGTACGAGGCCCCTGCCCGTGCCGGGCGCATCCTCAAGGGCCTGGGCTTCGACGAAGCGATGCAGGCGCGGCCGATGGACTCATTCTCGGGCGGCTGGCGGATGCGCGTGGCGCTGGCCTCGCTGCTGTTCCTCAACCCCGACATCCTGCTGCTCGACGAACCGAGCAACCACCTCGACCTCGAGGCGGTGATGTGGCTCGAAGGATTCCTGCGCGCCTATCGCGGGACGATCCTGCTGATCAGCCACGAGCGCGACCTGCTCAACAACGTCGCCGACCATATCCTCCACCTCGATCGCGGCCAGACCACGCTGTACGTCGGCGGCTATGACGCGTTCGAACGGCAGCGGGCCGAGCGGATGGCGCAGCAGGCGGCGGCGCGCGAGAAGCAGGTCGCCGAGCGCGAGAAACTGCAGGCGTTCGTCGATCGCTGGCGGGCCAAGGCGAGCAAGGCCAAGCAGGCGCAGAGCCGCGTCAAGGCGCTGGAGCGGATGCAGCCGATCGCGGCGGTGGCCGAGGATCCGAGCATGCGCTTCGACTTCCCCAATCCGCAGGGCCTGCGTCCGCCGCTGCTGACGCTCGACCATGCCGCCGTCGGCTATGAGGAAGGCAAGCCGATCCTCTCGAGGCTGGGGCTGCGGCTCGACCCCGACGACCGGATCGCGCTGCTCGGCCGCAACGGCAACGGCAAGACCACGCTTGCCCGGATGATCGCCGGCGAGCTGCCGGTGATGGCCGGCGAGATGACCACCGCCACCAAGCTGACGGTCGGCTATTTCACCCAGTACCAGGTCGAGGAGCTCGATCCCGATGCCACCCCGGTGGAGACGATGGGCCGGGTGATGAAGGGCGCGACGCCGGTGCAGGTGCGCAACCAATTGGGCCGCTTCGGTTTTTCGGGCGACAAGGCGCTGACCAAGGTCGGCAAGCTATCGGGCGGCGAGCGCGCGCGGCTGGCGCTGGCGCTGGTCACCCATAACGCGCCGCACCTGCTGATCCTCGACGAGCCGACCAACCACTTGGACGTCGATACCCGCGAGGCGCTGGTCCAGGCGCTGGCGGACTTCAAGGGCGCGGTGGTGCTGGTCAGCCACGACCGGCACATGCTCGAGCTGGTCGCCGACCGGCTGTTCCTCGTCGATGGCGGCACCGCCCGCGAATATGACGGGACGATCGAGGACTATGCGGCCTTTGTCGTCTCCGGCAAGCCGGTGCCCGGCAGCGCTGGCGCGTCGGGCGACAAGAAGGAAGAGCGCCGCGCAGCCGCCCAGGCGCGCGAAGCCTCGACCGGGCTGCGCAAGGCGGTGAGCGACGCCGAGGATGCCATCGCCAAAGCACAGAAATCATTGGCGGAAATCGACGCAGCGCTGGCCGGCAAGCCGCCGAAATGGCTCAAGGCGCTGTCGATGGGCGACCTGATGAAGCGGCGCGGCGAGGTCGAGTCGCAGCTCGAAGAGGCCGAGGCGACCTGGTTGCGGGCGACCGAGACGCTGGAATCGGCGAACTAGACGGTTTCGTACGCGGATGTTGGCACAGGTTGCGCCCTGGGCCGGTTTGCGCGCGTCCGTTTTGATATGGTGCGCGGTGGGTGGAGGTGGTGCATCTCCATACGCTTTAGTGCGCGGAAGTTTGCGCGGGTTCCCTGACGGTTCAAAGAGCGGCCCCTTGCGGGATTATGGAACATTAGTGGAACATTTGCGTGTAGGACAGGCCTTTTAAATCCTCCCCGAGCTTGTCTCGGGGAGGGGGACCAGCCGCAGGCTGGTGGAGGGGCTCGGCGGGTCACCGCCGCGTTGCGGCGGCCCCTCCACCCCTCGCTTCGCGAGCGGTCCCCCTCCCCCAGCAAGCTGGGGGAGGATTTTAAGCGATCACTTCTTCGCCATCCATTTGTCGTAGGTTGCCAGGGCCTTGGCGGGGCCGTTGTTGTACCAACTATAGCCGTTGCGACGCTCAGCGCTGAGTTCGTTCACGTCCGTATGGATCGTACGGTCCCGGTCGCCGAAGATCGGCTTGCCGGTCTGGATGTCATAGTAGCGCGACCAGATCGGGCCGGCGCCGGGCTTGGGGACGAGCTTGCGGCCGTCCGGGCCCTTCTCGAACACGACGCCGTAAATCGCGTGCGCCTTCAGCCAGTTGACCCCATCCGCGACCGCCGCGTCGATCGAGGGCGAGCGGCCCGCCTGCTTCATCAGGAAGACGAGAAGGTCGGCGCTCTCATCCGAGGACAGTGCGATCGGTTCGAAGTTCCGGGCCCCCGCCGGGGCCAGGGTGAGCGCGTCATGCTGCTGGCCCCACACCGTGCGCTTGCCGTCGATGACCACCTGGGTCTTGAGGATCAGCTGGATCGCCTTGTTGCAGGCAGCTTTGGCTTCCAGAGCGAGCTGGTCGGATACAAAGGCGTAATCGCCCTGATGGCGCGCCACCTCGGCCAGCACGCTCACCACCGAGGAGAGCGCATCGTCGTTGAACGTGAGCGCATCGTGATAGCCGCCCTGGAGCGGATAGACCTGGGGCCAGCCGCCATTGGGGAACTGGGCGTTGAGAAGGTAGCGGATGCCCTTGAGGAAACTCTCGCGATACGCATTGCCCTCGGCACCCGGCGCGGCTGCCTGGGCGCGGGCGAGGAAGCGCAGCTCGGTGGTGGTGGCGTTGTTGTCGATCGTGCCGACATAGCTCCAGTTCTCGTCCGACATGTCGGACTTGGCATTGGCGGGCAGATGCTCGATCGGCACATAATGCTCGCCGCGGGCGCGGACCGGGCCGGTGCGATCGACATTCTTGCCCCAGCCGCCGGCCGGCGTCTGGAAGCTGACGATATTGTCGGCGACGTGCCGCGCCTCGGGGCTGGCATACCAGCTGGCGGGCTTGTCGAGCGGCATGCCGCTGCCGCCCGAGGGACCGGTCGGCGGCGAAATCGGATTGGGCGTGGTTCCGTCGGCGCGCTCCTTGGCGAGCGCGGCCTTGTCGGCTTCCATCAGTGCGACCGAGCGATCGAGATAGACGTTCCAGGCGCGCTGCTGGGCGACCGGCAGCGCGGCGATCCGCGCCTTGGTGATCGGCTCGGCCGGCGTCATCTTGCCGATTACTTCGACCGCGGCATATGCCACCGGTGTCATCGCTGCAGCTGCGAACAGAGCGATCTTTGCGATACGAATCATGTCCCCTCCCGATTTTGGTATTGGGCGGAGGATAGCGCGGTGTGGATTTGGGTAAATAGGCTTCCAATTACTCCCCGAGCTTGTCTCTGTGTAGTATACACAA
>JAEXLC010000077.1 GCA_023445495.1 Pseudomonadota bacterium | reverse complement strand
AACCCACCCCCGACCCCTCCCTTTCAGGGAGGGGAGTAAAGCGGAATACGACTGCCTACTCCCCCCGCAGCAGCACCCGTCCAAACCGCTCCGCCACCGGCTTGCCCTCCACCAGCGCCGCCCGTCCGTTGACGAACACATAGTCCATGCCCTGGGCATAGGCGTGGGGCTTCTCATAGGTGGCGGTGTCGCGCACCGTCTTCGGATCGAAGACGATCACATCGGCGAACGCGCCCTTTCGCAGCGCGCCGCGATCGACGACGTCGAACACCTGGGCCGGCAGCCCGGTGGCGGCGTGGATCGCCTGCGCCATCGAGATCACCGGCTTGTCGAGCACATAGTTGCGCAGCTTGCGCGGGAAGGCGCCATAGGCGCGGGGATGCTCGGCGGTCTTGCCGAACGGCGGCAGCCCGCCATCGGTGGAGGTCATCGTCCAGCTCTGCTGCATGAACGCCTCGACATCCTTGTCGCTCATGTTGAACGACACGGTGGGCGCTCCGCCCTGTTTCAGCATCTCGATCGCGGCATCGAGCGGATCGAGCTTCATGATCGCGCCGACTTCATCGAGCCGCTTGCCGTCGAGCGAGGGATCCGCCTTGTAGGCGCGGATCTGGATCGCATGCGGGCCGGCGCGGCGCTCGAGATTGGGGACCATCTCGGCGCGGATCTTCGCGCGCATCGCTGGATCCTGGAGCCGCCTGGCCAGCGCATCCGCCCCGCCCTCCTGCGCCCAGCCAGGGACGAGCGAAGCCATCAGGCTCGAGCCCGACGCGGTATAGGGATATTGATCGGCCCAGACCTGGACGCCGGCCGCGCGCGCCTTGTCGATATGCGCGATCACTTCGGCCGACTTGCCCCAGACCTGGGGGCCGAGCACCTTGATATGGGTGACGACGCCGGGGATCTTCGCCTCACGCGAGACGGTGATGACTTCCTCGACCGCGGCGACCACGCCGATATCGTAATTGCCCTCGTCGCGGATATGACTCTCGTAAAAGGCGTGCGGGAAAGCGCTGGCCGCCTTTGCCAGCCCGACGATCTCGGCGGTGTTCGAATATTTGGCCGGGATGTAGAAAGGCCCGTCGGACAGGCCGAACGCACCGAGCTTCATCGCAGCGGTGACCAGCCCTTCCATCTTCGCCTGTTCCGCAGGCGTGGCGTGGCGATCGACATTGCCCATCACCGCGGCGCGCACGGCATTGTGGCCGATCATCAGCGCGACGTTGACCCCGGGAGTGTTGGTGCGCAGGTCCCTGATCTGCGGCGCGAGATCGGCCGGCCCGCCGCCGTCCGGATTGGCGAACAGCGTGGTGATGCCCTGGTAGAGCATCGGCAACGCCGGTGCGAGTTCGGGCGTCTGGATATTGGGCGCGGCATGCGAATGCGGATCGATGAACCCCGGCGCGACGATCTTGCCCCGGGCATCGACGGTTGTCTTGGCCGTCGCCGTGGCCGGGATGGCCCCCACCGCGACGATCCGGTCCCCCTTGATCGCGACATCGGCGGCCTGGCCGGGCGAGCCGCTGCCGTCATAGACGGTGCCGCCGCGGATGAGGACGTCATAATCCTGGGCGAGTGCCGGGGAGGCCGTCGCGAGCAGCGCGACGGCCGAGAGAGTGAGTCTCTTCATCTCGCCCTCCCCTTACATCTTGAACCGGGCGCCGATGCGGAAGGTCCGCCCGAGCAGGTCGTAGATCGACTGGTTGGTCGCCGGCGTCGCATAGGCGCTTCCGGCCGGTCCCGGGGCCACCACCGGCGGATCCTTGTCGAACAGGTTCGAGACGTTGAAGAACAGCTGGAGGTCCTTGCCGTTCACCTTGAAGCCCTGGGTGACCGAGGCGTCGATGTAGAAGGCGCCCTTGATCTTGTTGTTGTTGATCGTGCGGTTGGTCACGGTCGAGGCCGGGCAGCCGCTGGTGCATTCGACGAAGCTGTTGTCATAGACACCGTCGCTCACGCCGCGGCCGATCAGCGTCAGGTTGAAATCGTCCACATCATAGCTCGCCTGGGCACGGTACAGCCATTTCGGGGTGCCGCCCGGGGCATTCTGGCCGACCGTATCGGTCGGCGCGTCGATGCCATTGTCGAAGTAATTCTTGATGTAGCGGGTGGCCATGCCGCGCAGCGTGAAGTTGCCGGTGCCGATCCGGGTGCGGTACGAGGCTTCGAAGTCGATGCCCTGCGCCTTCTGCACCGCGAAGTTGAACGGGCTCTCGAACACCTGGAGGCTGTTGCCGAACGCATTCGGCCCGCGCACCACCGCGGTGCAGAAGGCCTGGATACCCTCGTTGCAGCGATCGACGATCGTCTGGGCGGCAACCGATCCGATCGCCCCGTTGATCTTAATGTTGTAGTAATCGACCGACATCGCGAAGCCGCGCAGGAAGGTCGGCTGGAGCACGACGCCAGCGCCCCACTGATCGGCCTTTTCGGGCTGGAGCAGCGGGTTGCCGCGAGTGGTGCCCGCGAAGGTGACCGAGGCGTTGTTCTGCGAGGAATCGAGCAGCACGTTGATGCGGGTCGATCCGGCCGTGAACAGCTCGCCCAGGTTGGGCGCGCGGATGTCTCGCGAGCGGCTGGCGCGGAAGCGGATGTCGGGGATCGGCTCGAAGGTGACGCCGGCCTTCCAGGTGGTGACATAGCCCGAAGTCGAATAATCGGTGCCGCGCACCGCGCCGTTCAGGTCGAGGCCCTTGATGACCGGGACCACCAGCTCGACATAGCCTTCGGTCACGCTGTAGCTGCCATGGCTCGGCAGGAAGTTGCCTACGAACCAGCCGGTCTGGAATTCGGTCGGCACCGATCCGCTGACCTTCTCGCGGCGATGCTCGCCGCCGATCGAGACCGAGACCGCGCCAGCCGGCAGATTGAACGCGTCGAACGCCAAGTTGGCGGCGACCACGTCCTGCTCGAACTTTTGGCGGCGATAGGGATTGCCCAGCACATAGGCGAGCGCCTCGGGGCTGGCGACGCCGATGCCCAGGCGGTTGAGCGGCACGCAGCCATTGGTCGGCGCGGTAAGCGTCGAGCGGCAGACGATCGTGCCGGCGGGCACGCCGATCGCATTGCCGGCGGGGGCGAACACCGCGTCCTGCGCCAGCGCGAGCCGGGCATTGTTGGTGATGTCGCGCGCCATCTCGCGCGTGCGGCTGATGCCCTTCTGGTAATAGACGTCCCAGCGCGCGGTGCCCGCCAGGAACGGGAAGCTGCCGTTGGCGCCGATCACATAGCGCTGCAGCTCGCGCTCGGTGTCGTTCTTGCGGATCGGCAGGTCGGCATTGCTGGTGCCCAGGGTGAAGCTGGTGACCGCGCCGAGCTGGTTGCGAACCGAGGCCGGCAGATAGGCGTTGTCCGAACGGATCGTGACATTGTTCTGGTTCAGCTGCACGCCCAGCCAGCCGAGATTCTCAGACTTGGCATAGGATGCCTGGCCGAAAACGTTGAGCCAGTCGGCGACTTCGAAGCTGACGCGGCCGAACAGGCTCTTGCGGTTCTCCTCCGGATCGAGCGACTGGAAGCCGTTGACCTGGGTCGCCTGCCAGTCGCCGCCGATCTGCCAGGGATCGCGGTTGGTGCCGAAATTATACTGGCTGACCGCACCGCCCAGCCCGAACTGGGTGCCGCGCAGCGCGGTGTTCAGGATGACGCCGCCGCGCGTCGCCTGGCTCAGGCCGGCGCCGGATACGACAAGGCGCTCGGGCTGGCCGTTCCCCGCGACATAGGCGGGGTTGGTGATCATGTACCAACCCTTGTTGTTCCAGTCGCGCGGGACGCCGTGCAGGCCTTCCTTCACGGCGATCTCGCCGTTGAGCAGGATATGGCCGCGCCCGCCCGCGAAGCCGGTGCCAGCGGTCAGCGTCGCGCGGTAATTGGGCGCGTCGCCATAGGTCGAGATGCCGTACTCGACCGAGCCCTTCAGGCCCGAATAGTCCTTGTCGAGGATGAAGTTGACCACGCCCGAGACCGCGTCCGAGCCATAGGCGGCCGAGGCGCCGCCGGTGACGATCTCGACGCTCTTGATAAGACCCTGCGGAAACGTGTTGACGTCGACCAGGCCGGTCACGGTCGAGCCGACCGAGCGCTGGCCGTCGAGTAGCACCAGCGTGCGCGCGGTGCCGAGCGAGCGCAGGTTGAGCGCATTGACGCCCGCGGTGCCGGCCGAGATGTTGAGGTTCGAATTGGCCGGAGTGACGCTGCCGACCAGCGAAGGGATCTCGTTGACGAAATCGGCGACGTTGGCCGGGGCGGTCGCTTCGATGTCGCCTGCGTTGATCACGGTGAGCGGCGTCGGGGCCTGGTAGCCATCGCGCTGGATGCGCGTGCCGGTGACGGTGATCTCGGCCGATGGGGCCTCGGGTTCGGGCGCCGCTGCCGGCGGGGTCTGGGTGTCCTGCGCGAACGCCGCGGCGTTCCACAGCAGCGCGACTGCCAGCGCGGGCAGCGAAGCGGCTCTCAGTGACCTGGTCATGTTTCTTCCCCTTTGATCGATGGTTTGGAGCGATGATGCCTCCCGTGCGCCGGTTGCCCCGGCTGCACCGCATCGGCCCCGTCCTGCGGTCCTTATTGGCCTCCTATCGACAGCTCCCCGGTTTCGGCTGGCGGGGTAGCGGGCGGCCGCCGGCAGCGCCGGTCGGTTCGCCATTCTCGATCGCGATCACGCCGTTGACGACCACCGTGCGCATGCCGGTGGAGAACAGCGCGGGATGGATGTAATCGGCGCGCGGCGCGAAGCGGGCGGGATCGAACATGATCACGTCGGCAAAGGCGCCGGTCTTGAGCTGGCCGCGCCCTTCGAGGTTGAACATCGCGGCGGTGACGGCGGTGCTGCGATCGATGAAGGTGCGCAGGTCGATCACCTGCTTGTCCCTCACATAGGTCGCATATTTGCGGGCGAATGAGGCGTAGTAGCGCGGGTGGCCCTGCGACGCGTCCGAGCTGGTGACGACCCAGGGGCGGTTCATGAAGGCGGCGATGTCGGCCTCGCTCTGGTTGAACGAGGCGACGCCGGCTTCGCGCTTCTTCAGGATGACAATAGCGGCGTCGATCGGATCAATGCCGCCGGCCTTGGCGATCTGCTCGAGCGTCTTGCCTTCATATTCGGCGGGGCCGGAGGTGATGAGCAGCGAGGCGGGGCCGCCGCGGCGGCGGAGGTTGTCGGCGATTTCGGGACGCATCTTCGCCATTGCGGCGGGATCATCGAAGCGCTTGAGCATCGCGGCGCGTCCACCGTCCTGCGCCCAGCGGGGCATCAGCGCGGCCGAGAGCCCGGTGCCCGAGGCGGACCAGGGATATTGATCGGCATGGACGATCTGCCCGGCCTTTTGCGCGGCCTCGACCTGATCGATGATCGCTTTGGCCTGGCCCTGCACATCGACGCCGAGCGCCTTGATATGCGCGATATGGACCGGGATGCCGGCATCGCGGCCGATCTCGATCGCCTCGGCGACCGCGCCCTTCAGGCCGATCGTATAGGAGGATTCGTCGCGCAGATGGCTGTCATAGATGCCACCCTTCTCCGCCGCCGCTTTGGCCAGCGCGACCACCTCGTCGCGCTTGGCGAAGCTCTGCGGCGCGTAGAACAGGCCGGTGGAGAGGCCGAGCGCGCCCTGGCACATCGCGGTGGAGACGAGGCCCTGCATCTTCGCAAGCTCCTCCGGGGTCGGCGGGCGGTCGTCCGCGCCGATCACCTTGAGGCGGACGGCGCCGAGGCCGACATAGGTGGCGAAGTTGATGCCATAGTCGCGGCTCGACTGGCCGAGCGCTGCTTCGCCCTCGCCACCCTTGGCGCCGCTGTCGCGCCCGAAGGTGCGGGCGACATCGGGATCGCCGCCGCCGTCCACGCCGATGAACGCAGTGGTCACGCCCTGGGTGAGGAACGGCATCACCAGCCGCGCGGCGGGATCGCCCGAGGCGAGCGCGCCGTTCACATGGGTATGCGTGTCGATGAAGCCGGGCGCGACGATCATGCCGGTGGCGTCGATGATCTTCTTCGCGGTGCCGGGCGCCTTGGGCCCGACATAGACGATGCGATCGCCGCGGATCGCGACATCGCCTTTGAACGGGGCGGCGTTGCCCGGATAGACGGTGCCGCCGCGCAGGATCAGGTCGGCGGCGGGTTCCGGGCCGTCTCCCTGTGCGAGAGCAACTCCGGCGGCGGCGACCAGCGTGATGCCCGCCGCCATTCCAATCTTCAGTCTATGTCCCCGAACCATGTGCCGCGACTCCCTGTTTGGTTATGGCTTTCGGTTATGGCGCTCCCCAGAAGCCTGGCGACGGCGGCGAGAGCACGCCGCGTTCACCAAGCACCCCGCCCGGCCGGTCTTCCGCCAGCCACAGGGGGCCATCGAGATCGACGAAGCTCGAGCGCGCGGCGATCACCAGCGCCGGCGCGATCGACAGCGACGTCGAGATCATGCTGCCGGTCATCACGCCAAGCCCCGCCGCAGCCGCGGCATCGGCAAGCGCCAGCGCGCCGGTGAGGCCGCCAGTCTTGTCGAGCTTGATGTTGATGACCTGATATTTGCTGGCGAGCGCGGCGACATCGTCGGCGATGTGCGCGGACTCGTCGGCGGCGATCGGGATCAGCGGGGTGAAGCCTTCGAGCGCATCGTCCTCGCCAGCCGGCAGCGGCTGCTCGAGCAAATCGATGCGCAGATCGACGAGCATCGGCTGCAGGCGCTCGATCTCGGCGATCGTCCAGCTCTCATTGGGATCGACGATCACGCGCGGTGCCGGCGCCATCTCGCGCACCCGGCGGATCTGCGCCTCGGGATCGCTGCGATCGACCTTGATCTTGATGAGCGGCACCTCGGCCAGCGCCTGTGCCGCGAGCGCCATGGCATCGGGCGTATCGAGGCTGACGGTCATCGCGGTCGGCGTGGGGCCGAGCGGCGGCAGGCCGAGCAGTTCGGTAACGCTGCGCCCGGCAAGCTTGGCTTCCAGATCCCAGAGCGCGCAATCGACGGCGTTGCGCGCGGCGCCGGCCGGCATCGCGACCAGCAGCTCCTCACGCGAGATGCCCGCTTCGATCGCGGCGCGCACGGCCTCGATCTCCGCCAGCGCGCCTTCGATCGACTCGCCGTAGCGCGGATAGGGAACGCCCTCCCCGCGCCCGGTCACGCCCCCGGCCGATACCGAGACGGTCACCACATCGGCGACCGTCTTCACCCCCCGCGAGATGCGGAAAGGGGTGGCTAGAGCGAAAGCGTCGCTACGCGCGGCGAGGGTTCGAAGCATGCATTGATCCTGTCGATGATGGGATCGACGCCCATGTCGAAGGGGTCGGTACAGGGCAGGCCGAGCGCGTCGGCCGTCTCGGCGCAAAGCCGCTCGGCTTCGGCGCGGGAGAGCTTGGACGTATTGAGCGCGACGCCGACCGCCTGGACATCGGGGCTGGTGAGCCGCGCGACCGCGAGATTGGCCTCCAGCGTCTCCTTGAGACCCGGCACCGGATAATGCGGCAGGCCGCGCATATGGGCGCGCACCGGATCGTGGCAGAGCACGAGCGCTGCCGGCTGGGCGCCGTGGAGCAGGCCGGTCGAGACGCCGGCGAAGCTCGGGTGGAACAGCGAGCCCTGCCCCTCGATCAGATCCCAGCCGTCATCGTCACGCGCCGGGGAGATTTCCTCGATTGCGCCGGAGATGAAATCGGCGATCACCGCGTCGAGCGGCACGCCGCTGCCGGCGATCAGGATGCCGGTCTGGCCGGTGGCGCGGAAATCGGCGGCCATGCCGCGCGCGCGCATCCCCTGTTCGAGACAGAGCGTGGCGTACATCTTGCCGACCGAGCAATCGGTGCCGACGGTGAGCAGGCGCTTGCCCGCCCGCTTCTTGCCGTTGCCGACCGGGATGCCGGGCTTGGGATCGCGAACATCGTGGAGCTTGCGACCATGCTTCGCCGCCGCTGCAACGATCGCGGGCTCGTCGCGCAGCCGGTGATGCAGGCCCGAGGCGACGTCGAGCCCGGCTTCGATCGCGGCGATCGCATCGGCCACCAGATCGGCGCCCATCCGGCCGCCCGCATTGGCGATGCCGAGCACCAGGGTCTTCGCTCCGGCGGTGACCGCATCGGCAAAGCCCATGCGCGGCAGGTTCAACGTAAGCGGGCAATCGTCGTACCGGAACTCGCCGACGCATTCATCCGGGCGGAACACCGCCAGCCCGCGCGAGGTCTTGATGCCAACTTCGTCATGCGAGTGGCCAAGGTACAGGAGATAGGGACTGGCAATCATCGGAAACCCCAACCTGTGGTTCGAGTCACATGATTGCCGAAATCTGAGATATCACAACGACGGAAAGCCGCGCTGCAACATAACCATTGGTTATGGAAAGCCGGGCGCCACCATTTTGACGCGATTGCCGGTCGAGAAAAATCCGCCCCGGCTTGCACCGGGGCGGGAGGCTTTGGGGGAACTTAGAATTCTGCGCTGACGCCGAAGGTGAAGGTGCGGCCGCTGGTGGTGTAGACCACGCGGCGCGCGATCTCGCCGCCGGCGAACTGCTCGATCGGCTCGTTGGTGAGATTGATGCCCTCGGCGATCAGGCGGATGCCCTTGGTCAGGTTCACATGCGCCTGGAAGTCGATGTTGTGAGTGGCGGCGTTATAGTCGCCGACATTCCCGACCGTGCCGAGGCCGGTGTAATATTTGCTGCGATAGGCGTCCGACACGCGGATGCCGAAGTCTTTGTCTTCATAATAGAGCGTCGCATTGGCCGCCCATTTGGAGAGCTGGAACAGCGGCAAGCGCACGAAGGTCGTCCCGACCTTGCCCTGCTGGTGCCCGTCGAACCAGGTACCGTTGGCAGTGACGCCGAGATGCTTGAGCGGCCCCGGCAGGAAGGTGAAGTCGTGCTGGAAGGCGACTTCGATACCCTTGATGTCGGCGCCCGGGCCGTTGATCGGCTGGCTGACGTCATAAGGGGTATTGGCGTCCTGGCCCTGGATCAGCAGCGACAGCGGCAGGCCGGTCTGGCCATAGGGCATCGTCACCGTGGACGGCGAGATGAAGCTGTCCATGTTCTTGTAGAAGAAGCCGACCGAGGCGAAGCCCGAGCGATCCATGTACCATTCGATCGAGCCCTCGACCGAAGTCGCCTTGTAAGGCTTGAGGAACGGGTTGCCGAGGCTGAGGCTGCCGCCGTTCGGACGGGTGGTGATCGACCCAGCGGCGGCCAGATCGCCGAGGCCCGGACGGTTGACGTTGCGGCTGGCGCTGACGCGCACCACCAGGTTGCGCGTCACATCGAGCGCGACATTGGCCGAGGGCAGCCAGCCCTTGCTGTTGGTCTCGATGACCACCGGCACAAAGCCCGCGCCGGTGGCGAGATGGCCCGACGAGGTCAGGTCGGTCGAGTAGTAGCGCACGCCCGCATTGGCGCGCAGGCGCATGTCGCCGAGATGCGTATCGAGGTCGAACTGGGCGAAGCCGTTATAGGTCTTCTCGTCGACATCGAAGTCGCTGCCGGCCTGGAGGTTGGCGGCGGTCAGGTCGCGCTTGTCGCCGACCGCGGCATAGACGCCGTCGACATTGCCGACGATGTACTGGAGCAGCGTATCCGGCCCGACGAGCTGCTTCACGCTGTTCGGCACGACGATGTTCGCCGGGACGTTGTGGAACACCTTGTTCACCCAAGTGTAGCCGCTGTTGGTGAAGTGCTTGTAGGCGCCGCCGGCCTTGAACGTCAGCGCGTCGTTCAGCTCATACGCCGCATCGAGCTTGGCGTTGGTGTAGCGGTTGACGATCTTGTTCTCCTGCACGTCCAGCCGCTGGACGGTCCAGAGATCGGCATTGGTCAGGTCGATGCCATAGGTGTTGACCGGGATGCGCGGGCGGGTGTCGTAGCTGAAGGCGGTCTGCTTGGCCTCCATGAACACCTTGTCGAACACCGGCTGCGAGAAGTCCGATTCCTCATAGCCGCCGAGCGCGTGAATGGTCAGGCGGTCGCCGAGCTTCCAGTTGAGGTTCGCCACGCCCTGATAGAAATCGGTGTGGTTCTTGACGATGTGATGCTCCGAGCGGAGATCGATGCCGGTGAAGCTCGCGGCGCGCAGCGTGTTCGTGTCGTCGATCACCGCGCTGCGGATCACCTGGGTGCCGGTAACGCTCGAGCCGGTCAGCGGATTGCTGCCCGCGGTCGCCAGCGCATAATCGTCGCGATAGTCCCACAGACGGCCGTAGAGGAAGTCGACGTCGAGCTTGAAGTTGTCGCCCGGGTGATACTGGACCGATGACGTGATGCCGAGGCGGCGACGGTCATTGTACCAGGTCGAAGGAGACTGGGCGGTCGGCTGGTAGACGCCGGCGAGCAGCTTGGCGCGGGTCGCGGCATCGACTTCCGGGCCGATATTGGCGGCACCATATTTGGTCAGGCCCCAACCCCAGTTGCGATAGCCATATTCGTTGTTCTTGATCTGGCTGTAGGCAACCGAGACCAGCGCGCCGAAATCGCCCGAGCGGACCGAGGCGAGGCCGACAAGACGCGGGGTGATGCCGCTGGTGTTGGTGTTGGTCTGGCCCTTGGCCGAGACGACGAACTTCGAGCCGGCATAGTCGAACGGCTTGGCGCTGTAGAGCTGGACGGTGCCGGCGATGCCGCCTTCGTCCTGCTCGGCCGCGAACGACTTCTGCACCGCGACGCGGTTGAACAGTTCCGAGGCGAACAGGCTGTAGTCGAACGAGCGCGAACGGCTGACCGAGCCGCGATTGTCCATGCCCGAGGCGGTGTTGCCCATCACTTCCATGCCGTTGAGCTGGGTGCGGGTGAAGTCGGCGCCCAGGCCGCGCAGGGCGATCTGACGGCCCTCGCCGCTGTCGCGGGTGATGGTGATGCCGGGAACGCGCTGCAGCGCTTCGGCGAGGTTCAGGTCGGGAAAGGCGGCGATATCGGATGCGACGATGTCGTCCTCGGCACCGACAGCCTTGCGCTTCAGGTCCTGCGCGGCGTTGAGGCTCTCACGATAGCCCGAGACGACAATCTGCGACTCTTCCTGGACTTCGGGTTCCTGCGTCGCGGTCTGGGGCAGCGGCGCTGCGACCGGAGCAGCGGCAGCGACGCGGGTGGTGCGGCGCGCCGCCGGGGCAGCACGCGACGGGGTAAGCACGACCACGCCGCCACGCACCGCGGCAGTCAGGTTGGTGCCGCGCAGCAGCTGGTCGAGCGCTGCACGCACGGTCAGCGCACCGCGCACGCCCCCGGTGCGGCGGCCGGCGACGGCGTTCGGTGCGACCACGACCTGCAGGCCGGTGGCCTGCGAGAATTGCGAGATGGCGGTGCGCAGGTCCGACGCGCCGATGTCAAAGCGCATCTGTGCGCTCATCGATGCTTCGGCGCCGCGGGCCTGGGCCATTGCCGGCATGGCGAGCGTGACAGCCACAGCCATGAGTGAGATTCCCCTGATACGATCCATGTGTTCCTCCGCTCGGGCGCAGTCTGCGCCTCCGGGGGGAAGACGGGGGTGGATCAGCTTCCGGACAAAAGAATTTTGTTGCAGTGCAGCGTCATTGATCTGACGTTTTTATGTCACTTGCCGAGGCCGGAACGAGGTGCAGTTCCTCGCCCTTGCGGACCACCTCAAAGCCATAGGCGACGCCTATCGCGTCGAGCAGCTGGTGCGGATTATCGACGCGGAAGCGCCCGGCCACCGCGACCGAGGCCAGCGCCCCGGGCGGCGGCGCGATGAGCGGGCCGCCGCGCCGGTTGAGCGCATCGACCAGCTCGCCGAGCTTCATATTGTCGACATCGAGCCAGCCCTGGCGCCAGTCCTGCTGCGTCGCGTCGAACCGGGTCGGCGCGCGGGCCTTGCCGTCGGCGAAGCGCGTGCGCCAGCCGGCCTCGACGATCACCGCGCCGTTCTTGCCCGACTCCTCGCCGCCGAAACGGACCTTGCCGCGATAGACGGCGATACGCACGCCGCCGCCACTGGCGATATCGATGTCGAAAGCAGTGCCGAGCACGCGCGTCGCCGATCCGTCGGCGAGAACGGTGAAGGGCTGGTCGGGCCGGTGCGCGATATCGAAATAGGCTTCGCCACGCTGCATCGCGACTCGGCGCGCCTTGTCGCCGAGGGTAACGTCGAGGCTGGTCTCGCCGTTGAGATGGAGCTTCGATCCGTCTGCCAGCTCGACATCGAGCTGCTGGCCGCGCGCGGTCTCGTAGTGGAGCGGCAAAGGCGCGGCGGGGGCGTACCAGCCGGCCTGCCAGCCGCCGACGCCGATCGCGGCGACCAGCGCAAGCGCCCCGCCCGCCCCCAGCGCGCGCCGGCGATTGGTCCGCATCGCGAGGATGTCGCCATCCGAAAGCCGGGGCAGTTGCCCCATCGCGTCGGCCAGCGCGGGATCGTCGAGCATCGCCTGGATATCGGGCGCGGCGGCGGGTGGCGCCTCGCGCAGCACGGCGTCATCCTCGCGCATCGCCCAGCGGGCTGCATCGTTCAGGGCAGCGCGCCGGCTCACCGGGCGGCTCCCGCCGGCAGGCCGCGGCGTTCGAGCGCGGCGCGCAGATTGGCGACGGCGCGGGTGCAATGCTTCTCGACCGCGGCCAGGCTCATGTCGAGATCCCCGGCGATCGTCGCGCTGGCGATCCCGTCGAGCCGGCGGCGCAGGAATACCTCGCGGCGCAACGCCGGCATCACCTTGAGCGCGGCGACGAGGATGTCGACCCGCTGGCGATAATCGAGCACTTCCTCGGCCCGGGGCTGCGGGCAGACAATGTCCTCCGCCAGTTCGGCGCTGGCCGGCATCGCCTGGCGGCGGCGGAAATGGTCGAACACGAGGTTGCGCGCCACCGCGAAGCAGAAGGCGCCGACATCGGCGACCCCCTTGGTGCGGCGATAGTCATAGAGGCGGACATAGGTTTCCTGGACGATGTCCTCGCCTTCGTCCCGATCGCGCAGGCGGCCCTGGACGAACCGGTGAAGCGCGGCACGCAGCGCGGCATCCTCGGCCGCGGCGTGGCGGCGCGCGGCAATGGCGGTGAACTCGTTCATCGCCCTGCCCTTTCCTGGCAAGACCGCGTCGGCGCCGTCATGCCGCTTCTCCCCTGCCTGAGAATCGCCCCGCTCATTGCCCCGGCGCTAGGCGCGCTCCGTGAAGCTCGCATGACAACCGGGCCGGGCCGGGTGCTTAAAACTGCAACCTGCCGCGCCTAAGCCCCTGCGAATCGGACGAAAGGAATATATGATGCGGTGGACGATCCTGCTGGCGCTGGCAGCGATTGGTGCGGGGCCGGCTCCGCGCGAAGAGAAGCCGGCGTTCAGCATCGGCGCCATCGCCGACGCGCAATATGCCGATGCGCCCGACAACGGCCAACGCATGTACCACACCTCGCCCGGCAAGCTCGCCGCCGCAGTGGCGGACTTCAACCGTCAGAAGCTCGCTTTCGTCGTCCATCTTGGCGACTTCATCGACAAGGACTGGGCGAGCTATGACGCGCTGCTGCCGGTCGCGGCAAAGCTGCGCCACCCGGTCCATTATGTGCTGGGCAATCACGAATTCGCGGTCGACGACGCGCACAAGCTGCAGGTACCGGCGAAGCTGGGCATGAAGAAGCGCTATTACAGCTTCGAGCGCCAGGGCTGGCTGTTCCTCGTGACCGACGGCAACGACCTGAGCAGCTATGCCTGGCCGGAGGGGAGCCCCGAGCTCAAGCGCAGCATGGCCGCGCATGCCGCCCTCTATGCCGACAAGCCGCTATGGGACGGCGCGATCGGCGGCGAGCAGCTCGCCTGGATCGATGCCGAGCTGGGCCGGGCGGACAAGCGCCACCTGAAGGTGATGATCTTCAGCCATTTCCCGGTCTATCCGGAGAACAAGCACAATCTGTGGAACGCGCCCGCAGTGATCGCGTTGCTGGAGCGCCACCCCTCGGCCAAGATCTGGCTCGACGGGCATAATCACGACGGCAATTACGGCGAGCGCGCCGGCATCCACTATGTGAACATGAAGGCGATGCTCGACACGCCCGAGACCAGCTATGCCCGGCTAGATTTCTTCAAGGACCGGGTAGAACTGCACGGCAACGGCCGGCAGGAAGACAGGGTGCTGAAGATTCGGCCCGACTGAGACTGGTACGCCGCGTCATGCGGTGCCCCCGGACGCCCCGACGAGCACGAAAACTCTCTGTGAACCAACTACGCGCTCAGTAGATGTCGCGACGATAGCGCCCTTCGATGTGCATCGCTTCGGTCCGGTCGTCTCCCAATATCGTGCGAAGCGCTGTGTCGACGCCGCTCGCCATGCCGGCAAGGCTGCCGCAGACATAGAAGGCGGCGCCCCTGTCCGCCCACGCCAGGATCTCGTCGGCGGCTTCGGCGACCAGATGCTGGACATAGCGACCGCAGTCCGGATCGCGTGAGAAGGCGAGATCCAGGCGTGCGAGCGTGCCCGCTTGCACCAGCCCATCCAGCTCATCGCGGAACGGACGGTCATGGGCGCGGCTGCGCTCGCCGAAGAGCAGCCAGACCGGCGCACCCCCGGCCCGCGCACGCTCGCGCAGATGGCCCATCAGTCCGGCGATACCGGTGCCGTTGCCGATCAGCACCAAAGGCACCCGACTGTCCTCGGGCGCGGCAAAGCCGGGATTGTCGCGAACCCGCATCGATACGGTGTCGCCGATCGCCGCCACGGTGCAGAGATAGCCCGAACCGATGCCCGAGCCCCCATCCTCGGCCCGCGCCAGGCGAACCAGAAGCTCCACCTGTCCGGACGCCTCGATCGACGCGATCGAATAGTCGCGGTGGGATAACCGCTTCAGCGCAATGAGATCGGCGGGAAGGGCTTGTGGCAGCACCTTATCGGCCAGAGCCGCGCGCAGTTCCCCGTCCTCGGCACGATCGGCGGAGGCAAGCCAGCGCTCGATCCGTGCGGGATCGTGGCGCGGCATAACCTCGGCGATCGCGCCTGGCGCCCAGGAAGCGGCCTCCGCGGGCCGCAGGGCGATGCGATAGACCGGCTCGCCGGCGCTGCCCGGATTGACGTGCTCGCGCGCGGCCAGGGTCCAGGATGCATAGGCTGCCGGTCGCCAATCGGGCTCGATCGCATGGCCCGAGATTGCCGCCAGCTGCTGCTGCCAATGCCGCTCGGCATCGGCATCGTCGCCATCCACCTCGACCAGATCGAACAACCGCTTCGCGCCGCCGGCATGCAGCCAGGCATCGACGCGGTGCCCAAAGGCGCAGAAATCGGGATATTCTTGATCGCCGAGCGCAAGCACCGCGTAATCGAGCTGGCTCAGATCAAGGGTGGCGGCCATGGTGCGGCTCTCGAAGCCACGGGCGCGATCGGGCGCGTCGCCCTGACCATAGGTCGCGATCACGAACAGCGCGCGGGATACACCACGCAGTTCCTCCGGATCGAGACTGCCCAGCGCGCGAATCGCCGCGCCCGGGAAGGCCGCAGCGCTCATCCGCGCGATCCGCTCGGCATTGCCGGTCTGGGAGGCATGGATGACCAGCATATCGCTGCCGCCGGCATCGATCGCCGGTGCATCCACAGCCGCCACCGCCTGGAGCGCCCGCTTGGCCCGCCTGCGCGCGAAATAGAGCAGCAGGCCGGTCACCGTGAACAGCGGCATGGTGATCGAGCTGAGCATCAGCAGGATCCGCCCGATCACACCGAAGAAAGCGCCGGTGTGCAGCGGATAGAAATTGCCGGCGAGCACCGCGCCGGTGCTGCGCGACGCATAGCGATCGGCCTTGACCAGCGCGCCCGTTGCCGCGTCGAACCGCAGCTCGTCGGTCATCCGGTCGAAGCGCGCGCGCTGGGGCAGCACGCGCATCACGATCGGCCCCTTCCCTTGGGGCAGGCTGATCGAGACCTTCTCATAGCGCGCGCCGTCGCTCTTCAGCATCTGCGCCCAGGCAGGTGCCAGCGTGACCGGCGGCGCATCCTTGGCCTTTTCGCGCCCACCTTCGCCCGCCCCGCCGGCCTTGCCGGTGAGCAGGTACACGGCACCCTGTTTGTACCAGCCATAGGACCAGGTGAGCCCGGTCATCGCGCTGAGCAGATAGAGCAAAGCCAGCCAGGTGCCGATCGTGGCATGCAGCGCGCGGTACAGGTTGCGGCCGGTCTTACGCAGGTCGAGCACGAACCAGGAGCGCCAGTCGAGCGCGCGACGCGGCCAGCGCAGATACAGGCCCGAAAGCGCGAAGAAGATCAGCGAGAACGCCGCGAAGCCGGTGATCTGCCGGCCCCAGCCATTGCCGGCATCGGGCAGCGCCAGCCAGCGATGCAGGTCCATGACCGTGTTGAAGAATGCCTCCCCCCTTGCCGCGCCAAGCAGGATGCCGCTGCGGGGATCGACATATTGATGCTCGCCGCGCCGCACGCCCTTTGCGGGCAGGAAGCTCACTTCGGCGGCCAGGCCGGGATCACGGTGGATCACCAGCTGCCGGACGCGAAGATCCGGACGCTGCTGCGAGACCGCGGCAATCAGCGCATCGGGCGAGAGCGGCTGCGCGTTGCTCGGTGCGACGGTGACGATCCCGGGGCTGAGCGCCGCCATGATCTCGTCCTCGAACGCCATGGTCGCGCCGGTGACTCCCGTCAGCGCCAGCACCAGGCCGGCCGTGATCCCGAGGAACCAGTGAATCTGGAAAAGGACGCGGCGGATCATCGCGCGCCCTCCTTCTTCGCCGCCGCCCAATCGACCGCCGCATCGAACAGCTTCAATCCGGCCGGGGAAAGATTGGCGAACCCGTCATTACCCAGGAAGAACATCACCCGGCGAGCGGGCGCCAGCGTCTCATAATCCATCGTCGCGCCCGTCTCATATCCCCAGATCGCCGGCTTCTCCGGCTGGCCATAGATCGTCGCGATGATCGTCGCGCCCAGGCCGGGACGGCCCCAGCTCATCGGCGCCTGCTTGGCATAGACATTGGCCACGCCCGCCGGCAGGCCCGCCGCCATCGGCTGGGGCGCGTTGACGATCCAGAGATAGCGTTCCTTCTCCGCCTCGCCGAAATCGGCATCGTGGCGTTTGCCCGTCATCGCCAGGTCGTCGAGCAGGTCGTTTTCCCAGGTCAGGATCGGCACGGCCAGGCTGCGCCAGCCGGGCTTCACGTCCTTGGACGACACGCTCGCCGAGATCACGACAAGGTCCGCTCCCTTCGCGGAGGCCGGATCGGCATCCTGTCCGGCGATGCGCACCGCGAAGCCGCGCTCGGCCAGGCGATCGCGCACCTTCATGTCGGCGGCGGCGGAGGGTCCGTCCTGCTGGATCACCAGCACCGCGCTGCGTTGCTGCGCGGCAGCCGGAAGGGCTGCCGCGAGCGACAGGGCGAGCAGAGCTGCGAAGCGCATCAGAACTTGAAGCCGATCGTGCCGATCACCCGGCGCGGATCGGCGATGGCGACGCCGAACAGGTTCACGGCCGAGGGGTAATAGGTCTTGTCGAAGACGTTCTTCACGTTGAGCTGGAAGGTCATCATCCGCCCGCCAAGCTCGGCATCATAGGTGAAGAACGCGTCCGCCACCGTATATTCGGGCAACCAGAAGCTGTTGGCATTATCGCCCGGCCGACGCGAGGCATAGCGTGCGCCACCGCCGACTCGGAAGCGATCGCCCCGGGTGACCTCGCCGAAATCATAGACGGCCGAGAGCGACGCGGTGTGCGGCGCGACATTGGCGAGCTCCTTGCCCGCGAACACCGGATCCTCGGTGGTGCGGGCATGGGTATAGGCATAGCTGCCGATCAGGCTCAGCCCCGCCACGACACGACCCGAAACGTCGAACTCTACGCCGCGCGAGATCGCCCGGCCGGCGGTGCGATAATCGGTAAGCCCGGTCGAGCTGTTGAACTGCGATACCAGCACGTTGCGCTTGTCGATGTCGTAGAGCGCCAGCGTCGCGGTCACCCGGTCACGGATATCGAGCTTGGCGCCGACCTCATAGGAGCGGCCGCGCTCGGGCGCGAAAATCGAGGTGATGGTGACTCCGCTCGAAAGCGGCGCGATCGTCGAGGTCGGCTTCAGCGAAAGGGTATAGCTGGCATAAAGCGAGAAGACCTCCGCCGCCTTCCACACCAGCCCGGCCTGGGGCACGAACTCCCAGCCATTGAGATCGGTGTTCGCCTTGAACGGGCGGCCGCGCCCGGCACGCTGCTCGAACCCGACCAGACGGCCGCCTGCGGTGACGATGAACTTGTCGCCGATATGGATCGCGTCCTGCGCGAACAGCGAATAATTGTAGAGCCGGTCGGTCTGGTCGCTGTCGGGCGCCGACACGGTGGTCGGGAACGGTTCCACCCCATAGACTGGATTGAGATAGCTGAAGGTGCCGCCACGCACCGCCTGACGAATCAGGTCGCGACGCAGATAGCGGCGATACTCGCCCTCGATGCCGATCAGCACCTTGTGCTCCATGCCCCCCAGCGCGAAGCCGCCATCGACATAGGCCTGGGCATAGGCATCGGTGCTGAGCGAACCGACCGTCGCGTCGTTGCTGCGTGTCAGCGTGCCGCGCGCGGTGTTGATCGCGCTGACCCGAAGCTGGCCGGCGTCATAGGTCTCGCTGTTGAAGCTGCTCGCCAGATGCGCGGCCCAGCCGCCCCCAAGCTGATGATCGACCGCAAGCTGGACGAGATGGCTCGAACCGAACATCCGGTTGTTGATCTCGTCGAGCCGCTCGCGCCGGGGAATGGCGAGCGGCTTCAGCGTGCGCGGATCGATGATCGTGCCGCGATCGAACGGATAGTCGAACTTGCGATACTCGTACCACAGGATCGCCTGGGTGTTCCCGCCATACCAGCCGAGCGAGGGCGCGATCAGCGTGTCACGGCGCGTGCCGAAATTGCGCCAATAGTCTTCGTCCTCATGGCTGAGGACCAGCCGCCCAGCGAGGTTACCGGAGATCCGGCCGGTCAGGTCCGCGGTCGCCTGCAGCCCGGCGCGATGCTCGGCATAGCTCGATCCGCTCAGCGTCACGCCAAGCTGCTGTTCGAACAGCGGCTTCTTGCTGACGATGTTGATCACGCCGCCCGGGTCCATGATGCCGTAGAGCAGCGATGCCGGCCCCTTCAGCACCTCGACGCTCTGCGCGGCCGCGTTGAAACCGCGCCCCTGCACGAGCGGCATGCCGTTGTGCATCACCGAACCGTCGCGATTACCGCCGAATCCGCGCTTGAGCACCGTGTCCTGCGTGCCCGCCAGCGTATTGCCCTGGGTGATGCCGCTGACATTGCCGAGCGCATCGTCGAGATAGCGCGGGCGCTGGTCGCGCAGCACCTGGGCCGGCACGATGTTGATCGCCTGTGGCGTGTCGAGCGGTTTGGCGTTCGAGCGCAGCGTCGAGGCGTCGGGAGTCGGCTGGTAGCGATCGTCCGCCGCCTGCGGCGCGGGCGATGCGCGGCCGGTCACGACGATCTCGTCCTGCCCCTCCGCGCGCGCGCTCTCCTGCGCTCGCGCGACGCCCGGCAGGATCAGGGCAACGCCCGCAGCAACAAGACAGCCGAATCCAGGATGCGACACCGATGAACCCCATTTCCATGATTTTGAGGCGCGCCCTTATCGCTATTGCAACTTCATCGCAATAACGCATTCCGCTGACAGACCCGTGATCGGACACACCGGCGCGAGCGCGCACGATCCACGGCCCCCGGCTTACCCGCCTGCAGAATTTATTGGAGGAAGCCGCCGGACCTCGCCACTTCAGTGGCCCGCGCATGGGCTGAATCGGGAATGCACGGCGTAAATGGTTGATCTCACAGCAATGCTGCAATCAACCTGGCGAAGGAGCGCCCGTGCCCGATTTTCCGATTTTTTGAGGAAGTGGCGGAGAGGGAGGGATTCGAACCCTCGTTACGGTTACCCGTAAACCGCATTTCGAGTGCGGCGCATTCGACCACTCTGCCACCTCTCCGCGAGGCGATTGCTACGCGGAAAACTCCGCGTCGGTCGCTGTGAGGGGCGGCCCCTAGCGCAGCGTTTCGGATACTGCAAGCGCATCCTTGTACCTAAACGAAGAGATATTAAATTAAGCCCATGACTCAAGCCCCCGGCGCCTCCCCTTCCCCCCTTGAGCCCGGCGTCCCGATGCCCGCGATCGCTACCGCGCGCTTCGCCATCGGCGACGTGGTGCGCCACCGCCAGTTCGAATTCCGCGGCGTGATCTTCGATGTCGACCCCGTCTTCGCCAACAGCGAGGAATGGTATGAGGCGATTCCCGAGGACGTGCGCCCCCGCAAGGACCAGCCCTTCTACCATCTGCTCGCCGAGAACGACGAATCGAGCTATGTCGCCTATGTCAGCCAGCAGAACCTGGTGGCCGACGACAGCGAGGAGCCGGTCGATCACCCCGCGATCAACGGGCTTTTCGACGGCTATACGGGCGGTCGCTACACGCTGAAGCGCACGCATCGTCACTAAACTGCCCTTTATGGGTAGTTACCGGTTGACTTCAGCGACTCTCTCCCTTAGCTGCGCCCTTCCTCCTGCCGGAGTGCAACTCTGGCGGGCACAAGCATTTGAACCAGAGAAGAGACCCGATGTTCGCTATCGTGCGCACGGGCGGCAAGCAGTATCGCGTTGCCGCAGGAGACAAGATCGTTGTCGAGAAGCTCGACGGCGAGGCCGGTTCGACGGTCACGCTCGGCGACGTTCTGCTCGCCGGCGAAGGTGGTGAGCTGAAGTCGACCGACGGCCTGACCGTTTCGGCCGAGATCGTTGCGCAGGCGAAGGGCGAGAAGGTCATCGTCTTCAAGAAGCGCCGTCGGCACAACTATCGCCGCAAGAACGGCCATCGCCAGAACCACACCATCCTGAAGATCACCGCGATCGGTGCTCAGGAAGCCAAGAAGGCCGCGCCGAAGGCGAAGAAGGCCGCCGCTCCTGCCGAGGCCGAAGCCCCGGCTGCTGAAGCGTAAGCGAAGATACGAGGAGTATAGACCATGGCACATAAGAAGGCAGGCGGTTCTTCGCGTAACGGTCGTGATTCGGCCGGTCGTCGTCTTGGCGTGAAGAAGTTCGGCAGCGAAGCAGTCGTCGCCGGCAACATCATCGTGCGTCAGCGCGGCACCAAGATCTATCCGGGCGTGAACGTGGGCATGGGCAAGGACCATACCCTTTTCGCGCTCGTCGACGGCCGCGTGTCGTTCAAGGAAGGCAAGCTTGGCCGCAAGTTCTGCTCGGTAGACATGATTGCGGAAGCCGCCGAATAACATCGGGTAACCGACCGGGTTGCCCACCAGGGTGACCCGGGTTCGACGAACGAACCAGCTGAAAAGGGAGACGGGCCACCCCGGCTCCCTTTTTTATTTCCTCCCTGACACCACGGCGCAACAACCTCGTCACACTAGCGTGGCGTGGGGCGTCGCAGGACCAAGGAGACGGTCATGTTCGTGCGAACGCAAAGACTGACATTGCGGCCCGGCTGGCCCGAGGACGCTACTGCCCTGATGCAGGCGATCGGCCATGAAAAGGTGGTGCGCAATCTGTCGCGCGCGCCATGGCCCTACCCCGTGGAAGCGGCTGAGACCTTCCTTTCGAGCTTCGACAATCCCGTCGATACCAAGTTCCTGGTGTTCGAGCACCGGGACGGCGCGACGCGCCTGATCGGCGGCACCGGCCTGAGCGAATGGAAGGACGAGCCGAACGAGTTCGGCTATTGGTACACGCCTGCCGCCTGGGGCCACGGCTTCGCGACCGAGGCCGGACGCGCGGTGCTGAACGCGGCGCGTGCCCGCGGCATCCGCCGGGTGACCGCCGGCCATTTCATTGACAACCCCGCATCGGGCCGGGTGCTGCGCAAGCTGGGCTTCCGCCCTACCGGCCAGCTCGTCTCGATCTATTCGCGCGGCCGCGGCTGCGAAGCGCCCACCACCCGCTACGAGATCGACCTGTGCGAGGGCGATTGCAGTGGCGGCGGGGACGAGGACCACCGAATGGCGGCGTGACTTCATAATTCCTCCCCGAGCTTGTCTCGGGGAGGATTTATATGATGCCTTTCGCTTTCCCCCTTGGAAATCATGCCGTAAGCGGTGTTTTTGGGGGCACATCGCTGAACATGACCGTCGCACCACGCAAACGCCTATCTCCCGAAGAATCCCGCGACGCCGCGCTCGAGGCGGCGCGCGCGCTGCTGCTCGAGGCCGGGCCCGGCGCGGTGACGCTCAAGGCGGTGGCGGCGAAGATCGGGCGGACGCATGCCAATCTGCTCCACCATTTCGGCTCGGCATCGGGGCTGCAAAAGGCGCTGGCCGCCAATATCGCCGAGAGCGTGACCGGCAAGATCGGTGCCGCGGTGATGCGCGCGCGTGCCGGGGCGGACCATGACGATCATGAAGTGGTCAACCTGACCTTCGACGCCTTCGACAAGGGCGGCGCCGGCGCGCTGGCGAGCTGGATGATCCTGACCGGCAACCAGGATGCGCTCGACCCGATCCTGGAGGCGATCCACCGGCTGGTCGACGAACTGGCCGAGGGGCATGACGACAAGACCCATTCGCTCCATGAGGAAACGCTGCAGCTGGTGCTGATGGCGGTGGGCGACGCGCTGCTCGGCGCGCCGATGGCCCGGGCGCTTGGCCTGCCGCGCAACAAGGCGCGCGAGATCGCGGCCGCGCAGCTTTCGCGGACCATGGGGGAACATCACGGGCATAGTCACCCCGGCGAGGAGTAACCGCCATGATCCTGTTCTCGATCGCGTTGTTGTCGCTGACCATGACCGACAAGGGCTGCACCCTTTCGGCGCAATGGGGCACGAAGCTGCCGAAGAAGAGCGCCAACGCGCATGACGTGCGCGACAATGGCGGCGAAGCGCTGTGGGGCGTCCTGCCCGCCAGCGACACCTCGCTGGAGGACTTCGCCAGCGGCGCCGCCCGCGAGACGCCGCACCGGCCGATCATCCTCCATGCCGCCGGCACCGATTGCACGGTGGTGGAACGATATGCCGCGATCATCGAGGCCGCGGCAAACTGTGCGCCGGACTGGTGCGTGGTGAGCTACAAGCCGGTGGCTGCGAAGGCGGACTGAGCCTTCTTCTTTCGTCACCCTGAACTTGTTTCAGGGTCCAACGCGCCTCAAGCGGTATCGCCGGTGGAGCGTTGGATGCTGAAACAAGTTCAGCATGACGGTGCTACTCCGCCGCCGCCCTGCCCGCGCGGCGGGTCTCGAAGGCCATGGCTTCGTTCACCGCGGCTTCCAGCCCGGCGATGGTAAAGGGTTTGCGCAGCACGGTGCGGCCCTTGAAGATGCCGGCATCGGCCTCGCCGGCGAAGCCGGTGACGAACAGCACCGCGACGCCCTCGATCCGATCACCCAGCGCGGCGATCATTTCCGGGCCGGTCTGGCCGGGCATCAGCACGTCGGACACGATCAGATCGAACCCGGGCACCAGCGCGAGCGCCGACGGTGCCGCCAGCGGATCGTCGCAGCCGGTGGCGCGGTGGCCGAGTTCCTTGAGCGCGCCGAGAGTCGCCGCCAGCACACGCGGATCGTCCTCGACCACCAATATCTCGAGCGCGCGCCCAACGTGCGCGGGCACTTCCCCCGATTCGGCCGAGACGGTGGCGACTTCCCCCTCGCCGATATGGCGCGGGAGATAGAGCGTGACGCGGGTGCCCTTGCCCGGCGCGGTATCGATACCAATCTCGCCGCCCGACTGACGGACAAAGCCGAAGATCTGGCTGAGCCCCAGGCCGGTGCCCTTGCCGACCGGCTTGGTAGTGAAGAAGGGCTCGAACACGCGGGCCAGCACCTCCGGCGTCATGCCCTGGCCGGTATCGCCCACTTCGATCGAGACATAATCGCCGGCCAGACATTCGCCGACCTGCTTCTCGGCCAGGCGGGTGCCGCCGGTGCTGATGCTGAGCGTCCCCTGCCCCTCCATCGCGTCGCGCGCATTGACCGCAAGGTTGAGCAGCGCGTTCTCGAGCTGGTGGCGATCGACCCAGATCCGCCAGTGCTTGCCGGCATCCGCGGTGGTGACCGCGATGCCGTCGCCCAGCGTGCGATCGAGCAGATCGGCCATGCCCTCGATCAGCGTGCCGGCCTCCACCGCTTCGGGCAGCAGCGGCTCGGCGCGCGAGAAGGCGAGCAGGCGACGGGTGAGCGCGGCGGCGCGATTGGCGCCTTCCATCGCATTCTCGATATGCCGCTGGGCATCAGGGCCGCCGGTGTGGAGATGGCGCTTGGCGAGCTCGAGTCCTCCCAGAACCACCGCCAGCATATTGTTGAAATCATGGGCGATACCGCCGGTGAGCTGGCCGACCGCTTCCATTTTCTGCGCCTGGCGAAGCTGCTCCTGCGCGGCTTCGCGCTCGCCGGCCTCGGCGCGCAGCTGCTCGGTCGCTTCCTCGACGGCTTCGCGCAGCTCCTCCGCCCGCTCGCGCTCGGCATCGGCATTGGCATCGGCCACCGCACGCTCGCCCTGCGCCTCGATCGCCATCCAGCCGAGCAGCACCGCGCCGAGCACGATCAATATGCCGAAACCGGTGAGGATGCGGGACGCGAATCCCGAATTGGTGACGAGATCGGCGGCGGCCTGGCTGCGTTCCCGGAGAGTCACGCGCTCGGCATCGACCATCTCGGCGAGCAGCGACTCGAGCTGGCTGCGCGCCGGGCTGGCGCGAACCTGATAATAGCTGCCCCAGGCATCGCTGTGCCGCTTGTAGGTCGAGTAGAGCGCGGTGGTCGCCAACTCCTTGCCGCGCGCGTCGAACGCCTGTTTGAGCCGGACGATGCGGGCCTGCTGGGCAGGATTGTCGGCGAGCAGCTGGCGCAGCCGGTTGAGCTGTTCCGAGGCGCGGCCCCATTGCGCGCTATATTGCTGGCCGAGATTCTTGTCGGCGCTGACGACATAGCGGCCGAGTGCCGCCTCCGCCCCGAGGATCGCGCCCGAGAGCTGGCTGACCCGCATGATGACTTCGAAAGTGTGCTGCTGGCGCGCGATCGCCCGGTCGCGCTCGGCATCGGTACGTGCCTGGATCACCGCCACGGCGGCGAGCACGACGATCCCGAGCAGCGCGAGCGCGCCGAGCAATGCCATCCGCCAGTTCGTCGCCCGGACGGCACGCTCCAGAGCGGTGTTACTCTCACTCATTACGGGCTCGGGTTTAATCGACCCTGAGGAAGGAGGAAAGCGCCCTTGGGACGGATCGAGATGCAGTGAACCACCTTCCTTACTCCCCTCCCTGCAAGGGAGGGGTTGGGGGTGGGTTGCGAGCCCGGCCTTTGCCGGGGTCGCTCGGCGAGACGGCCCGCAAAAACAGAAAAGGCCGGGCATCGAGCCCGACCTTTTCTAACCCACCCCTAACCCCTCCCTTGCAGGGAGGGGATTCTGGATGGCGATCCGTCTCAGGCGATGACGCCCACAGCCTGACCCGCCGCCTTGAACATGCCCAGCACGCGCTGGATCTGCTCGGCGGTGTGCTCGGCGCAGAGCGAGCAGCGCAGCAGGAAGGTGCCAGCCGGAGTCGCCGGCGGACGGGCGAGGTTCACATAGAGGCCGCCTTCGAGCAGCGCCTGCCACATCATCGCGCCCTGCACCTGATCCTCGAGGATCACCGCGATGATCGCCGAATCGGGGTTCTCGGTGCCGAGCTTGAAGCCCATTTCCTTGAGACCGCCGTGCAGCGTGCGGGCATTTTCCCAGAGATGCGCGCGCTTGTTGTGCGCATGCATCAGCTTGCGGATCGAGGTCGCCGCCGTCGCGACCACGCTGGGCGGCAGCGAGGCGGTGAAGATGTATGGGCGGCAGGCGAGGCGGATCGCCTCGAACTTCGGGTGGTTCGACACGCAGAAGCCGCCGACGGTGCCGACCGACTTGGAGAAGGTGCCGACGACGAAATCGACCTGGCCTTCGAGGCCCTGGTCCTCATAGACGCCGCGGCCGTTCGGGCCGAAGAACCCCATCGAATGGGCTTCGTCCGAGAGCACCATCGCGCCGTGCTTCTTGGCGACCTCGACCATTTCCTTCAGCGGCGCGATGTCGCCGAGCATCGAATAGACGCCCTCGAGCACGACCAGCTTGCCGGCCTCCTTGGGCAGGCGGCCGAGGCGCTTGTCGAGGTCCTCGACGCTGTTGTGGCGGAAGCGGACGATCTCGGCATTGCCCTGCTTGCAGCCGTCATAGATCGAGGCGTGGCTGTCGGCGTCGAGAATGACATACTCGCCCTTGCCGACGAGCGTGGAGATCATCCCGAGATTGGCCATGTAGCCGGTCGAAAAGACGATCGCGCCCGAGACGCCGTAGAATTCGCGCAGCGCCTGCTCCACGTCCATATGGTCGTGAAAGGTGCCGTTGAGCATGCGGCTGCCATTGGTGCCCGAGCCGAACTTGTCGAGCGCGTCCTTGCCGGCCTGGATCACGTCCGGATCGAACGTCATGCCCATATAGTTGTAGGTGCCAAGCAGGATCGTGTCCTTGCCCTTGATCACCGCCTCGGTCGGCGACTTCACCTGCTCCATCACCACCGCGTAGGGATCGGTGACGCCGCTGGCGAGAAGGCGCTCGCGCTCGTTGATCAGCGCGTCGAACTTCGACATCAGGTCGGTTTCGGGCGCGACCGCAGCCGGGTGGGCGGGAAGCGCGTCGGCGGTGTTCAGGCTGTCGGTCACGTGGCTCAGCCCTTGAGCTTCTGCACGGCGTCGACCAGCTGGCCGATATTCTCGATCTCGGCCTGCATGTTCATCGTGATGATGATGTCGAACTCGTCCTCGATCGCCGCAACGAAATCCATCACGGTGAGGCTGTCCCACTCCAGGTCGCCGGCGAAGGTGGTGCTGTCGGTCAGCGCGACGCCCTTCTTGTTGAAGGGCTCGATCTGGGCGGTGACGGTCTCGAAGACGGAAGCGCGGTCGGTCATGTGGTCCCTCTAGTGGTATCGCGGTGCACTGCCAAGCGATTGCGGCGGAAACGGGCCGGACACGGGGCAAGGCCCGGCGATTTGGCGACGGGCGCAACTGGCGCTAGAGGCTCGCGATGCTTCGTCTTTCCGGACTCTATCTGCCGCTCGACCATTCGCCCGAGGCCCTGCCCGAGGCGATCCTCAAACGGCTGGGCATCGCGCCTGCCGAGCTGAAGAGCCATGCAGTCTATCGCCGCGGCAATGACGCGCGGCGGCGCAACGCGATCCAGCTGGTCTACACCGTGGACGTGGAGCTGATCGACGAGACGGCGGTGCTGGCGCGTTTCCCGGACGACAAGGACGTGCGCCCGATGCCGGACATGACGTACAACTTCCCGGTGATGGCGCCGAGTGACTGGAGCGGTTTGCGCCCGGTCGTGATCGGCGCGGGGCCGTGCGGACTGTTCGCCGGGCTGATCCTTGCCCAGATGGGCTTCCGCCCGATCATCCTCGATCGCGGCAAGGTGGTGCGCCAGCGGACCAAGGACACCTGGGGCCTGTGGCGCCGGGGCGAGCTCAACCCGGATTCGAACGTCCAGTTCGGCGAAGGCGGCGCCGGCACCTTTTCCGACGGCAAGCTCTATTGCCGGGTGAAGGACCCGCGCTTCCTCGGCCGCAAGGTGCTGGAGGAATTCGTCAGGGCCGGTGCGCCCGACGACATCCTGTGGGAAGCGCACCCGCATATCGGCACGTTCCGGCTCGTCACCATGGTCGAGAGCATGCGCCGCACGATCGAAGCGTTGGGCGGCGAGTATCGCTGGGAGACCCGGGTCGACGATATCGAGCTCGAGCGCACGCCCGACGGCAACCAGAAGATGCGTGGGCTCCACCTGCAGGACGGCAGCTTCCTCGAGGCCGATCATGTCGTGCTGGCAGTGGGCCACAGCGCTCGGCCGACCTTCGAGATGCTGCACCGGCGCGGCGTGCATATCGAGGCCAAGCCGTTCGCCATTGGGGTACGCATCGAGCATCCGCAGAGCTGGATCGATCGGGCTCGCTTCGGCAACTGCGCGGGGCATCCCGACCTGGGCGCGGCGGCATACAGCCTGGTGCATCACGCCTCGAACGGGCGCAGCGTCTACAGCTTCTGCATGTGCCCGGGCGGGCGCGTGGTAGCGGCGACCTCAGAGGAAGGCCGCGTCGTCACCAACGGCATGAGCCAATATTCGCGCGCCGAGTTCAATGCGAATTCCGGGCTGGTGGTCGCGATCGACCCGGCCAAGGATTATCCGGGCGGGCCGCTGGCCGGCATCGAGCTGCAGCGGCACTGGGAGGACATGGCGTTCATCGCCGGCGGCTCCAACTATCATGCGCCGGGGCAGCTGGTCGGCGACCTGATCGCTGGCCGCGCCTCGACCGCGCTCGGCGAAGTCATCCCCTCGTACAAGCCGGGCGTGAAGATGACCGACCTGTCCGAATGCCTGCCGGGCTTCGTGATCGAGGCGTTCCGCGAGGCGCTGCCGGTGTTCGGGCGGCAGATCGCGAACTACGACCATCATGATGCGATCATGACCGGCGTGGAGACGCGGACCTCTTCGCCGGTGCGGATCACGCGCGGCAAGGATCACCAGAGCCTGAACGTGGCGCAGCTGTTCCCGGCTGGCGAAGGCGCTGGCTATGCGGGGGGAATTTTGTCCGCCGCTATCGACGGGATCAAGACTGCCGAGGCGGTGGCGCGGAGCATGATGGGGGCCTGATCCTTCGTCATGCTGAACTTGTTTCAGCATCCAACCCGCCACCTGCGATATCCCATCTGGCACGTTGGACCCTGAAACGAGTTCAGGGTGACGGTTGGAGAACTCGGCTCGCTACAGGCTCTTTCCGCCGATGCGCCGCCACGCAGCTCACCACGCTCGCCACCACCAGCACGAACGCGACTCCTTCCAGCATCGTCGGCCCGCGATGTTCCCAGGCGAAGGCATAGAGCAAAGCGAACAGCGTCTCGAAGGTTATCATCTGCCCCGACAGCGTGAGCGGCAGCAACCGGCTCATCCGGTTCCACAGCGCATTGCCGACGATCGAGGCGAACACCGCTACCCCGGCCGAGACCGCGACGAACAGCATCCAGTCGCTCACGCCATGACCGCGTACGCCGAGCAGCAGGGCGAGCGGGATCAGCACGAGGCTCTGCGCACCGGTGGCGATGCCGATCAACAGGCTCCAATCGTGCGAGGAGACGGTCTTCACCCGGGTCAGCATATGGTTGTTGTACACCGCATAGGCACCCCAGGAGGCGAGCGCGCCGATCGCGCAGAGCAGACCGGCGAGCTGGGCGGCGACCGGTCGGGTCGAGGGCAGGAACAGAGCCTGCCAGCCGATGCAGACCGCGCCCGCGGCGCAGAGCAGCAGCGACGGGGCGAGGCGAGCGAGCGGGACCGCGCCTTCGGCTCGGCTGCCGACGATGGTGACGACTACGGGCAGGAAACCGATCACCAGCGCGGTGATCGCAGCGCCGCCGAGCTGCACCGCGCTGGCGAGGAGGATGTAGTAGAGCGTGTTGCCCAGGAGGGCGAGCCAGGCGAGCGCGCGCCACTCCCCTGCCCCCAGCGTGGCGGCAAGGCTGCGCCAGCGCGGGGCGATCAGGGCGCCGGAGATCAGGCCATAGGCGAGGTAGCGCCCGATGGTCAGCTCGAGCGGGCCGAAGGCGCGGGCCAGTTCGGGCGCGAGGAACACCAGCCCCCAGAGCGCGCCGGCAGCGGCTCCGCACAGCACGCCCAGCACCAGTGATCCGCGTTCATTCGGCATGTGGTTTCCCTTCCGGTGCGGGGAATATCATCGCACGAGCGGGCTGAGCGCTCTTGATTCATGGCCCGGATGCAACAAAAACTCAGCACATGGCCGATGAACGAGACAAATCCGCGCGCAATCTCGACTCGTTCGATCGCGCGATCCTTCGGCTGGTGCAGGCGGACAACAAGATGTCGCAGCGCCGGATCGGCGAAGCGGTGAACCTGTCGGCCGCGGCGGTGCAGCGGCGGATCGCGGCGATGGAGGCCTCGGGCGTGATCGCGCGCAACGTCGCGATCGTCGATCCCGACGCCGTGCCGCTCACCATTACCTCGATCGTAGAGGTGCAGCTAATCAACGAGCACGCGCCGACGGTGGAGCTGGCCCGCCGGATGTTCCTCGACACGCCCGAGGTCCAGCAATGCTATTACGTCACCGGCGGGGTGAGCTTCATGCTGGTAATCGTGACGTCGGACATGCGCGCCTATTCGGCGCTGACCAAAAGGCTGTTCGCGGAGAAGGAGTTCATCGCCAGCTATCGCTCGCTGATCGCGCTCGACCGGGTGAAGGCGGATACGAGCATTATCATTCCGTAGCTTAGCTGTTCCTCGGCGAAAGCCGGGGAACTAGTAGGCTTTACGCCGCTTCGGCCTGCCCCTCCCCACCCAGCGCCACCGCCTCGATCCAGCAATCGACCTGGCCGGCGATCTTCTGGAGCAGGCCGGCATGAAGGTGAGTGACGTCCGCCATCTCGTCCGGCCCGGCGATGTCGGCGACGTCGAGCACCCAGACATGGCCGGGATTCTCGCGCGCCGCCTTGCGCCACAGCGCGTTTAGGCGGCGGCAGCGCTCGGGGTTCAGATTATGGGTGAGGCGATATTTGTCCTCGGGCGCGTCCTCGGGCGGCAGGACGACCAGCATGCGGCGGTCCTGCTCGATCAGCATGATGAGCATGCGGACGAGGCAGGTCTCGTAGAGGCCGATATCGACAAGCGGCCAGCGATCGCCCCAGCGGCCGCCCAGATAGTCGACCGCGGCGCCATAGACGAGGAAGGGCGGGAAATCCTGGTCGCGCCAGCTGCCGTCGTCCATCATCCGCATCGCGAAGACGCGCGGGTGGTGATCGAACTCGATCGCCGGGCGGAATCGGCTGTAGTGCGCGATGCCGCCGGACTGGCAATCGAACATGATCCGTACCGCCGGATCAGCCAGGAGCGCGGGTGCTTGCTCGGCAAGGATCGCGGCGCGCACTTCGGGCGCATGGAAGTCCGCATCGGCAATCCAGTCCGGATCGGTACGGTCGAAGCGGCCTTCCCAGGCGCTGCTGTCAATCGCCGGCCATTTCTCGCGAACCTTGGACAGCGCATAGGCTTCGAGCCCCATGTGCATGATTCGGCAGGAAAAGGTGAAATGGACGAGGTGTTCCGCAGCGCGATCGACCATGACGAAGCCAACCAGCCCATGGCGGCCATAGGCATCCCAAGCGAAGATCGACCAGCTGTCGAAGCGGACGACGTCGATGATGTTCGCCTCCAGCTCCGCCTGCTCGACACGCGAGCCGGTATAGTTGAGCTGGTTGGAGCGGTTGATGAGGTCGGCGATGCGCGGTGCGAAATCGAGATTGTCCATGAGATACGGCGCAGTCGCCTGAAGACCGCAGGTGCGCAGGAAGTCATGGTTGGAGAGCGCCGGCACGGCGGCGCGATCGGCCTTGCGGCGCTCCATCATCCGGTAGCGATCGACGCGGCTCCTGCCCGGCGGGGTCAGCGCGAGCAGGCCGGCGAGGTGATCGTCTGCATCCGAGAGGGTGATCTCGAGCAGCTGGATCTCGGGGATCGCATGCGCGACCTCGCGCAGGTTCGCCGGATTGTCGTCGACGAACAGCACGTCGGCGGGGCGCAGTTGCATGTCGGCGATGATCGCGCGGATCGCCTCGGGCTTGGGGGTGAAGGCGATATGGGGGAAGACGAACGCGTCCCACAGGCCCAGCTCGCGCAGCTTCGCTTCAGCGGTCGCGTGATCGTTCTTCGAGCAGATCGAGGAGACGACACCGCGCGCGTTGAAGGCGCGGACCAGCTCGGCACGGTGCCGGTGCAGTTGCACGGCGTCGCCGTCCGCCAGCGTGCCGGACCAGAGCGTGTCGTCGAGATCCCAGATGATGAGCTTGAGCATCCTTCATTTTAGGATGCTTGAGGGCTCAGCGGATCAGAGCAGCCCCTGCTCGCGGTACCAGGCGGCGGTGGCGGCGAGACCGGCGGGGGTCTCGACCTGCGGCACCCAGAGATTGGCGGGCGGGCGGCGGCTCGAATCGACCACCCAATCCGCATGGCAGAAATAGGCGACGCGATCGGGGGTGAGCTTGGCGTTCTTGCCGCGCAGCAGCCGGTCGAGATGCGCACCGGCCATCAACAGCGGGCGTGGCAGCGCGAAGCTGGCGACACGCTTGCCGAGCGCGGCGCCGATCGCCTGCGAGAACTGCTTGTGGCTCCAGCCGGTGGGCGTGCCGTCATCGGCGTCGAGGATCTGGTTGCAGCCGTCGGTGGTGGCGAGCGCGAGCAGCAGCCGGCCGAGATCGCCGACCTCGATCAGCGAGATGCGACCGCCGCGCGGCATGACGGCAAGACCCTGCTTGGCCAGCTTGAACAGCTCGAGCATCTCGAGGTCGCCGGGGCCGTAGATCGCCGGCGGGCGGACCATCGCCCAGTCGAGCCCGGACTCCATGACGAGCTTGTCCCCCTCGGCCTTGGACCAGCCATAGGCGGAAAGCGCGGGCTCGCGCGCGGCGAGCGAGGAGACATGGACGAAGCGGCGGACGCCGCTGGCCCTGGCGGCCTCCAGCATGTTGCGGGTACCGTCGATATTGCCGGCAGCGAAGCCGGCCTTGTCGGGCGCGTTGACCACGCCGGCGACATGGATGACGGCATCGGCGCCTTCGCATAGTTCAGCGAGGGCGGCGGTGTTGTTGAGGTCGCCCTGCACCCAGGCGATGCCGGCGCGCTCGGCCTGCGGGCGGCGCGTCAGGGCGCGGACCTGGTGGCCGGCTTCGAGGGCAAGGGCGATCAGGCGGGTGCCGACAAAGCCGGTGCCGCCGGTAAGGGCGATGGTGCTCACAGCAGCGCCATATGGCTGCGGTGGACCAGTGTCGAGCGCGGGGCGTAGCCGAGCAGTTCGGCCTGGTCCTCGTTGCGGCGGCCGAGGATGCGGGTGGCGTCATCGCTCGGATATTCGGCGAGGCCGCGGGCAAGCGGCTTGCCGTCGGGTCCTGCGATCACGACGAGGTCGCCGCGCGAGAACACGCCCTCGACACGGGTGGCGCCGGCGGCGAGCAGGCTGCGGCCCTGCCCCAATGCCGTGGCCGCACCGGCATCGACATGGATGGTGCCGTGCGCGGTGATGCCGCCGGCCAGCCAGGCCTTGCGGGCCGGGGCGGCTTTCTCGGCGACGAACAGTGTGTGCCTGGCCTCGGCCGAAAGCGGATGCTCGATCCGGCCCGAGGCGATGGCGAGATGCGCGCCGGCGGCATTGGCGATGCGCGCCGCGGCGATCTTCGAAACCATGCCGCCCGATCCCATGCCCGAGGCCGAACCCTTGTCCGCCATCCCCTCGATCGCGCCGTCGATCCGCTCGACGCGGGGGATATGCACCGCGCCGGGCAGCGCCGGGTTGCGGTCGTACAGCCCATCGATATCGGAAAGCAGCACGACGCCTCCCGCTCCCGCCGCTTGGGCGACGCGGGCAGCGAGCCGGTCATTGTCACCGAAGCGGATCTCCTCGGTGGCGACGCTGTCATTCTCGTTGAGCACTGGCACGACGCCAAGGCCGAGCAGCCGGTCGAGCGTGGCGGCGGCGTTGAGATAGCGGCGGCGATCCTCGAGATCGCCGAGCGTCACCAGCATCTGCGCGGCGGTGAGGCCGTTCGCACCCAGCACATCGGCCCAGACGCGGCTCAACTCGATCTGGCCGGTGGCGGCGGCCGCCTGCGCGTCTTCCAGGCTGGCGCGGCCGCCCTTGGCGAGCTTGAGCCGCCGGGCTCCGAGCGCGATCGCGCCCGAGGAGACCACCGCGACCTGCTGCCCCTCGCGCACCCGTTCGGCGATATCGGCGGCAATGCCCTCCAGCCATTCGCGGCGCACGCTGCCATCCGGATCGACCAGCAGAGCCGAACCGATCTTGACGACGATGCGCGGGCAGGAAGCAGGCGGGAAGAGCGACATGGGCGCCGCTATATGGCCCCCGGCCCCGCACGACCAGACAGGAACGCTTGGGGCCTACGCCCTGCCAGCTATTCCTCGGTGCGCAGGAGCACTGCCTCGCCGATCATCAGGAACAGCAGGAACGGCGCCCAAGCGGCAAGGAACGGCGGATAGGCGCCGAGATTGCCCATCGCGAGCGCGAAATTGTCGGCGACGAAATAGAGGAAGCCGAGCGCCATGCCGATCACCGCGCGGACGAACAGCTTGCCCGAGCGCGCCAGGCCGAAGCCGGCGACCGCGCCGAGCAGCGGCATCAGGATCGCCGAGAGCGGCCCGGAAAGCTTGTGCCACAGCGCGCCTTCCAGCGCCTCGGTCTGGCGGCCGGCGACCTGAAGGTCCCCGATCGCCTGGTAGAGCGTGCCGAACGACATGCTGTCGGCATCGACATGCGCCAGGGTGAACTGGTCCGGGCGGATATTGTGGCCGATCACCACGCTGCCGACCTTGGTCTTCTGCCCGCTGGCAATGGTGAAGCGCTCGGCGTTATCCACGCGCCAGCCATCGCCGTCGCGCACGCCGTGCGGCGCGGTGAGGATACCGACGAGTGAGCGGTCCTGCCGCTCATAGACGGTGATCCCGTAGAGCTGGGCACCATCGCCGCGCCCGCGGATCTGCTGGACCTGGATCAGGTTGTTGTCGCCCTTCACCCAGACATTGCTGCGATCGCCGCGATCGATCGGCAGCGGAGCGTAGTTGACCTTCTTCCACGCCTCGAGCGTGGAGGTGGCGCGGGTGACGATCCGGTCGTTGAAGGCGAAGGAGATCGCGGCCACCACCATGCCGGTCAGCAGCAGCGGCGCCAGCACCTGGTGCGCGGAGAGGCCCGAGGCCTTCATCGCGATCACTTCGCTGTTCTGGTTGAGCTGGCTGAGCGTCAGGATCGAACCGAGCAGCACCGAATAGGGCAGGAAGGTCGCGGCGATCTGCGGAACGCGCAGGCTGACATAGCGCCAGATCTCGGCATCGCCATTGCCGGCATAGGCCAGGACCGCGCTGCTCTCGGTCAGCAGATCGAGCGACTGGAGGATGAGCACCAGCGCGCCAAGGATGGCGAAGGTGCGCGTCAGGAACATCTTCGCCATGTAGGCGGACATGGTTCGGGACGGGAAAAGGCTCAGGATCATGCCGCGGCCTCATCCCGGCGCAGCTTGCGCCGCCGCCCCGGCAGATAGCGCAGGACGAACTTGGTGAGCTTGGAGAACACCTTTTCGAGGCCGCTGATCGGCTGGCCGCCCGGCACATAGGCAATCTGATAGTACATCCACATCACCAGCGCGCAGAACAGCGAGAACGGGCCCCAGAGCGCGATGATCGGATCGACACTGCCGCTGGCGCCGAACGACTGCCCGAACTCGTTGATCTTGTGATAGGTAACGATCACCACGATCGACAGGAATACGCCGAGCGCCGAGGTCGAGCGCTTGGGCGGTACGCCGAGCGCCACCGCAAGGAACGGCAGCAGGAACATCGACACCACTTCGACCAGGCGGAAGTGGAAGGCCGCACGGCTCGTCTCGCGATCCTCCACACTCGACTGCGGGTTGCGGCCGATCACCGCCAGCTCGGGCAGGGTCCGCTCGATATTCTTGCCGCCGCGAGTGCGGAACTGCTCGTATTTGGGCAGCGGGATCGGCAGGTTGTGCGTGGTGAAAGTAAGCACGCGCGGCACCGGCGAGCCCTTGTCCTGGTGGACCAGCGTGCCGTTCTGCAGGCGGAAGATGATGACGTCCGGATCGTCCGAGCGCAGGAACTGGCCGCTCTGCGCGGTGACCGCGACCGGCGTGCCGTCCTTCGTCATCATCTGCACGAAGATGCCCGAGAGCTTGCGGCCCTCGTCCTTGCTCTCCTCGATGCGCATGGTCATCTTGGCGCCGAAGCTGGTGAACTCGCCCACCTTGATCGAGGCACCAAGCGCACCCGAGCGCAGCTCGAAGCGGAGCTGCTCGTAATTGTAGCGCGACCAGGGCTGGACGAAGCCGACGATCGCCAGGTTCAGCGCCGCCAGCGCCAGCGCGTACATGAAGGGCACCTTGAGCAGGCGCGTATAGCTGATCCCCACCGCGCGCAGCACGTCGAGCTCCGACGAGGTCGCGAGGCGGCGGAAGGCGAGCAGGCAGCCCAGCATCAACCCGATCGGGATGCCGAGACCGAGATATTCGGGAAGCAGGTTGGCGAGCATCCGCCAGACGACGCTGACCGGCCCGCCCTCGGTCGCGACGAACTCGAACAGGCGCAGCATGCGGTCGAGCACCAGCAGCATTGCCGAGATCAGCAATGTCGAGATCAGGGGCACCGCGATCAGCCGCGCCATGTACCGATCGATCGAGTTCATCTGCGCGCGACGGTTGCCTTGGTTTCTTCTCGCCGGCGCGTGCGGGCGCCGTCTACATGAACCGAGAGCCTATACCTCCGGTTCCCGGCAGCGCCAGCATGAAAGTTGCGCGTCAGTAGCGCAAGGACGGATTCCTGGGCGTCACCTCGGCGCCTTTCGGATCGAGCTTGCCCTTGTCGGGATCGACCATCGGCGCGGCAGCCGCCGACTGGGCCTGGCGCTGGCGCATCTGCTCGACCTGGCGCTGCCCCTCGGCATAGCCCGGCCGGGCACGTAGCTGGCGATCGAAATCGAGGAAGCGCTCGACCGAGCTCACCGCCTTGCCATTCTCGATCTGGACGATGAACTCGTCGAGCACCTTCTCCATCGCCGCGCGAACCTGGGGGGTGTAGTTGGCCATGGCGGCCCTGCCCTTGAAATCGGCATCGAAGGAAAGCTTGGTCTTGCGGCCATCCTCCAGCGGCTCGAAGCGCAGCCGGAGATGGATCGCCTCGGCCCCGTCATTGCTGACGCGGTAGTCGATCTCCTTCGAATCGACGCTGGTCACCTTGGGCCAGCTCACGCCCTTTTCCGGGGTCGCCCCGCCGGGGCCATAGCCGGTCCAGCTGTCCCTGGCGCCGTTCAGCACCAGGTCGAAGCCGCGCCAGGTATCGTGCGGCGTCGCGTTCACCGTGCGGACGATGTCCGGCGCCTGATAGGCCGACACCGCATAATAGCCCCCGCCGCCCAGCAGCGCGCACCCGATCAACGCCTCACGGATCATTTGCCCCAATCCCCGGCCTGTTTCGGCGGCGATTGTCCCGCACCAGCGTAAATAGTCCGTCACCATGGGGTGACGAATTTGCGACATTCGCCTATGGGCCTGCGATGCATTTCCTGGACCAGGCAAAGATCTTCGTCCGCTCCGGCGCGGGCGGCCCCGGCGCCGTCAGCTTCCGGCGCGAGAAGTTCATCGAATATGGCGGCCCCGACGGCGGCAATGGCGGCAAGGGCGGCGACATCGTGTTCGAGGCCGTTGCCGGCCTGAACACGCTGATCGACTTCCGCTACACCCAGCATTTCCGCGCGCCGCGCGGCCATGGCGGCGCGGGCTCGAACCGCACCGGCGCGGGCGGCGACGACCTTGTCATCAAGGTGCCGATCGGCACCCAGATCCTCGCCGATGACGAGGAACGCTCGCTGCTGCTCGACCTGACGGAAGAGGGCCAGCGCGTCGTCTTCCTGCGCGGCGGCGATGGCGGGCGCGGCAATGCCAGCTACAAGACCTCGACCAACCGCGCCCCGCGCCAGCACGGCACCGGCTGGCCGAGCGAGGAAGCCTATGTCTGGCTGCGCCTCAAGCTGCTCGCCGATGCGGGGCTGGTCGGGCTGCCCAATGCCGGCAAGTCGACCTTCATCAATCAGGTGACCAACGCCCAGGCCAAGGTCGGCGCCTATGCCTTCACCACCACGCGCCCCCAGCTGGGCGTGGTGCGCCACAAGATGCAGGAATTCGTCGTCGCCGACATTCCGGGCCTGATCGAGGGCGCGGCGGACGGCGCCGGCATCGGCGACCGCTTCCTCGGCCATATCGAGCGCTGCCGCGTGCTGCTCCACCTGGTCGATGCCAATGATCCCGACGTGGCCGAAAGCTACCGGATCGTCCGCGGCGAGCTGGAAGCCTATGGCGCCGGGCTGGTCGACAAGCCGGTGATCGTCGCGCTCAACAAGATCGATACGCTCGACGACGAGCTTATCGCGGCGCTATCCGCCGAACTGGAAGAGGCGAGCGGCAGCCCGGTGATCCCGATCTCGGGCGCCAGCGGCGTCGGCGTCGACTGGGTTCTCGACAAGCTGCTCGAGGAAATCGGCGGCGAGCATGACAAGGTCGACGAAGGCGATGACGGCGAGGAAGCGATCGAATGGTCGCCGATTTGAAGTCCTAGCACCCAAACCCTTGTCACCCCGGCCTTGAGCCGGGGTCC
>JAEXLC010000055.1 GCA_023445495.1 Pseudomonadota bacterium | reverse complement strand
ATCCCCGCGCAGGCGGGGATCCAGAGCCAAGCAGCGCATCGCTTTGCCACCCTGGATCCCCGCCTGCGCGGGGATGACGAAGGAATGTGGGGTGGCGAATTCATTCAAGCCGCCGCTCTCAGATGGTGCTATCCAGCGACAATGGACCGCACACCGGCAGTCTACATCATGGCCAGCGGGCGCAACGGCACGCTCTACACCGGCGTTACTTCCGATCCTCCAGGTCGCGTCTATCAGCACCGCACCGGCATGATTGAAGGCTTTACCAAGGAAAATGGCTGCAAACGCCTCGTCTGGCTTGAGGTCCATTCGGAAATGGAGTCCGCTATCATCCGGGAGAAGCGGATCAAGAAGTGGAACCGAGAATGGAAGGTCCGCCTGATCGAGGACGGCAACCCGACTTGGCGCGATCTCGCCGAAGACTGGGGCTTCGATCCGCTGGAGGATGATTAGCCACACCTCTCTTTACCTCGCCCTCCCCGTTTTCCGCCATCCCCGCGAAGCGGGAATTCAGAGTCACGAAGGATGTCGCTCCACCACCCTGGATCCCCGCCTGCGCGGGGATGACGATTTAGAGGGCGCGGGAGAGGGCTAAGAAGGCAGAAGAGGTTGCTCAGCGCACACCCTTGCCGAAGGTGAAGCTCAGGCCGAGGCCGCCGGAGAACTGGTTGCGGCTGCCATAGGGTCTGGTGGTGAGTGGCGAATCCGCGCCGTCGCCGGTCAGGCGGTCGTAGCGGGCATAGCCGTAGACGCCCCAGTGGCGGCTGAACTGGCGGGTGGCGGTGCTGCTCACGCCCAGCGCGTGGACTGCGCTGCCGTCCGCGCGATAGGCGGGCAGGCCGGTGCGGGCGGCGACCGCGGGGGTGACGTCGAAATAGGCGCGGCGGTATTTCGCGTCGGACAAGGTGACGCGCGGGCCGATCGAGACCAGCCACTTGTCGCCGTCGCGCATGACATAGTCGAGCCCGGCGCTGCCGATCAGGCCCTTGTGGCCGTTGACGCCCTTGCGCAGCTCGGTGTGGAGGCGGAGCGACCTGGCCAGCCAATATTGGGCATAGCCGCCGAGCTCGACCGTGGTGCCGACCTCGTCGATCTGGGCGCCGGCTTCCTTGCGGTGGCGCGAGCCCTGGAAATTGGCGGCGGGGCCGATCTCGAACCCGCCCGACCGGAACGCCGAGAAGCCGAAACTGTCATCCGCCGCCTCGAAGGGGAAGGGATCGTCGCCGCGGGCGACCGCGACATCGACCAGCGGGCTGAGCTGGACCTTGTCCGCGCCCGGATAATTGGGCGAGAGCTGCGGGCCGAGCGAGACGCGGTAGCGCTTGGGCGGCTTGCTCTCTCCCTCCTGCGCATGGGCGGGGAGGGCGAGGACGAGCAGAGGCGCGAGCGCGAGGAAGCGGATCATGGCGTCCCTAACGACACGATCCGGCTTTTGTTGCAACTGCGATATGACCGAAGCGGTGATTGTCGGGGTGGACGGCGTTCCGATTTGCATCGTCATCCCGGCCTTGAGCCGGGGTCTCGCTTCTTCCTCGGCGTGACAAGGAAGCGGGACCCCGGCTCAAGGCCGGGGTGACGAGAATGGGAAGGGGGCAGGAAGGCGCTAGTTGCTGACCGGCACGCAGGGGCTGATGCCGCGGCAGGCGCCGGCCGCATCGGCGCGGCTGGCGAAGGGGCCGACCAGCACCTTGGTGAGGGTGCCCGCCTTCACATAGCTGACCGAGCGGCCCGGGAAGCGGCTGCCGACCTGGCTCCATAGCTTGCGGGCGTTGCCGGGATCGCCGAACGCGCCGAGCTGGAGGCGCCAGCCGCCGTCGCGGACGGGCGCGGGCACGGAGACCGGCGCGGGCTGGGTGCGGACCGGCACTGGCACCGGGCTGGGCGTGACGCGCGGCGGCGTGCGCACCGGGGTGGCGCGCGGCGGCAGGGTGCTGGCGATCTCGACCGGCGGCGTGGTGCCGGGCAGGGGTGCGCGGTTCGCCTCTTCCTCGTACTTGCGGGCAAGGGCGAGACCGGCCTGGCGATCCTGCACGGTCATGTACTTGTCCATCTGGGCGATCGCGCCCGAGGCTTCGGCAAGGCCCGACTGCGAGGAGCGGGTGACCAGCGCATAGGCGCGGACCCAGTCCTTCTGGACGATATCGCCGTTGAAATACATCGTGCCGAGCACATACTGGGCGCGCGGATCGCCGCGGCCGGCGGCGCGCTGGAGCCAGGGCGCGGCGGCATCGCGCTTGCCATTGGCGAACAGGGCGAGGGCATAGCTGGCCTGGGCCTGCTCATGGCCCCGGGCGGCGGCCTTGCCATACCAGGTCTCGGCCTGGTTGAGATCGGCCTTGACGCCGCGGCCGAGCTTATAGGCCTGGCCGAGGTTGAACTGCGCGTCGGCATCGCCCTTCATCGCCGGACCGCGCCAGCGATCGACGGCGGCCTTGTAATCGCCGCGCTCCCACGCCTCGACCCCGGCCTTGACCGGATTGTCCTGCGCGAGCGCGAGCGGGGCGGCGAGGGCCAGCCCGGCAACAGCGATCAACCCCAGCAGCTTCATGCGACCTTCGACTCCCACCCCGGATGAATGGCTAAATGGCAGTTAACCATCATTTGTGAAAGAAATCCTTAGCCCGTCTTCTCCGGAGAATCCCGGGGCGGAACGCTGTTAACGCATTCTTAGACGACCGCATGGCATCCCCACGCTCGGGTAACTGGTATTTCGAGGGGGTTCATGCGCGTTCTCGCGTTGGCATCGCAGAAAGGCGGATCCGGCAAGACGACCTTGTCGGGCCATCTCGCCGTGCAGGCGGAACGGGCGGGCTGCGGCCCGGTCGTGCTGATCGACATCGACCCGCAGGGCTCGCTGGCCGACTGGTGGAACGAGCGCGAGACCGATCTTCCGGCCTTCGCGCAGACCACCGTCGCGCGGCTCGCCTCGGACCTCGAGATCCTGCGCCAGCAGGGCTTCAAGCTGGCGGTGATCGACACCCCGCCGGCGATCACCATGGCGATCCAGAGCGTGATCGCGGTGGCCGAGCTCATCGTCATCCCGACGCGTCCGTCGCCGCATGACCTGCGCGCCGTCGGCGCCACGGTCGACCTGTGCGACCGCGCCGGCAAGCCGCTGATCTTCGTGGTCAACGCCGCGACGCCCAAGGCGCGGATCACCAGCGAGGCCGCCGTCGCGCTGTCGCAGCATGGCACGGTCGCGCCGATCACGCTGCACCACCGCACCGATTTCGCCGCCTCGATGATCGACGGCCGCACCGTGATGGAAGTCGATCCGAACGGGCGCTCGGCCGGCGAGGTCGAGGCGCTGTGGACCTATATCAACGACCGGCTGGAGAAGAACTTCCGCCGCACCGTGTTCGCGCCGCCGACCGCGGTCAACCAGTTCGGCGCGACGCGCCCGGGTGGCGGCTTTGGCCGCCGGGTGGTGAGCTGATGTTCGGCACCCCCAAACCCACCGCGTCGCTCTCCTCGAGCCTGCTCGCCCGCAAGGGCCAGGCGCGTCCGGCGATGCGCCCGCAGGGCTTTGTCGGGATGAACCCGACGACCGCCCAGGACGATCTCGGCTGGAACGACATGGGCGACGAGAGCGTCCACAGCCAGCATTTCGCGCCCGAGCCGGCGCCGGTGCCCGCGCCCAAGCCGCAGGTGCTGCGCCAGATCGAGCAGCTCGACGAGCGGTTCAGCCAGCCGGCGCCCGTGCCCGCACCGGTTCCGGTGACCCGGCCGCGCGTGCCCGCGCTGCCGCCGGTGGTCGAGCAGGTCGCCGAGCCGCAGCCCGAGCCGGCTCCGGTCATGGCCCCGGCGCCGCAGGCCCCGGTGCTTGCCCCGGCGGCTGCCGAGCGGCTGGCCCGCGAAGTGGCGAAGAAATCCAAGGCGGCGTTCACGCTCCGCCTCGACAATGACCGGCATTTGCGACTGCGCCTCGCATCCGCCGTAACCAACCGTTCGGCGCAGCAGATCGTGACCGAGGCGCTCGACGCCTTTCTCGAATCGCTGACCGAGGTCGAGACGCTTGCGCGTCAGGTCGGCCCGGCCGGGAACCGGTAAGGACTGGATGATGAAGATCCGTAGCAAGCTCGTGATCGGCCTTTCGGCGCTCTGCGCCGGCGGCACGCTGGCAGCCGGCATCGCGACCGAGGGCTTCGCGCTCTCGGCCTTCGCGACCGACGCGCCCAACGCCAAGAAGGCCGCGCAGGAAGCCGGCGCCGCGCGCAAGGCGATCGCCAAGCGCAAGGCGGGCGACGCCGTGCAGCACGCCGAGCTGGCGGTGGCCAACGACCCGCAGAACGCGGAGTATCGCGCGCTGCTCGGCCAGGCCTATCTGCTCGCGGGCCGCTTCGCTTCGGCGAACCAGGCGCTGGGCGACGCGCTGACGCTCAACCCGGGCGACGGCCGCGCCGCGCTGAACCAGGTGCTCGCCAAGATCGCCGGCGGCGACTGGCCGGGCGCCCGCGCGATGCTCGACAGCCATGAGGACACGATCGCCGCCGCCGATCGCGGCCTGGCCTATGCGCTGGCCGGTGATCCGGTGAAGGCCGTCGAGATCCTGAGCCCCGCCGCCCGCGCGGAGGACGCCACCGCCAAGACCCGCCAGAATCTGGCGCTCGCGCTCGCGCTGTCGGGCCGCTGGGCGGAAGCCAAGCAGGTCGCGTCGGTCGACGTCGCGCCGGACCAGCTCAATGCGCGGATGATGCAGTGGGTGAACTTCGCCCGCCCGACCAACGCCTATGACCAGGTCGCGGCGCTGCTCAACGTCACCCCGGTGCAGGACCTCGGCCAGCCGGTGCGCCTGGCGCTGGCGCAGCAGAATGTGATGCTCGCCGCCGCGACGGTGCAGCCGGTGCAGACCGCGCCGGTGCCGGAAGCGGTCGACACCTATATGCCGGGCGTGCCCGCCAATGCCGAGGCGGTTGCCGCCGAAGCGGGCGTCTCGACCGCGGTTGCGGCAGCGGCTCCGGCCGTGGCGGTGACCGAGGCCAATCCGGTGGCCGGCACCAATGCCGGCGTCGTCTTCGGCCCGCGCGCGGAAGTGGTGCAGGCGGTTCCGGCCGCCGCGGTGCGCGCCCCGGCGCCCAGCGTCGCGGTTTCGGCCAAGGCACCGCGCCTGATCGAGAAGAGCGCGGTGGCCGCCAAGCCGGCGCGCGGCAATTTCTATGTCCAGCTCGGCGCCTATGTGAGCCCGGCGGTGGCGCGCGACGCGTGGAACCGCATGGACGACCGCGTCGCGGCGCTTGCCGGCCAGACGCCGTACGGCGCCAAGGTCTCGACCAAGGCGGGCAGTTTCTATCGCCTGTCGGTGGGCGGCTATGACCGTAACGGCGCCGCCGCGCTGTGCCAGCAGATCAAGTCGAGCGGCCAGACCTGCTTCGTCCGCGCCGGCGCGGGCGACGCGACCGCCGCCTGGGTGAAGCCGGGCACGCGGCTGGCGGCACGCTGACGATTTTCCCACTCCCATCGGGAAACAGGAAAGGCCGGGGCGGCGACGCTCCGGCCTTTTTCGTTGGGCTTGACGAACTCATAACTGAATGGCTATGAGAAATCCATAGCCAAAGAGTTATGCATTTGAGGGAGAGGATGCCATGCTACGCCAGGTCCACCGCTGGAGCGGGTTCATTTTCAGCATCGCCGCGATCGTGAACATCGTCGCGGTGATCCTGCAGGCCAATGCGCAGTGGCTCGGGCTGCTTGCGGTGGCGCCGCTGCTGGTGCTGCTGCCGACGGGGCTCTACATGTTCGCACGGCCCTATTTCGCGAGGAACGCATGAGCGAGGACAAGACCGCCGCCGAGCAGATCGACGCCCGCATCGCGGCGCTGGACGACTGGCGCGGCGCGACGCTGGCGAAGGTGCGCGCGATCATCCACGCGGCCGATCCGGACGTGGAGGAGACGTGGAAGTGGCGCGGCGTGCCGGTGTGGGAGCATGCCGGCATCCTCTGCACCGGCGAGACCTACAAGGCGGCGGTGAAGCTCACCTTTGCCAAGGGAGCTTCGCTGGAAGACCCGACGGGCCTGTTCAATTCGAGCCTGGACGGGAATGTGCGGCGTGCGATCGATATCCATGCGGGCGAGGCGATCGACGAGGTCGCGCTGACGGCGCTGATCCGCGCGGCGGTGGCGGCGAATCTGGCGAAGCCGCCG
>JAEXLC010000039.1 GCA_023445495.1 Pseudomonadota bacterium | reverse complement strand
CCTCGGGTTTAAAACACCCCCCCGACCGCGGGGATTGCCCCGGGATGACGGATAAGCTCAATCGCTCGGCGGGTCGCTGTCGGGGATCATCCCTTCATCGGCGATCTGCGCGTCCCATTCGCCAGAGCTGTCGGTGCCGTCGGACTGGTGCGCATGCGGCGCTTCGGCTTCGGGCTGTTCCTCGGGATCGATCATGGTGACTCTCCACAACGGTTGAACGCCCTGCCAAGATAGGGTGTCCGCCCGGTCCCGTCATCCTACCCGAAGGGAGGATGACGGTGGGAAACATCACCGGAACGGCGGCTCGTTGAACGCGCGCAGCTTGCGGGAGTGGAGCTTGGCGCCTTCGCGGCGCAGCTCCTCGCAGGTCTCGATGCCGATCTTGAGGTGCTCGGCGATCGCGCGCTCGTAGAACAGGTTCGCCTGGCCCGGCAGCTTGAGCTCGCCGTGGAGCGGCTTGTCCGAGACGCAGAGCAGCGTGCCGTAGGGGACGCGGAAGCGATAGCCCTGGGCGGCGAGCGTGGCGCTCTCCATGTCGATGCCGACCGCGCGGCTCAGCGAGAAGCGCAGCGCCGATTGCGAGTAGCGCAGCTCCCAGTTGCGGTCGTCGGTGGTGACGATCGTGCCGGTGCGCAGCCGCTGCTTGAGCTCGTCGCCCGACTGGCCGGAGATGGTGCCGGCGGCCCGCGCCAGCGCGAGCTGGACTTCTGCAATGGCGGGGATCGGAATCTCGGGCGGCAGGACATCGTCCATGATGTGGTCGTCGCGCAGATAGGCGTGGGCAAGGACATAGTCGCCGATCCGCTGGCTCGGGCGCAAGCCGCCGCAATGGCCGATCATCAGCCACGCCTCGGGGCGCAGCACCGCGAGGTGATCGGTGATCGTCTTGGCGTTGGACGGGCCGACGCCGATGTTCACCAGCGTGATGCCCGATCCGTCCTTGGCCATCAGGTGATAGGCCGGCATCTGGTGCCGCCGCCATGCCGAGGTGTCGTTGAGCAGCCTGTCGGTATCGTCCCCGGCCTCGACCAGGATGCCGCCCGCGCCCGAGACGCCGGTGAAGCGGCTGCCGTCACCCAGCTGGTCGACCGCCCAGCGGACGAACTCGTCGACATAGCGGTGATAGTTGGTGAACAGGATGTACTGCTGGAAATGCTCGACCGGGGTGCCGGTGTAATGGCGCAGGCGGGCGAGCGAGAAGTCGGTGCGCAGCCCGTCGAACAGCGCCAGCGGGCGGGTGGCGTCGGAGGACATCCACAGTCCGTCGGCGATCTCGTCGCCGATATGCGCGAGTTCGGTCGCCGGGAAGTGGCGGCCCAGCTCGGTGACCGAGATCTGGTCCATCGCCGCGATGTGGCCGGGGTCGAGCACGTACGGGAAGGGGATTTCCTGCCGCCCGGTGACGGCATGGACCTCGACGTCATAATCCTCGATCAGGAAGGTCAGCTGCTCGATCAGGTAGCGGCTGAACATCGCCGGGCGTGTGACCGAGATGCGGTACTCGCCTTCCTCGACCAGCCGGCCGAACGAGCGGCGCGGGGTGGGGCGGTTGCGATCATTGCCGCCGCGATAGGTGACGCGCAGCTCGGGATAGGCGAAGCTGCCGTCGGTCCGGTCCTCCGGGCTCGGCGGCGTGCCTTCGCTGATATAGCGGTTCAGGGCGGCTTTGAGGCGATCGACCGAGGCGTTGTAGAGGCGCTCGAGATCGGCGACGATGGCGGAAGCTTGAGTCATCTTGCAGGGCTAAGCGCCAAAAATGACTCTGGCAAGACCAGGGGCCGGGAGAAGTCCCGGCCCGGTCGTGCCCTCCCCATAGGGGAGGAATTTTTTCCGGCTTATTTCTTGGCGGGCTTGGCCGCCGGTTCCTTCTCGCCGCCCAGCTGGGTGGCGGCATAGGCGGCACCGCCGACCGCGGCCGCGACACCGGCGGCGATTCCGGCTGCGGCGATCGGGTGCTCCTTCACCGCGTTGACGGTCGCATCGAACGCGTCGCCCAGGGTTTCCTGCGCCTGGGCAAGGAAGCTCTTCGCCTCCTCCTTGGCTTCGGCGGCGGTCTCGGGAAGTGCGTTGGCAGTTTCGGTATCGGCCATGTCGGTCCCTTTCTGAAAAGCTCGCCGAATCAACTCCGGCGAGCCTCTCAGGGTTCCGTTACGCTTCCGTATTTCCGGCGCGTTCAGCTCACAGCTTGCCGAGCAGATACTCGGCCGAGCTGACTTCGAACTGGCCCGGTGCCTCGACATTGAGCTGCTCGACCACGCCGTCGTTCACCAGCATCGAGAAGCGCTGGCCGCGCGTGCCCATGCCGAACTTCGACCCGTCCATGGTCAGCCCCAGCGCCTTGGGGAAGTCGCCATTGCCGTCGGCGAGCATCGTCACCTTGCCCTCGACACCGCTGGCCTTGCCCCAGGCGCCCATCACGAACGCGTCGTTGACCGCGGTGCAGGCGATCTCGTCCACGCCCTTCGCCTTGATCTCGTCGGCCTTCTCGACAAAGCCCGGCAGGTGCTTGGCCGAGCAGGTCGGGGTGAAGGCACCCGGCACCGAGAAGATCGCGACCTTGCGGCCCGCGAAATAGTCATCCGAGGAAATCTGATCGGGGCCAGCCTCGGTCACCTTGACGAAGGTGACGGTGGGAATGCGGTCGCCAACCTGGATGGTCATTCTTCTCTCCTGAAATGAGTCGTGCCGCTCCATCGGCTTGTGACGCGTGATTTTCAAGCGTGCGGAGCCGAAGTGGTGCGGCTACGTTGATCGGCAATGGACTCGACATCTTTCCTTACCGGCCAGTTCCTCCTCGCCATGCCGGGCATCGGCGATCCGCGCTTCGAGCGCGCCGTGATCGCGATGTGCGCGCACGACAATGAAGGCGCGCTCGGCATCGGCATCGGCGACACGATCGAGGGGCTGACCCTGCACGACCTGCTCAAGCAGTTCGAGATCGAGCCGGGCGACGCACCCGACACGCCCGTGCATTTCGGCGGCCCGGTCGAGCCGCGCCGCGGCTTCGTCCTCCATTCGCCCGATTGGGGCGGGCAGGACACGATCGATGTCGGCGGCCGCTGGGCGCTCTCCGGCACGATCGACGTGCTGCGCGCGATCGCCGAAGGCACCGGCCCGGCCAAATATCTGGTCGCGCTCGGCTATGCCGGCTGGAGCGAAGGCCAGCTCGACAGCGAGATGGCCCGCCATGGCTGGTTCAATACCGCCGGCACGCCCGACCTGATCTACGACATCGACGCCGAGGACCGCTGGGCGGTCGCCTTTGCCGGCGCCGGCATCGATCCCCGCCTGCTCGCCAACAGCGCGGGCACCGCGTGAGGCGCCTGCCGCTGCTCCTTGCCGGAGCATTGCTCGCCGGTGCCGCGCCGGCGCCCGAGGGCAAGGTGATCGCGTCGATCGATCTCGCCAAGCCGTTCGGCGCGCCTTCGCCCTGGCGGCTGATCGCCACCCAGGGGCCGGACGCGGAGAGCGTCATCGGCAACCAGGAGCCTGGTGCCATCACGCTCTGCCTGAGCAAGGATTCCGGCCGCACCTGCCAGCCGGGCCTGGCTGACCTGCTGGGCGAGGGCAAGGACGACCCCTTTGTCGAGCCGCACTATCTGGTCACGCCCGCGATCGTGCATCCGGCGCCCGGCCGCGCGCTGCTGCTCCTGCAGGTCGCCAGCGTCCATAGCGGCAATGGCAACCAGCGCGTCGCCACCCGGCTGCTCGCCTATGACAAGGCGAAGGACGGCTTCGTCACCGCCTATGCGCAGCGCACCGGCCGCAACAACAATGAGGAAGTCCGCTATGTCGCGGAGGGGCCGCTCCAGGGTGCGATGATCTTCGCCGAGCCGACCAGCGACGCGCCCTATGGCTATTGGGTCTCGCTCAGCAAGCCGGACGCGGCGCTGCGCTACCGCCAGCAATTCCGTTTCCGCAGCGCCACCCATTATGGCGACGGCAATCCGCTCGCGGTGATCGATGCGGAGATGCCCAACATCCACCAGCGCCTCGGCCTGTGGCGGCCCGGCCAGAAGCTCCCGCTTCCCGCCGGACGCGCCTGCCCGAAGCCGCACCTGGTCAAGTCGGCGCTCTGGTGCGGCTGACGCGGTTCAGTGCGTGGCCGGCGGCGCCACATCGTAGCCGCCCCCCCACACCAAGCCCACCAGCAGCATGATA
>JAEXLC010000025.1 GCA_023445495.1 Pseudomonadota bacterium | reverse complement strand
CGATCGGGGTGACGCTGCAGCTCTACGACCATGGCGAGGCGGTGGGCCGAGCCGGTTCCTGCTGTGCCGGGCGCGACATTCGCGACGCCCGCGCCGTCTGCGACAAGCTCGGCATCGCGCATTATGTCTTCGACCATGCGTCGAGCTTCAAAAGCGAGGTGATCGACGATTTCGCCGACGAATATCTCGCCGGGCGCACGCCGATCCCCTGCGTGAAGTGCAACATGGGGCCGAAGTTCACCGACCTGTTCGCGCTGGCCCGCGACCTCGGCGCCGATTGCCTGGCGACCGGACATTATGTGCAGCGGGTGATGGGTGCCGAGGGCGCCGAACTGCACCGCGCTTATGATCCGGCGCGCGACCAGAGCTATTTCCTGTTCGCCACCACCGCGGCGCAGCTCGATTTCCTGCGCTTCCCGCTGGGCGGCATGCCCAAGCCGCAGGTGCGCGAGCTGGCGGCGCAGCTTGGGTTGGCCGTCGCGGGCAAGCCTGACAGCCAGGACATCTGCTTCGTGCCGGACGGCGATTACGCGACTCTGGTCAAGAAGCTGCGCCCGGAGGCGGAGACCCAGGGCGAGATCGTCGACGAATCGGGTAAGGTGCTCGGCCGCCACAAGGGGCTGATCCACTTCACCGTCGGCCAGCGCCGCGGGCTCGAGATCGGCGGCGCGCCCGAGCCCTATTATGTCCTGCGGCTCGATCCGGAGACGAAGCAGGTGATCGTCGGCCCCAAGCGGGCGCTGGCGGTGCGCGCGGCGCGAATCGAGGGGATCAACTGGCTGGGCGGCAGCTATGCCGGCCCGATGACCGCCAAGGTGCGCAGCCTCGCCAAGCCGGTGCCGGCGCGACTGGAGGACGGCCGCGTCGTGTTCGAGACGCCCGAATATGGCGTCGCCCCCGGCCAGGCCGCGGTGCTCTATGCCGGCGAGCGCGTGCTCGGCGGCGGCTGGATCGCCGAGACCGAGCGGGCGGAACTGCTGCCGGCCTGAAACGGTTGCCGGACCCGTGCCGATGTGTATTATGTAAATAATACACATCGGAGACCCGCATGTTCCTTGCCACCGCGCTTTCGATCGCCCTGCTGCGGTCCGCGCCCGACCCGGCGCTCCTCGCCGAGGTGAAGGCAGCGGATACGGCGCTGTTCGAGACCTTCTTCGAGCGCTGCGACCCCGCACGGCTTGCCTCGCAGGTGACCCCCGATTTCGAGATGTACCACGACAAGGACGGCGTGGTGGCGACCAGCGGGAAGGCGTTCGTCGCACTCTATGCAAAGGGGTGCGAGGCGAAGAAGGCACCCGACGCCTGGCGCAGCCGCCGCGCGCTGCTGCCGGGGACGCTGCGGGTCGATCCGGTGCCCGGCTATGGCGCGATCGAGGAAGGCGACCATGTCTTCTACGAGCGCAAGGGCGACAGCCCGGAGAAGCTGGTCGGCAAGGCGCATTTCGTCCAGCTGTGGAAGAAGGGGCCTGACGGCTGGCGGGTCGCGCGGATCCTCAGCTACGCGCATCAGGCGGTGCAATAGAGGCGAACCGCGCCGCATTGGCATTGGCGCCCCCACGCCCTATCTCCCGGCCTCGAATTGAGCGGGAAGGAAATGCGCGTGGCCGAATACGATTATGATCTCTTCGTGATCGGCGCCGGCTCCGGAGGCACCCGCGCCTCGCGCGTCTCGGCGGCGTACGGCGCGAAGGTCGCGGTGGCCGAGGAATATCGCATCGGCGGCACCTGCGTGATCCGCGGCTGCGTGCCCAAGAAGCTGCTCGTCTATGGCGCGCATTTCGCCGAGGACCTGAAGGACGCGCGCCGCTTCGGCTGGAACGTGCCCGAATGCGATTTCGACTGGGCGGTGCTGCGCGACAACGTCCTTGCCGATGTCGATCGCCTCAACGGCCTCTACACCCAGACGCTGCACAACAACCAGGTCGAGACCTTCCTCGAGCGCGCCACCGTCACCGGCCCGCACGAAGTGACGCTGGCCAGCGGCCGCAAGGTGACCGCCAAGTACATCTTGGTCGCCACCGGCGCGCATCCGCATGTGCCGGAATTCCCCGGCAGCGACCTCGGCATCACTTCGAACGAGGTCTTCCACCTCGACAAGCTGCCCAAGCGCGTGCTGATCGCCGGCGGCGGCTATATCGCCAACGAATTCGCCGGTATCTTCAACGAGTTCGGCAGCCATGTGACGCTGGTGAACCGCACCGATGTGATCCTGCGCGGCTATGATCATTCGATGCGCGACCGGCTGCTCCAGATCTCGCTGATGAAGGGCATCGATTTCCGCTTCCACTGCGAGTTCAAGTCGATCGAGAAGCTGGAGAGCGGCGCGCTCAAGGTCACGCTGAGCAAGCATGAGCCGATCGAAGTCGATTGCGTGATCTTCGCCACCGGCCGCGTGCCCAATACGAAGGGCCTCGGTCTCGAGGATATCGGCGTCCAGCTCGATGCCAAGGGCGCGGTGCAGGTCGATGCCGACAACATGTCGTCGGTCGATTCGATCTATGCGGTGGGCGATGTCACCAACCGGGTGCAGCTTACCCCGGTGGCGATCCGCGAAGGCCAGGCATTCGCCGACACGATCTTCGGCGGTAAGCCGCATCGGGTGGACTATTCGTGCATCCCGAGCGCGGTGTTCAGCCACCCGCCGATGGCCGGCGTCGGCATGACCGAGAGCGAGGCGCGCAACAAGCTCGGCTCGATCGCGGTCTACCAGAGCGATTTCCGCGCGATGAAGAATGTCCTCGCCGATCGCAACGAGCGCGCGCTCTACAAGATGATCTGCGACGGCACGACCGGCCGCGTCGTCGGCCTCCACATGATCGGGCCCGATGCGCCGGAGATCCTTCAGGCGGCGGCGGTGGCGGTGAAGGCCGGGCTGACCAAGGATGCCTTCGACCAGACCGTGGCGCTGCACCCGACCATGTCGGAGGAATTGGTTTTGATGAAGTGATCGGGAAGTTCATGCCGAAGGCGTGAACCGGAGGCTGCGGGGCAGCCTCCGCCGATCACTCCCCCGGAGGGAGGGTGCCGCAAGCATCGCGCCGGTGGACCTTGGTCGAGCGGCGGTCGCGTCTTTGGCGCGCCCCTCCACCCCGACGCTACGCGTCGCGGTCCCCCTCCCCCAGCAAGCTGGGGGAGGAATTA
>JAEXLC010000302.1 GCA_023445495.1 Pseudomonadota bacterium | reverse complement strand
GATGACGGATGCGATTAGGGTGCGGCAATGCGCATCACCGGCCTGGCGGCATTCGCCCCGCTCCTCCTCGCGTCCGCCGCGCCCGCCCCGCATTACGCGGTCGTCCATGGCTGGCCGGTCCTGCCCGAAGGCCGCGTGCTGGGCCCCTGCTCGGGCGTGGCGGTGAACAGCGCGGGCGAGGTGCTGGTCCTGCACCGCGGCAATCGCGGCACCGATGCCAAGGGGCTGGTCCCAGTGAAAGAGCCGGTGGTCGAAGTGTTCGACGGCGCCACCGGCAAGCTCAAGCGCGAATGGGGTGCCGGGCTGTTCGTCGTGCCGCACGGGATCAGCGTCGGCCCCGGCGACCATGTCTGGATCACCGATACCGGCACCAGCCAGGTCTTCGAGTTCGCCCCCGACGGCACGCTGCTCCGCACGCTCGGCGAACGTGGGGTTCCCGGCGCCGATGCGACGCATTTCGACCGGCCCACCGATGTCGCGCCGATGCCGGACGGAAGCTTCTATGTCGCCGACGGCTATGGCAATTCGCGCGTCGCCCGGTTCGCGGCCGATGGGAAGCTACTCTTCCAATGGGGCACACGCGGTGCCGGGCCGGGCCAGTTCAACATCCCGCACGCATTGGCGGTGGACGGCAAGGGCCGCGTCTATGTCGCGGACCGGGTGAACGACCGCGTCCAGGTCTTCGACCCGGAGGGCCGCTATCTCACCGAATGGAAATCGGATGCGATCGGCCGCCCCTTCGGCCTGGCGCTGCTTCCTGGCGGCCGCATCGCCATCCTCGACGGCGGATCGAACCCCGACAAGGTGCCCGATCATGACGGCGTGACGATCGCGGCACTCGATGGCCGTCCGGTCGAGCATTTCGGCCGGATCGGCAATCAGGACGGCCAGTTCTGGATCGCCCACGACATCGCCGCGGACCGGGCCGGCAACCTCTATGTCGTCGATATCGCCGGCCAGCGGGTGCAGAAGTTCGTGCGGAAATAAGCCGTCCTCCCGGCGAAAGCCGGGATCTCAGGCGAAGGCGCTTGCGGCACGAGATCCCGGCTTTCGCCGGGATGACGTTTCACCTCAGAGCCCCAGCACCTTCACGCCGTTGAGCATCGCCCAGTAGAGGCAGCCGGAAAGCGCCATCGCGGCCGGCAGGGTGAGCAGCCAGGCAAGCGCGAGGTTGCGCAGCGTGCGTGCCTGCAGCCCCGCGCCGCTCGCCACCGATGCGCCGGCGACGCCCGAGGAGAGGATGTGCGTGGTCGACACCGGCAGCCCGAAGCGGTCGGCCGCCAGGATCGTGCCCGCCGCGACCAGCTCGGCCGAAGCGCCCATCGCATAGGTCATGTGCTGCTTGCCGATCTTCTCGCCGACGGTGACGACGATCCGCTTCCAGCCGATCATCGTGCCCAGGCCGAGCGCGATCGCGACGACGATCTTCACCCAGAGCGGGATGAAGCGCGTGCCCTTCTCCAGCCCGTCCTGATAGGCCTTCAGCGCCGTCAGCTCCTCGGGCTTGTAGCCATCGGGCTTCTTGGTCGCGAGGCGGGTGGTGTCGAGCACCAGGTACATGTCGTTGCGGACATTGCCGGTGGCTTCCGCGGGCACCTTGCTCAGCGAGCCATAGCCCTGGACGCGCGTGGTGAGGTCCCTGGACAGGCCCTCGAGCGCGGCGAACACCTGCGGTCCTTCGACCTTGCGCTGCTGGAGCGCGGTGGTGAGGATCTTGCGCGCATCGACCGGGGCGACATCGGGCAGCCCGGCGCTGTGCGCATCGAACACGGCAGCGGCGACATTGGCGGTCTGCACATAGGCGGGCGTGGCGCTCGCCGACTGGGTGCGGTTGAGGGCGTAGGCGGTGGGCGCGCAGCCGATCAGGATCAGCATGATCAGGCCCATGCCCTTCTGGCCGTCGTTCGAGCCATGGCTGAACGAGACCGCGGTGCAGGTGAAGATCAGCGCGCTGCGGATGCCGAGCGGCGGCGCGGTGTGCGGCATCGGCGAGGTGTAGAGCTTCTGGTTCTTCAGGAAGAGCCGCATCACGAGGAGCAGCGCCAGCGCGGCGAAGAAGCCGATCAGCGGCGCCATCCACAGGCCGGTGAGGATCTTGGTCGCCTGGCTCCAGTCGACGCCGGCGGTGCCGCCGCGCGAGCCGGCATTGATTAGCTGGTTGGCGAAGCCGACGCCCAGCACCGAGCCGATCAGCGTGTGCGACGAGCTGTTGGGCAGGCCGATATACCAGGTGCCGAGGTTCCACAGCACCGCGGCGAGCAGCAGCGCGAAGATCATCGCGAAGCCGCCCGCGGACCCCACATTGAGGATCAGCTCGACCGGCAGCAGCGTGATGATCGTGTAGGCGACCGCTCCGCTCGAGAACATCACGCCCAGGAAATTCCAGAAGCCCGACCAGACCACGGCCAAATGCGCGGGCATCGAATTGGTGTAGATCACCGTGGCGACGGCGTTGGCGGTATCGTGGAAGCCGTTCACGAACTCGAAGCCGAGCGCGATCAGCAGCGCCAGGCCGAGGAACAGGAACACGCCGGTGGCCAGTTCCTCCCCCACGCCGTGCGTGTCGGTCAACACGCTCCAGCCTGCGAAGACCAGCCCGCCCACCATGATCGCCGCGAACAGCAATTTGGCCAGGGGATGCGTCTTGTAGTCGAATCGGGGGCCGGGCTGCGGTTGGTCAACCGGTGCGGCTTGGTCCAGAGCGAGTGATGCCATGATATGCGCGCCTCTGGCCGGAGGGTGTGACAGCCATATGACAAACGCATGACAGGGCCGTGGATCGGCCGCTTTGCGTCATTCCGGCACGCAATTGTCCTCGATTCCGGCGACAGCGGAATAGCACCGAATGGGCCCCAACTCGCTTTGCCAAAATCCATGGGGGGTCGGACAACCGGCGCGCCTGATATTGGCAAGGAGACAAGAATGAAGGAACTTTCATTGCTCGCCGCCTGTGCAACGCTCGCCCTGATGGGCTCCGCGCTGCTTCCCTCGTCGCAAGCCATGGCGCAGACGAATCCGAACTGCCTGCCTGAGCTGACGCCGGACGCGCCGCCGCCGAACCCCGAGGACAATTGCGACGAAGTCGGCAATCCCGACGAAGGCGGCACCGACAATCCGCCGCCCCCGCCGCCGATTCCGCCGAGTGCTTTCGCACGGGTCGACGCCATCGCGGTTCGTGAGATCTTCGTCTAGATCCGCGCCTGGCGAGACGGTTGGGCGGGATCGCGCAACCGTCTCCATCCGCCGCCCTCAGCGCGGCGCGCTCGTCCGCTTCAGAAGCGCAGCTGCATATAGGCCTTGGGGCCCGGCTTGATCCCGCGATTGCCGCCCGGCGCGCTCATGAAGCCGCGCCCGCGCAGCCGCCGCAGCCAGGCGAAGCCCATCTCGACATGGTCCGACGCCTCGAAGCTCAGCCGCGCCCCGGCATAGTGCCGCGCATCGCGGATCACGCCGCGATCGGCATCGAAGCGCGGGGTCTGCGCCACCGCGCTCAATCCTAGCCACGTATGCCCCAGCACCTGCTTCTGCACCGAGAAGCCATAGGAGGCCTTGGTCTCGTCCGCGCGCCACGCCTCGCTCGGCTCGCGCACCGTCGCGCTGGTCCGCAGCCACAGGCCGGAGACATGCTCCTCGTTCTTCACCCGGACTTCCGGCCGCAGCACCAGATAGGCGGTCTGCGCCGCCGCAATCGCCTGAGCACATGCCGGCGCACAGGCGAAAACCGCCCCCGCCGCCACAATCAGACCCGCCCCCCGAATCATCATTATCCCAGCTCCCCAGCTGCGGGATTTGGCCGTCAACGGATGGTTGACCGCAATTAGGTATTATTGCGGGTTTGTTGCAGGCGCCAGTGCATTGTTGCGACCATATTTCCGATGCCTGTGCATAACCGCGCCCGCGCACGGAGCTTGCGGCCGCCCAAAGCGTTCCCTAGTTGTTCGCCATGACCCTGCCCGTAGAGACCGACGCCAACGCCCCCTATCTGAGCGGGCTGAACCCGCCGCAGCGCGAGGCGGTGCTCACCGCCGAGGGGCCGGTGCTCGTCCTCGCCGGCGCCGGCACGGGCAAGACCGCGGCGCTCACCGCGCGCCTCGCCCATCTCCTCTGGACCCGCCGCGCCTTCCCGTCCGAGATCCTGGCGGTCACCTTCACCAACAAGGCGGCGCGCGAGATGAAGGAGCGCGTCGGCCGCCTCGTCGGCGCGGCAGTCGAGGGCATGCCCTGGCTCGGCACCTTCCACGCGATCGGCGCCAAGATGCTGCGCCGCCATGCCGAGCTGGTCGGCCTGCAATCCAACTTCACCATCCTCGATACCGACGACCAGCTCCGGCTGCTCAAGCAGCTGATCCTGGCCGCGGAGATCGACGAGAAGCGCTTCCCCGCCCGCCAGCTCGCCGGGCTGATCGACGAGTGGAAGAACAAGGGCCTCACCCCCGCCGAGATCGGTGCCGGCGAGTCCGAGCGCTACGGCAATGGCCGCGGCGCCGCGCTCTACCATCTCTACCAGGAGCGGCTGAAGGCGCTCAACGCCTGCGACTTCGGCGACCTGCTCCTCCACATGCTGGTGATCCTCAAGACCCACCGCGACGTGCTGGAGAGCTATCAGCAGCGCTTCCGCTACATCCTGGTCGACGAATATCAGGACACCAACGCCGTCCAGTATCTCTGGCTGCGGCTGCTCGCGCAGGAGCGCAAGAACATCTGCTGCGTCGGCGACGACGACCAGTCGATCTATTCGTGGCGCGGCGCGCTCGTCGAGAACATCCTGAAGTTCGAGAAGGACTTCCCCGGCGCCAAGGTCATCAAGCTCGAGCAGAATTACCGCTCGACCCCGCACATCCTCGCCGCCGCCAGCGGCGTGATCGCCAACAATAGCGGCCGCCTCGGCAAGACCTTGTGGACCGACAAGGACGAGGGCGAGAAGGTCAAGGTGCTCGGCGTGTGGGACGGGCCCGAGGAAGCCCGCCGCGTCGGCGAGGAGATGGAAGGCCTGCAGCGCGGCGGCAAGAGCCTCGACGACATGGCGATCCTCGTCCGCGCCCAGCACCAGACCCGCGAGTTCGAAGACCGGTTCATCGCGATCGGCCTGCCCTATCGCATCATCGGCGGCTTCCGCTTCTACGAGCGCCAGGAAATCCGCGACGCGCTCGCCTATCTCCGCGTCGTCGCCCAGCCGGCGGACGACCTCGCCTTCGAGCGCATCGTCAACGTCCCCAAGCGCGGCCTCGGCGACAAGGCGCTGGCGAAGGTCCACCAATATGCCCGCGCCGCCGGCATCCCGCTCACCACCGCCGCCGCGCGCATCCTCGATACCGACGAGCTGACGCCCCAGGCTCGCCGCGCGCTCGGCAATCTGGTCGGCGACATGGCGCGCTGGCGCTCCATGGGCAACGACCTCCAGCACCCGGACCTCGCCCGCATCATCCTCGACGAGAGCGGCTATACCGCGATGTGGCAGGCCGATCGCACCGCCGAGGCCGCGGGCCGGCTCGAAAACCTCAACGAGCTCGTGCGCGCGATGGAGGAGTATGAAACGCTCGGCGCCTTCCTCGAGCATGTCAGCCTCGTCATGGACAATGAGGGGCAGCAGGACGAGCCCAAGGTCACGATCATGACGATCCACGCCGCCAAGGGGCTGGAGTTCGACACGGTGTTCCTGGCGGGCTGGGAAGAAGGCATCTTTCCCTCGCAGCGCGCGCTCGACGAAGGCGGGCTCGCGTCGCTGGAGGAGGAACGCCGCCTCGCCTATGTCGCGATCACCCGCGCCCGGCGCCAGGCGACGATCCTCCACGCCGCCAATCGCCGCATCTACGGCCAGTGGAACTCCTCGATCCCGAGCCGCTTCGTCGCCGAGCTGCCCGAGGCGCATATCGAGAGCGAAAGCACGATGACCGGCGGCGCGAGCCTGTGGCAGGCCAACTGGAGCGAGCGCAGCGACCCCTTCGCGGACGTCTCGCGCGGAACGGGAAGAGGCCCGGGCTGGCAGCGCGCCGCGGGCGTCGACATGAAGAACCCCGGCGGCAGCTTCACTTCCCGCACCTTCAGCCGCGAACCCGCCCGCGTGGTGGAAAGCCGCGCGTCGGCGGTAAGCTTCGGCGCCAAGGCCCGCGACGACCTGTCGCTGGGCATGCGCGTGTTCCACCAGAAGTTCGGCTATGGCACGATCGCCGAGATCGAAGGCAACAAGCTGGAGATCGACTTCGAGCAGGCTGGACGGAAGCGGGTTATGGATAGTTTTGTGACGGTGGGGTGAAACTAAGAACCCGGCGTAGCGGTGATAACATGCAAGCGCTTTAGACGTCCGGTCACGCTATCCAGGCGATAGACAGAGAGTTTTACCACGGCTTTCGGATCTGAAGGGTTTTGTCCCGCTAGATGTTGGCTGTTTGTAAGGATGCCTCTGATGTGCCGACTGCGCGAGTCAGGCAAAATTTCAAATGGGATTGGCCTCCTTTCTGCGAATGAAAAGAGCCGCCCTTTGTAGGTATTATTGTTGAAGCTGGACACCGTGCCGACAATTTCGGTCACATCTGGGCTTCGGATTGTCCTCTTCACATACTCATAGGTGTAAATGGAGAGTTCTGGCCCAAGCTTTTTCTTATGAGGTCCGCCCGTGCTAACCTCACCCGCTCCGGCTGTCTCCGAAGCAACAACTGGTCGGTGCATTTCCGCTACACTAGCTTCGGTTTTCTCGATTAGACTATCCACCTTTTCTTTAGTGATACCCTTTTCTTTTAGGTGCTCAGCATATTGTTGCTGAAGGGTTTTGTCATAGTCAGGGTGAAATCCCATCGTCTCTGACAAAACATAATCGTACAGCGATGTTACCATCTGACCCACGGGCGAGTCTTTTCCTACCGATCCGAGTGCAAATGCGCCACCGAGGATCACGACGGCTTTCGATTTCCAACTCCCCTCCTCGACGGCCGGAAAATAGATTTCTGCGCCGCTCAAGCTCGGTGCTTGGGTGATGATCTCACCGTTTATCGCCAGATGTACTGTTAAAGCTAAAGATCGTTGAAAACCGACTAGAGCTTTGGAGGCATCGTAGAAATCAAGCAGACCTCGGTCCGCTTCCTGCCCCGTGAAACGCAGCTCTACTTCAAACATGCTCCGCCCCCTTTTCAAGTATCCTGTTTGATTGGCTATACAATGGCTAGTCAAGGCCCAGCTTCGATCTATGGCCACCGACGACGGTCTTCACTCGTGCAAGTTTCCTGATATAGTCACCAACCTAGTCAGGAGCCCGCCACCGCGATGGAACGCATCAACCTAGCCGACGCCAAGGCGCGCCTCAGCGAGATCGTGGATCGCGTGGAAACCGGCGAGAGCATCGAGATCGTTCGGCGCGGCAAGCCTGCTGCCCGCCTCGTGCCCGCTGAGGTCAAGCGCGAGTGGACGCCGGTGGACGTCGAGGCCCTGCGCAAGCTGCACGCCCAGATGCCGGTTCAGGAGCCCGCCGGGGAGTTCGTCCGCCGCATGCGCGACGACGCGCGCTATTGAGCTACTATCTCCATACTTCGGCGGTGGTCGCCGCGCTGGTGGCAGAGCCCCATTCCCCTGTCGTTCTCGATTGGCTGGCGGCGATAGAACCGGGGGCTGTCTTCGTCAGCGACTGGAGCCACACAGAGGTGGCGAGCGCGCTTTCCCTCAAGGTTCGCACCGGCGCGCTCAGCCTCGAACTCCGAGCCGAAGCCGCCAGTGCGTGGCACGCGATGCACAGCCATAACTTCCCGACCCTCGCGGTGCTTCAGGAGCATTTCAAGACCGCTGCCCATTTCACCAGCCAGCCCGCCCTTGGCCTTCGCGCCGGCGACGCACTGCATCTGGCGATCGCCCGCGAGGGCGCACACAGCCTGGTCACCCTGGACCACGCCATGGCCGACGCCGCGCTGCAACTCGGCATCCCCGTCGAGCGGATCTGAAAACCCTTCCAATGTAGGAAATCGTCTGATCTACCCTCGTAGATGGACGACACTCTCGACAATCCACCCGATGACGGGCCCAGCCGGCTCGACTTCATTCCTGTACCGCTGGCCAATGTTCGCCATGACGGCTGGACCGAGCAGCGACAGCGCGACTTCATCAAGGCCCTCCTCGCGATGGGCTCGGTGCGCCACGCCTGCCGCGCCGTCGGCAAGACCCGGCAATCGGCCTACAAGCTTCGCGATCGGCCCGGGGCCGAAAGCTTCGCCGAAGCCTGGGATGTCGCGCTCTCGATGGGGTATTGCGACGCCTTCGACCGCGCACTGGAACGCGCGACGGTCGGCGTCACGACGCCGCGCTTCTACAAGGGCAAGCAGGTCGGCACGCGGCACCGGATCGATTGGCGCCTTGCCATGGCAGCGCTCAACGGCATGCCGCCCGTCCCTCCGCAACTGCGCAAGAATGTTACGAGATGAAGAGCGTTTGCGGGAACTATGTCAACTTCTAGCAGCCGCACGACACCAATGTGTATTGCACAACCATTACACCCTTGACGCAGGTTGCGCTACAAATGTAGCCTCGCAGGCGAAAGGGATCAAACCATGCAGCACAACGCCACCCGACCGCGCCTCGACCGCCGCCAGCTCCTCGCGCTGATGCCCGCTTCCGCCGGCGCCGCGCTCCTGCCCGGCTTCGCCCGTGCCGCAGCCCCTGCCGACCCGGTGCAGGCGCTGGTCGAGGATTTCGTGAAGAGCGGCAAGGCGCCCAGCGTGTCGGTCGCGGTGATCCGGGACGGGCGCACCCGCTTTCACAATGCCGGCATCGCCAATCGCACCACCAAGGCGCCGGCCAGCGAGCATATGGTCTATGAGATCGGCTCGATCTCCAAGACCTTCACTTCGCTGATCCTCGCCCATGCGATCCGCGAGGGCCGGGCGCGGCTCGACGACGATGTCCGCAAATATCTCCCGGCGGGCTATGACAATCTGGTGCGCGACGGCCGCCCGGTGCGGCTGGCCGACATGGTCACCACCACGTCCGCCTTGCCCGACAATGTGCCCGACTGGATGGCGCGCTTCAGCAAGCTGCCGCCGAACGAGCTGGCCTTTGCGGTGGCGAAGCTGCTCGACGGCTATGACCAGCCGCAGTTCCTGACCGATCTCAAGGGCGCGCAGTTGGCCGATGTGCCCGGGCATCTGCCGCGGCACAGCAATGTCGCCTCGCAGCTCCAGGGCGTGGTCGTCGAACGGATCTATGGCGCGCCCTATGATGCGTTGCTCGCCCGCTTCATCGAGAAGCCGCTGGGCATGCGTGCCGGCGGGGCGTCGGTGCCGCCCGCGCTGTTCGCCATCGGCTACGCGACGGACGGCACCGCGCGGCCGACGCTGGCGATGCCGGTGATCCGTGCCGCCGGCGGGCTCCATTATTCGGCGGCGGACATGGCGCGCTATCTCTCGGCCCAGATCGCCGCGACCGATCCCGCCATCGCCCTCACCCACCAGCCGCTGTTCGGCGCAGCCGATGCCGCGCGGATCGGCTTCCACTGGGTGATCGGCAAGACGGCGGACAGCCAGACCTATCTGCGCCATTCCGGGGGCACGCTCGGCTTTTCCAGCTATTGCGACTTCTATCCCGCCCAGCTCTACGGCGCGGTCGTGCTCGCCAACAGCTCCGGCGCGCAGAACACCGCGCAGGGGCTGGCCGATGCGATCCATGCCGCCCTGTTCGGCGCGCCCAAGGGGCTGGCGGCGCTCGAGGCCGCGCTCGAGAAGAGCGACTATGCCGATGTCCCCGGCACGATCGCATCGACCAAGGCCCGCTTCCCGGAACTGCACCTCAACGAGGATTTCGTGAATGCCTGGGGCTATCGCCTGTTGCGGGACAAGCGCCCGGCGGCGGCGCGGGGCATCTTCGCGTGGAACGTGTCGGCCTATCCGAACAGCTGGAACGCGCATGACAGCCTGGCGGAGGCGCTGGCCGAGGCGGGCGACAAGCCGGGCGCGATCGCGGAATATCGCCGCTCGCTCGAGCTCAATCCGGGCAACGACAATGGCAGGGAGGTGCTGGAGAAGCTGCTGAAACAGCCCTGAGGCGGCGGGCGAGGCAACCCGTGTTCCCCGGCGAAAGCGGGGAGCCGGACGGGATCGGCAGGCACGTAACGCCGATACGGCCCTAGACTTCGATGCCGTTCCAGGTGGTGACGGTGTGGAAGGCGGGCATTGCCAGCCCCTCCCCCGTCTTGGCGACGAGGTTGTGGCCCTGCTGCCGGAGCCCGGCCTCGCCCAGCACCTTGGGCGAGACCCGGTGGCGAGTGGTGAGCGCGCCGTTGCTGTCCTCGACCAGCGGCTGCTCGAACTCGATGCCCTGCTGGTGCTGCATGGCGCGGCGGACGATGGCGACGACCATCTGCCCCTCGCCAAGGTCGACGACGAACTGGGTGCCCTCCGGCACGTCGACAATGCCTTCGATCAGGGCGCCCGAGGCGGAGACGTTCTTGAGGACGGCGGGGTAGTAGTGATTGTCGTGGATCACGCCGACCTTGCGGAAGGTGGTGTGGCGGATGTGGCGCTGGCGGGCGGGGCCCTGGGGCTTGAGCACCCATTTGCCGTTCTCGAGGTGCTTGTCGAGATCGGCGGCGGACACGGCGCCGCTGTAGAGGAAGCCCTGGATGTGGCTGACGTTGAGGCGGCGCATGGTCTCGAGCTGGTCGAAGCTCTCGATGCCCTCCGCGGTGGTCTCCATGCCCAGCGCGTTGGCCAGGGCGACGATGGCGGCGATGATCGCCTGGTTGCGAGCGCCTTCCTCGGTGGTGCCGCGGACGAAGCTCTGGTCGATCTTGATCTTGTCGAACGGCGCGCTCTTCAGATAGCCGAGCGAGGAATAGCCGGTGCCGAAATCGTCGAGCGCCAGCCGGACGCCGAGCCGCTTGAGCGCGGCGAAGCGGGCATCGGTCTCGGCGGTTTCGCCAAGGAACACGCTCTCGGTGATCTCCAGCTCGAGCCTTTCCGACTTGAGCCCGGAATTGGCGAGCGCGCTCATGACGATGGCGGGCAGCGCCTCGCTGGCGAACTGGATCGGCGAGACGTTGACCGCGACGCGCAGCTCGCCGGGCCATTTGGCGGCGTCCATGCAGGCCTGGCGGAGCGTCCACTCGCCGAGCTGCGGGATCAGATTGGCGTCCTCGGCGATCGGGATGAAGATCGCCGGGGAGATCCGGCCGCGCTTGGGGTGGTTCCAGCGCAGCAGCGCTTCGAAGCCGGTGACGTCTTCGCTGCCGGCGCTCAGGATCGGCTGGTAATGGACGGCGAGCTCGCCGTTGGAGAGCGCGTCGATCAGGTCCTGCTCGAGCTGGCGGCGATCCTCGGCGACCTGGAGCAGGTCCGACGAGAAGAAGCGCGCCCGGCCGCGCCCCGCCCCCTTGGCGGCATAGAGCGCGAGGTCGGCGTTGCGGACCAGCTCGTCGCTGGTGCTGGCGTCGAACGGGCTCACCGCGATGCCGATCGAGGCACCGATCAGGCAGCGGCTGCCGTTGATGGTGTAGGGGTGCGAAAGCGATTCGATGATGCGGTTGGCGAGGTCGGAGATGCCGACCCGGTTGTGGGCGTCGGGCAGGATCACCTGGAACTCGTCGCCGCCCATCCGGGCAATCTGCTCGGGATTGCCAACGATGGTCGAAAGCCGCTCGGCAACCTGCTTGAGCAGCGCATCGCCGACCGGATGGCCAAGGCTGTCGTTGATCGCCTTGAACCGGTCGAGGTCGATCAGCATCAGGGCGCAGGCGCGCTCCTGGCTGCGGAAGGCGGCGATGGTGCTGTCGAGCAGATTGCCCATCCGGCGCCGGTTGGGCAGGCCGGTGAGCGGATCGTACATGGCGAGCCGGATGCTCTCGCGAGTGGCGCGCTGTTCCCGGGTCACGTCGACACCGTGGCCGAGATAGCCGGAGAAATCACCGCGGCCGTCGCGGGCTGGCTGGCCCGAGAGCGCCCACCAGCGCTCCTCGCCGACGATGTCGACCAGCAGCGGGATCGCGTCGAAGCGGGCCTGGCGGGCCATCTGGAAAGGCATGGTGCGGCGGCGCTCGGCGTCCGCCTCATCGTTCGGGTTCTTGAACAGCGACACCAGGTCGCGGCCGAGCAGCGCATCGCCGGTCTGCCCGAGCGAGCGTGCCGCGCCTTCGCTGATATAGGTGATCCGGCCCTCGGCGTCGGTCGCCCAGAACCAGCCGAGGTTCATCGCCTCATAGTTGCGGAACAGGCGCAGATGCTCGGCGGCCAGCGGGTCCGGGCCATTCCGGCGCATGAACGGGATGGCTGCGCCATTCCCGATCGTCCTCGCCGCCCCGACACCCGTACCGCTCATTCCGCCTCGCCCGATATTCGCACCAATCCGGATGGGTTACTACGCATTGACCCTTTAGGTTGTGTGAAGGCGGTTCCCCGGAAAATTCGCTCCGCATGGGAAATCGGCGTGGGCGACTGCATTGATGCAGGATAAGAACGACGCCGAAACAACCCCGAAAGGACCTGGACGCATGCGCCTGATGCTGACCGCCCTGCTCGCCACGACCACGCTTGCTGTGCCTGCCTTAGCGCAATCCGCACCTTCCGATGTCGCCGATCTGGTTGGTGCCCGCGCAGCGGGCGGCGAGACGCAGCTCGAGGCACGGGGTTATGCCTTTGTCACCGTGAACACCGTCCGCGACACGAAATGGTCGCTGTGGTGGAGCGATCGCCAGCGCCAGTGCATCCAGGTGGCCATCAATGAGGGGCGCTATTCGGCGATCCAGCGGGTGCCGGATGCGAACTGCCAAGGCGGCGGCGGCCGGCCTCAGCGTCCCGATTATGGCCCGCCTGCGCCGCAGCGCCCCGGCTATGGCGACGGTCCCGGAGGCGGCGACCGCTATGGTCCTTCGATCACGTTGGTGTGCTTCGGCGGCGGGAGCACCCCGGCCGCCCAATATCAGTCGGGCTATGTCTACAATTCGCGCAGCCACCGGTTCGAGCCGCAATATGGGACCACGCTCGGGAGGGATGGTTTTGCCTCGGACCTCCAGATCGAGATCTGGCATGGCCGTGGTCGCATCCGGCCCGAGGGCAAGCTGGTCTCCCCTATCCACAGCGGCGGCGACAATGGCTGGTGGGACATCCAGAACCTCGTTGTCACACCCGACCGGATCACCGGCGAGTACCGGATGAACGGGCTCAACAAGCCGAAGTTCGAGATCGACCGCCGCAGCGGCATCATCCGCATCCGGGCGGCAACCAACTTCACGGGGCGGTGCGACGCGGGAGACTGGCGCGGCGGCGGCGGCTTCTAGGCAAGCAGCGCGGCGAGCAGCACGAACAGGATCACGCACTCCACCATCGTCATGGTGGCGATGCCGAAGCCGCGAAGCTTCGAGACGCCAAGGGTGTGCGTGAACCACAAGGTCTGCAGCGAGCCGTACCAGAGAAAGGCGGCAAGGATGATCGCCAGCCCGGCGTTGCGGAATGCCGGGCCGCCCGGCATCTGCGTCGCGAGCGAACCGATCCCGAGCACCAGCGCGAACACGCTGGCGGGATAGCATTGCGCATAGAATAGCGGCTTCAGGCTGTCCCGGGTCAGCCGCTCCTTCCGTCGGCGCAGCAGCGCCACCGCCATGATCAGCGGGAAAATCGCGAAGAAGAGCAGCCGCATCAGCAACAGGCTGGTATCGTCGCTGATGAGCCCGGCCAGCCCGCGCTTGTCCGCCACGATCGAACTCTGCCCGACCAGCGCCAGTTCGATCGTGTGGCTGAGCAGCAGCGTGAGCAGCAGGAAGATCGGCGGGCTGAGCACGTCCGGATATTGCTGCTCGGGCGCATCCTCGAGCTCGCTGTCGGCATAGGCCATCATCGCGAACGGCTTCCGGATCGTCCGCCACAGGGTGATCGGATAGAAGACCAGCCAGGTGATGATCTCGTACAGCAGGTCGTCGAGCGACTTGAGGAACTGCATGAAGTTCATGGGGCTGTTTCAGCACAGCCCCGGGGATCAGGCCACCGCCATCAGGGTCTCGCCCTGATATTTCTCCAGGCCGGGATCGAACAGCGCGCTCTTGACGAAATCCCGGTCGGTCACCGCCATTCCGGTCAGCCCGTCGAGCTTGAAGGTGCCGATCTTTTCCTCGCGGGGCGGCTGGCCTTCCTTGAGCACCACCACGCCATCGACGTGCAGCGCATCGTGGCGGGTGTAGAGGATATGCGGCGCCAGGATCATCGCCGTGCGGTTGTACGTCACGGACAGGCATTTCTGGCGCACGATCCCCTCCAGCACCATCGGTGTGGTCGGGGCCGGCGCGGCGGTGGAATCGGTTTCATTACTCAACAGCATGGGGCCTTATGGCAACTCTTGCTGCGCCGCAGCAAGCTTTTGGCGTTCGATGCAGGCTTTCCGGCTTCAAAGCGGCCCTTGAGCCTATCGGTTCCGAGCCAACTATCAAAGGCCGATCGGGTTTCGCGCTGGTGCGTTCTGCCGCACTTCATTACGGTTCCGTCGTATCCGCACCGTCCGTTCAGCCCGGCTTCACGCGGATGTCCGGAACGTTTCAGCGCCCCCGGCCGTATGGGCCTTCGGGAAGGAGAATAACATGAAGCATCTGGTAACCCTCGCCGCAGTCGCAGCGGCCAGCCTGGCAGTCGCGACGCCGGCGATGGCACAGCGCGCGCCCGTTTATGCGCAGGACGAGGAGGCGCGTTTCGACGCGGCGCAGCAGCGCTTCGAGCGGGAATATGACCAGTTCCAGCAGGCACTCGAGCGCTATCGCGCCTACAAGCAGCGCCCGGTCGCGCCGCCGCCCCCGCCGCGCGGCGGCTATTCGGGCTATGATCCGCGCGACGAGGAATATTATGATGCATCGCGCGATTATCGTGCGCCGCCCCCGGGCTATCAGGAGCGGGTCCTCACCCAGGACGACCGCATCTATCGCGGCAATGACGGCAAATATTATTGCAAGCGCTCGGACGGCACGACCGGCCTGATCGTCGGCGCCGCTGCCGGCGGCCTGTTCGGCAACGTGATTGCGGGCGGCCGTTCCAAGACCGTCGGCACCCTGCTCGGCGCGATCGCCGGCGGCGCGCTCGGCAGCTCGGTGGACCGCGACCAGGTCCGCTGCCGCTAAGGGTTGCGGAGGCCCTGTCGCGTTCGCGGCGGGGCCTCCGTAGCTTCCCCAATAGGGTTAGCTCCTGAGCCGCGATTTCACCCCCGCACAGGCATAATGCGCCAGAATGGGGGAATGAGGAGTCGCGTAATGCCCGTGGAGCGTGTGCTGAGACAGCACAGCCACATTCTTGCCAATGCCGATGCGCTCGAGACGATGGTCTCCGGGCCGCGGCCTGCCAGTGTCGACGGGCTGGGTTTCCGCCGCTGGATGTTCACCCGCGACCTTTTGATGCACTTCGCGAAGATGGAGGGCCAGGTATACGGCCCGCTGATGGACGGCCTTGGCGGCGAGGTCGCGCGGACCGCCAGCCAGGCGAGTGCCGAGACCGCAGCGCTCGTCGCCGACTTCCGCGAGCATGTCACCCGGTGGCACGGCCTCCCCAGCGAGGCGCAGTGGGACACCTATGCGCGCTCGATCCGCTGGCTGATGGGTCGCATCCGCGAGCGTATCGAGCGCGAGGCGGCTGACATCCTGCCACTGATGCACCAGCTTCCGACGAATGACGAAGGCGCCTGCCCCGGCAAGCCGGACCATCGCTATGTCGCCGATGCCTGGGAGATCCGCGAGCTGATCTTCACCGGCAACAACCTTGTCATCGAAAACGGCACCGGTCGGGGCGATGCCGACGCGGCCTGATCGGCGCTAGTGCCAGAACAACAGGATCAGCAGGATGATCGGGATCGGAATGCCCAGCAGCCACAACAGGATGCCCTTGCCCATCAGTCTCTCCAAGTCTTTGGTTTAGATTGCGAAACAACCCTTTTGGGTGAGGATGGGTTCCCTCTGGAACCTGGCGAGCGGTTGCGGCACTGAGCAGGCATGACCGATGGCCTTCCCCAACCACGCCGCACGCTAGCGATCGCCGCCGTTTCGTTCGGCACTGCATTGGTCGTGGTCGACGGCGCGATCGCCACGGTGGCGCTGCCTACCATTGCCCGCGATCTCCGCATCGACAGTTCGGCAGCGGTATCGGTGGTGACGGTCTACCAGCTGGTGCTGGTGATGCTGTTGCTGCCCTTCTCCGGACTGGGCGAGCGGATCGGCCTCAAGCGCATGTACCAGACCGGCCAGCTGGTCTTCGCCGTTGCGACCATGCTTTGCTTCTTCGCCAAGAGCCTGCCCTTCCTGCTGATCGTCCGGGCGGCGCAGGCGGCGGGGGCGGCGGCGGCGCTCAGCGTATCCTCCGCGCTGATCCGCCAGATCTATCCGGCCAAGCATCTCGGGCGCGGGCTCGGCATCAATTCGGTGGTGGTCTCCAGCTCGGCGGCGCTCGCGCCGACGCTGGGTGGCCTGGTGCTGGCGATCGGCCCCTGGCCCTGGGTTTTTGCCTCCGCCGTGCCCTTTGCCATCGCCAGCCTGTTGTTCGGGCGCGCCTTGCCCAAGAGCGAGCCGCGCGACGAGCCCTTCGACATATTGGGCGCGCTGCTCTGCGCCGGGATGTTCGGCCTGGTCATCGGCGGGCTGGAAAGCGCCGTGCATGGGGACAGCCCGGTGGTCTCCGGGGCGGTGGTGATCGCGGGTGCGGTGATCGGGTTGTTGTTCGTCCGGCGCGAATTGCACGAGCCCAAGCCGATCCTGCCGGTCGATCTGCTCGCCCGCCCGGTGCTCGCGCTGTCGGTGGTGGGCGCGTTCACCGCGTTCATCGCGACGATGACGCTGCTGCTCTCCCTGCCCTTCCGGCTCCAGCACGGCTACGGGTTCGCGCCTTCCGAAGTCGGCGCGGTGATCGCGCCCTGGCCGCTCACCACCATGATCGTCGCGCCGCTCGCCGGCTCGCTTTCCGATCGCTATCCGGCGGGCGCGCTGGGCGCGATCGGCATGGTGATCGCAGTGACCGGCCTGATCTTCCTCGCCTTCCTGCCCGCGGACCCGAGCTGGTTCGATGTCGCCTGGCGGATGTCGCTTACCGGTGCGGGCTTCGGCATGTTCCTGTCGCCCAATGCACGGCTGATCATCGGCTCGGCACCGATCGACCGCGCCGCGGCGGCGGGCGGGCTGGTCTCCACGACGCGGATGGTGGGGCAGACGACCGGCGCCACGCTGGTGGCCGCGCTGCTGGCGCTGAGCATCGGCGGAGGCACGGCGCCTGCGCTGGTGGCCGCCGGGCTCGCGGCCATTGCCGGGCTGTGCAGTTTCGCGCGCCTGCGGCCCGCAATCCGCAACCCGCGCAGCGCCGAGACCGAGGACGTCCAGCCGGCAAAATTGCGCTGAGCGGACATATCTTCGCGTGATTGGCGCGTCGGGCTGCAATCGTTCGTTGCGGTCCCGTCGCGGAAAGGCCTAGAGGCGCTTCCATGGCCGCCGAAGCACAGCATCCGTTCGCCGTTCCCAACTTCCGCTATTATTTCCTCGCGCGCCTTTCCGCGACGCTCGGGCAGATGGCGATGGTGATCGTGATCGGCTGGCAGGTGTACGACATCGCCCGCCGCACCATGACGGTGAAGGAAGCGGCCTTCCAGCTCGGCCTGATCGGCGTCGCGCAGTTCCTGCCCCTGCTCTTTCTCTCGCTCTTTGCCGGCTGGGTAGCGGACCGGCTCGACCGGCGCTGGATCGCCCGCGCCTCGGTGGCGCTCGAAGCCTTCTGCGCGATCAGCCTCGGCGTGCTGACCTATACCGACACGATCAGCCTGCCCGCATTGTTCGGCATTGCCTCGCTGCTCGGCGTCGCCCGCGCCTTTGCCAGCCCGGCACTGAGCGCGCTCTCGCCGAACCTCGTGCCCAAGGCGATCCTGCCGACCGCGATCGCGCTCAGCTCGCTCTCCTGGCAGATCGGCACCGTGATCGGGCCGGCGATGGGCGGCTATCTCTATGCGGCGGCGGACTGGCTCTCCTATGCGGTGGCGGGCGGACTGTTCCTCCTGTCCTTGCTGATGCTCATGCTGATCGGGCCGGTGCCGCGCAGCGCGCGCAAGTTCAGCGGCAGCCCCTGGGCGCAGATGGTCGACGGGTTGCACTATGTCCGCCGCAACCGGCTGGTGCTCGGTGCGATCTCGCTCGATCTGTTCGCGGTGCTGCTCGGCGGCGCGACGGCGATGCTACCGGTCTACGCGCGCGACATCCTCGAGGTCGGCTCGGCCGGGCTCGGGCACCTGCGCGCGGCGCCGGCAGTGGGCGCGGTGCTGACCGCGGTGTTCTTCTCCTGGCGGCCGCTCAGGAGCGATGTCGGCGTGAAAATGCTGCTCGCCGTGGCGCTGTTCGGTTTCGCGACGGTGATCTTCGGCCTCTCGGCGCCCTTGCTCGTGCCGGTGCTGGGGCCGAGCGCGATCGGACACGATACCGCGCCGGCGGTATTGATCGCGCTGTTCGCCCTGTTCGTGCTGGGTGCGGCCGACATGGTCTCGGTCTATGTTCGCCAGTCGCTGATCCAGCTCTACACGCCCGATGAGATGCGCGGCCGGGTCGGCGCGGTGTCCACCTTGTTCATTTCCGGCTCGAACGAGCTGGGCGAGGCCGAATCGGGTTTCCTCGCCGCGCTCATCGGGCCGGTTGCCGCAGTGGTGGGCGGCGGTATCGGTGCGATCCTTGTCACGATCGCATGGGCCAAGCTATTTCCGGAGCTGAGGCGGGCTCGAACCTTCGATCCTCCGGCCAATCTCGAGATTCCTCCCAAGGAGATGACGACATGAAGGCCAATACGATCCTCGAAACGATCGGCAACACGCCGCACATCCGGGCCAGCAAGCTGTTCCCGGACGCGGAAGTCTGGATCAAGTCCGAGCGCACCAATCCGGGCGGCTCGATCAAGGACCGCATCGCGCTGGCGATGATCGAGGCGGCCGAGAAGGACGGCAGCCTGCAGCCGGGCGGCACGATCGTCGAGCCGACCAGCGGCAACACCGGCGTCGGCCTGGCGATGGTCGCGGCGGTGAAGGGCTACAAGCTGATCCTGGTGATGCCCGAGAGCATGAGCCTCGAGCGCCGCCGCCTGATGCTCGCCTATGGCGCGACCTTCGACCTGACCCCGCGCGAGAAGGGCATGAAGGGCGCGATCGAGCGGGCGATGGAGATCGTCGAGACGACGCCCGGCGCCTGGATGCCGCAGCAATTCGAGAACCCGGCGAACATCGACGTGCATCATCGCACGACCGCGCAGGAGATCCTGAACGACTTCGCCGACACGCCGATCGACGTGGTGATCACCGGCGTCGGCACCGGCGGCCATATCACCGGCGTTGCCGAGACGCTGAAAAAGGCCTGGCCGAACGTGAAGGTCTATGCGGTCGAGCCGGAGCTTTCGCCGGTCATCTCGGGCGGCCAGCCCGGTCCGCACCCGATCCAGGGCATCGGCGCCGGCTTCGTGCCGCGCAACCTGCATACCGACGCGATCGACGGCGTGATCAAGGTCGATGCCGGTGTCGCCAAGGACATGGCGCGCCGCGCGGCGCGGGAAGAAGGCATGCTGGTGGGCATCTCCTCGGGCGCGACTCTGGCGGCGATTCTGCAGAAGCTGCCCGATCTTCCCGAGGGCGTTCGGGTGCTCGGGTTCAATTATGATACAGGTGAGCGCTATTTGAGCGTTCCAGACTTCCTTCTGGAGAGCTGAGGCACTGGAATTAACTCCCGATTAACGCTAGCTTTCCCGAGTCGGGGAAAACGTCGTTTCCGGGGGGAATTCGTCGTGCGCAATGCAATGATCCTGGTGAGTGTGATGCTCGCCATTTATCTGGGGTGGCCGCTGGCTTTCGGGGGGAAGCAGCGCGGGCTGGAAACGCCGGCCGAAGCGCGCGGTGTGGCGGCCGCCCCAGTCTCCACGATCAAGCGCAAGCCGGTCGCGTTGGCTGCCATGGCGCCGACGCGGCCGGAGAGCTGCTACAAGCGCTATCAGCGTGAAGTGAAGCTCTGCACCGGCGAGAGCACCGCGGCGGCCTGCAAGCTGGGTGCGGCGGATCATTGGGACATGTGCGAAGCCACCGGCTTCTGGCCGGAATAGGCCCGCCGTCCCGCGCTGAGCCGAAGCCTGCGGCGTTTCGGCGCCGCAATGGTTCCAACCTGCGCACTTCTGCGTTATGGGCGGCGACCCCATGGCGACCCTTTCCTTTCCTCGCAGCTTTGCAGGCTCTTCGCGCCCCGTCTCGTCCGTGCTTGCCGCGGTGCTCGGGCTTGTCATGCTCGTGGCGATCGCCGGGCCGGTCTGGCTCGTCGCGCACACGCCCCGGACCGTCGTCGGCAAGACCAAGGCGCCGGTGAAGGTCTCGCACCGGGTGGTGCCCAAGGACGAGCTGCCCGAAGTCGAGCCGGTCGAGCTCCAGGTCGTCACGCCGGATGATGCCCGGGCATGGAACGCCACGGTGCCCTTCTCCACCCTGCCCAACCCCGCTGCCCGGCCCTTCAACATCTTCGGCGCCGAGGACAGCCGCGCCCGTGCGGTTGATTGCCTGGCCGCCGCGGTCTATTACGAAGCCGGCGACGATGCCGTGGGCGAGAAGGCCGTGGCCCAGGTCATCATCAACCGCGCCAGGCATCCGGCCTTCCCGAAAACCATATGCGGCGTGGTGTTCCAGGGATTTGAGCGCTCGACCGGGTGCCAGTTCACCTTCACCTGTGACGGGGCCATCCTGCGCTACACGCCGACCGCCGCGGCCTGGGAGCGCGCGCGCTATGTCGCCCGCAGCGCGCTGACCGGCACGGTGTACAAGCCCGTCGGCCACGCCACCCATTACCACACCGATTGGGTCGTTCCCTATTGGAGCGCCAGCCTTGAGAAGATCACCGAGGTCCACACCCACCTCTTCTTCCGCTGGGCAGGCTGGTGGGGCACCCCGCCCGCCTTCAACCGCGCCTATGCCGGAGTCGAGCCGAACATCGGGCTGATGGCCCGCCTCTCCCCCGCCAACTTCAAGGGCGACCCGGCGCTCGACGGGCTGATGCCCGGCGCGGTCGGCACCGACGGCGCGTTCATCGACCCCGCCTCGATCCCGACCAGCGCGATCCCCGCGCCGATGGCCGTCGAAGGCGGCGGCGATTCGAACAACTTCATGCTCACGCTTCCGGCGGGGATGAACCCCGACGCCTTCGCCGCCCTCGCCATCCGCACCTGCGGCGAGCGGCCCTATTGCAAGTTCATGGCCTGGGCCGACCCCAAGCAGACCCCGGCGAAGCTGCCGCTCGGCACCGGCCAGGTGGCGACCATGTCGTTCAGCTATCTGCGTGACGAGGCCCAGGGCTTCGCCAAGGCGCTGTGGAACTGCCAGCAGTTCCGCCGCCCGAGCCCGGTCCAGTGCATGCGCGCCCAGATCGCCGCCGCGCCGCCCGAGGCAGCCCCCACGCCCGCCGCGACGCCGCTGTCCGGCGCGGGGCCACTGGCTGCTCCGGCGCCGCTGGCCGGGGTGCGCCGCAAGGTCGACGTCGTCGCGCCGCCGACGACCGCGCCCGCCAATGTGCCCGCGCAGGGCAAGGGCGCGGTCAGCTTCAGCCTGCCGGCACCTCGCCCCTCGCCGACCCCACGGCCGACGCCGGTTCCCTGACCGGTTGAAAGAGCGGCCGGCGCAAGGCTGGCGGTCAGGGGAACATTTGAAATCCCGCATTGCACGGGGCGAGCCTGCTCTCCTCGCCCCTCCCTGCAAGGGAGGGGCTGGGGGTGGGTTGCGAGCGTAGCGAGCCCAGCGAACCGGCTGGTGGAAAGAAAAGACCGGGCATCGAGCCCGTTCTTTTCTAACCCACCCCTAACCCCTCCCTTGCAGGGAGGGGTAACAAGGGCGGAAATCCGGGCTAGTCCACCTTCGCCGCCAGCGCCTCGGCCAGCGACAGCGCGGCATCGAGCGGAGCGTCGCTGACATTGGGGCGGTGCCAGCCGCTGGCGCCGGCGGTGTCGACCGATACCGTCGCCACGCCCAGCCAGCGCTGGAGCAGGCCCTGGCGCACGGTAAGCGTCTGGATCGAGTCGAACGGCACCACCCAGTCGCGCTGGGATAGCACCCCGCGCATCACCTGCAGGCTGGTATCGCGCAGCGCATAGCGGTGATGCGCACGCTGGAAGAGCGCGACGACCACGGGCACCGGCACCAGCAGCAGCCCCCACCAGAGCAAAGGCAGGAACCAGCCCGCGATCCCGAAGGCCAGCGCGACCGGCATGCCGTGGCGGAGCGCCGAGCGCAGGATATGCGCCGGGGCGACCGGCCGCAGCCCGACACGCTCGAAGCGCGGCAGCGGCGTGGCGGCCAGCACCTCCGCCGCCTCCGCCTTGGTCGCGAAAGGCGCGAGCCCCTGGCGGCCCGAGGGATCGGCGCTGCCGCCGAGCGTCTGCACCTCGACGCTGTTCCAGCCCAGCCGCCCGGAGATCATGCCGCGATGGACCAGCCCCAGCTGGATGCGGCGATCGGCGATGACGACTTCGGAGCGGGTGAGCAGCCCGCGCACCCTGCGGAAGCGCCCCGCCTCATGGGTAAGCGTGAAGCCATAGTCGCGCAGCAGGGTGCGGACGATGCCGGCGACCAGGCTGACCAGCAGTGCCAGCCCCGCGACCAGCAGCAGCGCAACGATGCTGAACCGCGCGACGGCGACGCGCTGCGCCTCGCCGAACAGTTCCTCCCAGTCGAGATTGAAGATCTCGCCGAGATAATGAAGGCCGCCATAGATCGCGGCGATCCAGACCAGCGAGAAGCCGAACACCCCCTCGACCAGTACGCGGCCGAGCGACATGGCGAAGATGGTACGGCGCTCCTCCGGGGCGGATTCCGGCACGGCGGCATCGCCCGCCTGCGCGGCGGAGACCGGCGTATGGCTGCGGAGCAAGGCGCGCAGCCGCTCCGCCTCGGCGACCGAGACGCTGTCGAGATGCGCCTCCTCCTTCTCGCCGCCGCCGGTCTCGAGCTTGACCAGCGCCAGGCCGACGATGCGGGCGAAGGGGCCGCGCTCGATCGAGACGTCCTGGATGCGTGCGCGCGGGATCGAGCGGCGGCTGCGGCGCAGCACACCCTGCTGGATCAGCACTTCCTCCGCGCCGATCCGGTAGGTGAAGCACCACCAGTCGAGAAAGGTCATTACAATCACCGCGGCGGCGAGCGCGCCGAACGCGCCGAGCATCAGCACCGGGTGGAATTCCTTGCCGGCAAAGCCGATCGCAAGCGGCGGGATCACCAGCGTGGACGGCGCGCGCTTCACGAAGCGCAGGATCACGGTGAGGACGTGCAGCCGCTGGGGCCGGCCTTCGGCCTCAGTCATGCGCGGCGCTGCCGATGCGCTCGCGGATCGTGTCGCGGATCTCTTCGGCTGTGCCGCGGGCGATGCCGGGCAGGGCGACGACATTGTCGTCGGTGCCTGCGGTGTGGAGCACCAGCGTCGATACCTTGAACAGCCGCTCCAGCACGTCCTGCTGTACATCGATATGCTGGACGCGGAGCACCGGCACGATCGTGTGGACCCGGGTGAACAGGCCATGCTCGACATGGAGCTCGGTGCCGGTGAAGGCATAGCCCCAGCGCCGCCAGCGGCGCGGCGGGGCGAGCACGACCATCCACAGCGCGAGCAGGACCACGGGGCCAAGGAACAGGCCGGGCATCGGCAGGTTCGGCACGAACCACTCGGCCGCCCCGGCCGCCCCCAGCAGGACGACCGCGTTGCGCAATGCCCGCAGGCGGATCACGTGAAGCTGCCCACGTTCGAGCGGCGTGAGCGGTACGATGGCCAAGGTCATGAAAACACTATCGCCTTCCCCGGGGTGGGGCTCAAGTGTATTACTGCACCATAGCGGCGGGGATGTGATCGTTCCTGCTCGTCCGCGAACACCCGGGCGTTAGAGCCAAAAGCCGTTCGGCAAGGAAACCCAGGGCCCCGGCTTTCGCCGGGGAGCTGGATGGGACCAGGATCAGCCAAACAGCTTCTCCGTGGGTACCGGAGAGTCGGGCATTGCGACGCCGGTCTTGCGTTCATGGACCTTGCGCACTGCCTCGGCGATCTCCTTGTCGATCGCTTCCTTCTCCTTGGGCGGGAGCTTCTTATAGTCCTCCTCGGAGAGGTCGTGCTTCTTGAGCACCGCGTCGCGGGCGCGCTGTTCAGGCGTCTCGCTGGCGGCCTTCTTGAACGCTTCTAGGATCGCGTCGAAATTGAGGTCGCTGGAGCCGTTGGTCTCGGCTGCCTGCGAGGTAGCGCCGGCGCCGATGCCGGAAATGCCGGTGATCGCGGTCATGGATATATCCCCTGTTTCGGGGGCGGAATAACCGCTTATGCCTAAGGCAGCGTTAAGCGCGGCCCAGCCGGGCGAGGATGCCGCTCATCTCGAACACCGTGCCGGCGGCATCGAGCGACAGGCCGATGGCGGCGCCCCCCAATTCGCGCGCCGCGCTATAGGCGTCGAGCGCGGTGCGCAGCTCGTCGCCCGAGAGCGACTTGGCCCGTTCGGCGATGAAGCTCGGCGCGCGTTCGAGAAATGCTTCGTAGCGGGGCTGCGCGGCCTTGGCACCGAGCAGCTTGGCGAGGCGGGCGCGGACCTGGTTCGAGGGGTCCCCAGTTTCGACCAGCGCCGCCATCTCGCTTTCCAGCGCCGCGATGTCGAGCCCGGCAAAGCCGAGCGCACGGCCCGGCGAGCCCTCGCCCGCCCGGACCAGCGCCGCGATCTCGCTGCCGCTCGCATCGGGCAGCTGCTGGTGGAGGATCTCGGTCACGTCGCCATCGGACAGCGCCTCGAAGCGCAGCAGCCGGCAGCGCGAGCGGATCGTCGGCAGCAGCCGGCCGGGGGCGTGGCTGACCAGCAGGAAGATCGTGCCCGCGGGCGGCTCCTCGAGATTCTTGAGCAGCGCGTTGGCACCGCCGCGCTCGAGATCGTCGATCGCGTCAATCACGATGACGCGGCACGAGGAGAAGCTCGGCTTGGTCGCGAAGAGCGCCTGGAGCGAACGGACCTGGGCGATGGTGATCGAGCGGGCCAGCGCCTCGTCGGGTTTGTCCGGATCCTTGGGCAGGCGGACCAGCTCGCGATAGTCCGGATGCGCGCCGGCATCGACCAGATGGACGGTCTGGCTCTCGGCAGGGACGTCCCAGCCGGGGGCAAGATGGTCGCGGCCGGCCGACTCGGAGAGCAGGCGCAGCGCCGCCTGACGGGCGAACATCCCCTTCCCCACGCCCTCGGGCCCGGCGATCAGCCAAGCATGGTGCAGGTTGCCGTTCCGCATGGCGGCGGCCAGTGCCTCACGGGCGAGTTCGTTGCCGATCAGGGGCATGGTCAGACCTTAGCCACAACCGTCACCCCGGCGAAAGCCGGGGTCTCAGGCGAAGGCGGGAAAAGAGCCGCACGAGATCCCGGCTTTCGCCGGGAAGACGGTTACGCTCCGAACAGCGACCAGAAGCCGCGCCAGGCGCGGCCGAAGAAGCCGGCTTCGGCGACGTCCTTCTCGGCGACCAGCGGCACGGTCTGCGACGGCAGGCCGGGCGAGTCGATGACGAGGTCGGCGATATGGTCGCCCGCCTTGAAGCCGGCCTGGACCGGACCGTTATAGACGATGCGACCCTGCATCTCGGGCGCGGTGCCTGCCGGAACAGTGGCGCTGAGGTCGCGCGGGGCGATCACGCCGACGCTGCCCGACGTGCCGCCCTGGACCTGGACGTCGCCGACCTTGCGGCCCTTCTTGACCAGCGCCTTGGCCTGCCAGGAGCGGAAGCCCCAGTTCATGAACTTCACCGATTCATCGGCGCGGCCGTTATAGGTGGTGAGCCCGGCGACGACCATGACGAGGCGGCGGCCATTCTGCTCGGCCGAGCCGGTGAAGCCGTAGCCGGCTTCCTCGGTATGGCCGGTCTTGAGGCCGTCGGCGCCCTGGACCTTGCCGAGCAACGGGTCGCGATTGGCCTGGCTGATATCGGCACCGGCGCCGAGCGTCTTGCCCCAGGTAAAGCTGGGGAGCGAGTAGAACTCCTTGTAGAGCTTCTCGTGATCCTGGATCGTCGCCTTGGCGAGATGCGCGAGGTCACGTGCGGTCACATAGGTGCGGCCCTCGTCCGGCCAGCCGTTCGACGTGCCGAAATGGCTGTTGGTGAGGCCGAGGCGCTTGGCCTGCGCGTTCATCAGGTCGACAAAGGACGCCTCGTTGCCGGAGATCTTCTCGGCGAGGACCACGCAGGCATCATTGCCCGAGAGCGTGACGATGCCCTTGAGCAGGTCCGACACGGTCGGCTTGTCGCCGATCGCCAGGAACATGGTCGAGCCCTGCGAATGCCACTTCTTCCAGGTCTCGGGGCTCACATCGGCGCGGTCGTCGAGCTTGAGCTGGCCCTTCTTGATGAGGTCGAACGCGACATAGACCGTCATCATCTTGGCCATCGAGGCCGGCGGCATGCGCCGGTCGGCATCCTTGGCATAGAGCACCGCGCCCGAGGACAGGTCCTCCATATAGGCGACCGGTGCCGGCGTGTCGAAAGACGGCGGGCCTGCGGCGTTCGTCGACTGGGCGGCGGCAAGCGCCAGGAACGATGCGGCAAGCAGCAACTTCTTCATGTGATTCGTCCGGCCTTTCAGTTGGCTTGGACGCGTGCATCTCCATAGCCCGCGCCCGCGGCGCGCCGCCGTGCCGCTTCGGCCTCGCCCGCCGTGGCGAAGGGACCGAGCTGGACACGGTGGAGCCCGCCACCCGGCTTTACGAAGCCTCCAAGGCTTTGGGCAAGCGCTTGTGCGCGCTGGGCGTTAGAAAGTGCGGCGACCTGCACGATAAACCTGCCATTTGCGGCGGGACGCGCCGGCGGCGGGGCAGTGCGCGCGGGGGCCGGGCGCGGCGCGGCGG
>JAEXLC010000229.1 GCA_023445495.1 Pseudomonadota bacterium | reverse complement strand
GCTCGGGGGCGCCGGCGCGGGCCCGATGGGGGGGCGGGGCGACGGGATCAAGGCGGGGTCAGTCGATCGCGCCGATGCCCTGCGCTGCCAGCCGGGCGATGCCGTCCTTCATCGCCTGCAGCTGCTCGGGGGCATGGCCCTGCCATTGGGCGACCTCGCCGGTCACGCGCAACGGCGCGCGCGAGCGATAGGAGCGGGTAGGGTTGCCGGGGAATTTCTGGTCGGTGAGGTTGGGATCGTCGGCGAAGTCGCCGGTCGGCTCGACGATGTAGATGCGCTCGCGGCCTTCGCCCCAGGCCAGCTCCGCGCCCCAGATCGCGGCTTCGAGCGTGCCGGCGAAATAGACCCAGGGATTGGCCCTGCGCGGGCCATAGTTGGAGGCATAGCCCGCCGCGATGAGGTCGCCGATGGCCAGGTCCGCGCGGGTGCCGTGATAGTAGATCATGTGCCGTTGCTCCTCGTCTGCGAATCGAGGGCAGCTACATGCAACAGGGACCCCGGCTTGCCGCAATCCCGGTTCCGGGTTAGACAATGATAGTGGGAAGAGGCCGCGACGACTCGTCGTCGCCCCGCTTCCAGATTTGAAGGTCCGATGCGCTAGTGTCTGGCGACGATATCCGCGATCGCGGGGTCTGTGAATTCAGCAATCGGGTCGTCGCTGCGATCTTCCCTGCGATGATACTCCCCTGCGTCAAAGGCGTCATAGACTTGGTGGAATAGGGCCGGGTCGGGAAGTGCCGGGTCTTCGAGCAATGCTTCCATCAGTTCCGCAAAGAGGTAGTTCATCACCTCGTCGCAAAATTCATAGGAAAGCGTCCTGGCGTGATAGCCCTTCGCGATCTCATCGCCGAGCCGGTCTAGCAGCGCAGATATGGTTTCGCCGCTCTCCCCGGTCCAAGTCGCGATATCGTCGCTGGTAAAATACACGCCTTCAGGCTCGCGGGAGCGGGCCAGAAGTACCTCGAGAATGGCGCCCATCGCGAAATAGCGCCCCTATTTCTTGAGGATATCCAGCGCCGCCGCGGTCATCGCCTCGGTGGCGGTGCCGACCACGGCTTCGGCGTCGGGGGCCCAGAAGGGGCTGTGGAGCGAGGGCAGGGGCTTCTTGCCATTGTCCGACGCGGCCCATTTGTCGGCCGGCACGCCGCCGACCCAGAAGATCAGGCTCTGGATCGAATTGTCGGCGAGCCAGTAGCGGCTGAAATCCTCGCCGCCCATCACCGCCTTGGTCTCGACCACCCGGTCCTTGCCGAAGCGCGCGGTCCACAGCGCCTGCATCCGGCCGGCGATCGGCTGGGTGTTGAAGGTGGCGGGGGTGAAATTGTCGCGGACCTTGACCTCGGGCAGGCGATCGTCGGGCACGCCCGCCGCGATCGCCTCGCCCTTCGCGATGCGGGCGATGCCGTCGAGCAGCAGCTTGCGCACCTCCGGCTTGAAGCTGCGCACGGTGAGTAGCATCGTCACTTCGCTGCTGATGATATTGTGGGTCGAGCCGCCCTTGATCATGCCGACAGTGACCACCGCGGCTTCCTGCGGATCGACTTCGCGGCTGACCAAAGTCTGCAGCGCGGTGACGATGCGCGCGGCGAGGACGATCGGATCCTTGGTGGTCTGCGGATAGGCGCCGTGGCCGCCGACGCCCTTCACCAGCACGTCGACCGAGTCGACGTTCGCCAGCGCATAGCCCGGCGTCACGCCGATCTGGCCGGCGGGCTGGCTGGCGCTGTCATGGAAGGCGAGGGCATATTGCGGCTTGGGGAAGCGGGTGAACAGCCCGTCGTCGAGCATCGCCTTGGCGCCCATGCCGCGCTCCTCGGCCGGCTGGGCGATCATGATGACGGTGCCGTGCCATTTCGACTTCATCGCCGCGAGGTTGCGCAGCGTGCCGATCCAACTCGCCATGTGCGTGTCGTGGCCGCAGGCATGCATCACCCCGGTCTCGATGCCTTCGTCGCTGGTGGTCCGCACCTTGGAGGCGAAGGCGAGGCCGGTCTGTTCGGTGACCGGCAGGCCGTCCATGTCGGCGCGGATCAGCACGACCGGGCCGGGACCGTTCTCGAGTACGGCGACCACCCCGGTGCCGCCGACCTTCTCGGTGACCTTGAACCCGGCCTTGCGCGCTTCCTCCGCCAGCTTGGCGGCGGTCTTCACTTCGTGGAGGCTGAGCTCGGGGTTGGAATGGAAGTCGCGGTAGAATTCCATGAGCTGGGGGAGCGCGGCCTGGGTCGCGTCGTGCACCGGATCGGCAAAGGCAGGCGTGGTGACAGTCATCGCAGTTGCGAGAAGAAGCGACCGGAGCATATGGTTCCCCCTGATGGAGGCGCGAATGTCGCTTGGGTGCCGGAACCTGTCAAACCTCTCGCGCAGGGAAGTGCTCGCCGGAGCGGTGTTGCTGGGGCTGCCGGCGCGGGCATGGGCCGCGGAAGACTTTGCGATCGACTGGCAGGGCGGCGAGCAGACGCCCGAGATCGCCGCCTCGCTCGCCGCGCAGATCGCGCTTGTGAAGGCGCTGCAGGTCTCGGACGAAGCGCGCGATTTCTTTGCGGCGCAGGTGATCACGGTGGACCGCGAGGCCGGGACCAAGACGCGGGCCGGACCGCGCGGGGTGTTCTTCGCCCGGGTGGTGCAGCCGGTGGAGAACCCGGTACTGCTCCACGAGCTGATCCATCGCTGGCAGCTGTTGAAGATGCCGGGCGGGCAGCAGAACCCGGACGTGCAGCGCTTCTACCGCGAAGCCGTGGCGAGCGGACGCTGGCCGGCGCGCGCCTATATGCTGACCAACGCCTTCGAGTTCTTCGCGATGACCGCCAGCGTGGTGCTGCATGGCGAGGCTGCACGGCCGCCGTTCCGGCGGGAGAATGTGCGGGCCAAGGCGCCGGAGCTGTACGCGTTCATCGTGAAGACGTTCGGGTTGCGGGCTGGCTAGCCCGCCGGCACGAGCTCGATCACGTCGAGCTTGGATTCGAAGCCCGGATAGGGAAGCACCAGCCGCCAGCGCTTCTCGCCGATGCGCTCGACATAGCCGATCATGTCGCGCTTGCGATCGACCCCGTAGCGCAGCGGCGCGGTCTCGTCGCCCAGCACCATCACGCCGATGAACATCGAGCGGGCATCGGTATTGGGGTAGAGCAGCCCGTCGGGGCGCTGCTGGCCGTCGAGGCGGACGAAATGGATCTCCGGGCCCTGCACCGTGATCCGGCACTGGCCGGCCGGATAGGCGGCGTAATAGGGCGTGAGCGGCTGCTGCGAGCCGAGCTTGACGGTGCGGCAGCGATAGTCGCCTGCCGGCGGCATCGCGGTGCCGAGCGCGACGTCGGGATCGAAGAGCTGGGGATCCGCGGCGATCGCCGCCGGGTTCGCCGCCCTGGCCGGGGCGAGCGCATCGTCCCAGGCGCGGCGCCACTGGCGGATGCGATCGGCGTCCGCCGTGGTCATCACCTTGCGCCAGCTCCAACCGGCGGGCGGGCGCGTGGCGGTGGCGTCGCGATAGACGCTGCAGCCGGTGGTGAAGCCGATCGCGAGCAATGCCGCGGCGGCGGGGATCCCCTTCATGCCTCTTCCCTTCTCCAGGCGTCACGCCGCCTTAGGCAGCGGTCCAGCCGCCGTCGATCGAGTAATTGGCACCGGTAATCTGTGCCGCCTCGTCCCGGCAAAGGAAAAGCACCAGCGCGGCCACCTGTTCCGAGGTGACGAACTGCTTGGTCGGCTGCGCATCGAGCAGCACGTCGTTGATCACCTGCTCGCGGGTGAGGCCGCGCGCCTTCATCGTGTCGGGGATCTGGTTCTCGACCAGCGGGGTCCAGACATAGCCCGGCGACACGCAATTGACGGTGACGCCGTGGGTGGCGACTTCGAGCGCGATCGTCTTGGTGAGGCCGGCGATGGCGTGCTTGGCCATCACATAGGCCGACTTGTTGGGGCTGGCGACGAGGCTGTGCGCCGAGGCGGTGGAGATGATCCGGCCCCATTTCTGCGCCTTCATGAACGGCACCGCGGCGCGGATCATGTGCCAGGCCGAGGACTGGTTGATCGCGATGATCGCGTCGTACTTCTCGACCGGGAATTCCTCGATCGGCGCGACGTGCTGGATGCCGGCATTGTTGATGATGATGTGCGGGCCGCCGAGTTCGTCGTGGCAGCGCTGGATCATCGCCGCGATCTGATCGGGCTTGGTCATGTCGGCGGCGTCGTAGAGCGCCTTCGCGCCGCTGGTCGCTTCGAGCGCGGCGCGCTCCGTCTCGATCGCGGCGGCATCGCCGAAGCCGTTAATCACCACGCTGGCGCCCTCGGCGGCGAGTGCCTTGGCATAGGCCAGGCCGATGCCCGAGGTCGAACCGGTGATGATGGCGGACTTGCCCTTGAGGAACATGGGGGACTCCTAACGCTGGGTGAGATCGAACGCGGCGGTGTGGCCGTCGAGGATATTGCGGGCGACGATCTGGGCGTTGGCCATGGTCTCGGCCACATCGGTGCGGCCGGCCTGCCAATGCTCGTGCATCGAACGCGCCGAGAATTCGAAGTCGCGCGCGCCGCCTTCCCAGGCATTGGCGCGGTAGATCAGCTGGACGAGGCTGACCGGATATTCGGAGACGCGGGTACGGACCGCCTGGACGTCGGGATCGTCCTGCAGCTCGGGCGGCAGCTTGTCGAGCAGGCGGCAGACCATCTGGCGCTCCTGGCGCAGGCGCATGCGCTCGTCCGATACGGCGCGGGTGCGGCTGGAGAAGCGGATCTCCTTCTCGCGCGCGATCACGTCGGTCATCGTGCGCGGCAGCTCGTCCATCGACGGGAAGAGATCGACCTGGAAGATCAGCGTTTCGGCATATTGCCGGTCGAGGACATGGGTGAGCGGGGTGTTCGAGACGAGGCCGCCATCCCAATACCAGCAGCCGTCGATCTCGATCGGGGGCAGGCCGGGCGGCAGCGCGCCCGATGCCATGATGTGGCGGGCGTCGAGCGCCTCGTCATGCGTGTCGAAATAGCGGAAATTGCCGTTCTGGATATCGACCGCGCCGACCGAGAGGCGGACCGGCCCCTTGTTGAGCAGGTCCCAGTCGACGAGCCGGTCGAGCGTCTCCTTGAGCGGGCTGGTGTCGTAGAAGCTCAGCGCCTCGGGCGTGCCGGGGACGGCGAAGGCCGGCGGCAGCAGGCGCGGGCGGAAGAAACCGGGCACGCCGCCGAGCATGACCATGCCGGCGGCCCATTCATGGCTGAGCTCGCGCGCGGCATCGTGCATCGGCAGCGAGAAATCGGGGAGCGCGGCGGTGGCGTCTTCCCAGAAGGTGCGGATCGCGGCGAGGCGCTTCTCGGGCGGGTTGCCGGCGAAAAGGGCCGCGTTGACCGCGCCGATCGAGATGCCGGCGACCCAGTCGACTTCGATGCCGGCGGTGTGAAGCTCGTCGATGACCCCGGCCTGATAGGCGCCCAATGCACCGCCGCCCTGCAGCACCAGTGCGACCGTGTCCGGTAGCGGAAGCCCCGTGGCCTGGCGGCGGGGACGTGACTCGGCGTCTGCCATGCGCCTGCCTTGGCCGAAAGCCGGGGCCGAGGGAAGTGCACATTTTGGTATGGCTTGGCACGTGCAACGCAACGCCGGTTCGGGCATTGTTGCGATGGCTAAATAAAGAGGAACGCGATGCGGCTCGACGATATCGACCCAACCGACCACGCCCAGGACCTGGGGAGCGGCGGTGGCGGCGGCGGTGGCGGTTTCGGACTGCTGGGGCTGCTGCCGCTGCTGCTCGGGCGCGGCATGGGCTGCGGCAGCATCGCGATCATCGGCGTGATCGCTATCGCCTATTTCGCGATGGGCGGCGGCGGGGGCGGGATGCTGGGCAGCACCGGCGGGGGCTCGACCGGCCAGTCGCCGACCGCGGGGCAGAGCGGGCGCCAGGTGTGCCAGGGCGATCTGCGGCTCGAATCATGCCGGGTGATGAAGCTGGCCGACGATAGCTGGGCGACGATCTTCAAGGAGTCGGGGCAGCAATATCGGCCGGCGACGATCAAATTCTACCAGGGCAATGTCCAGTCGGGCTGCGGCGCGGCAAGCTCGGCGGTGGGGCCCTTCTACTGCCCGGCCGATGACGGCGTGTATCTCGACACCAGCTTCTTCCAGGAACTGGAGCAGCGCTTCGGCGCGAAGGGCGATTTCGCCCGCGACTATGTGATCGCGCACGAGATGGGCCACCATATCCAGAACCTGCTCGGCACCTCGGACAAGGTCTCGCGGCTGCAGGCGCGGGCGAGCCAGGCCGAGGGTAATGCGCTGTCGGTGCGGCTGGAGCTGCAGGCGGACTGCTTCGCCGGCGTCTGGGCGGCGCGCAACAAGGACCGGATCGAGCCGGGCGACATCGAGGAAGGCATGACCGCGGCGAACGCGATCGGCGACGACACGCTCCAGCGCCAGATGCAGGGCACGGTGGTGCCGGAGAGCTTCACCCATGGCACCTCGGCGCAGCGGATGAGCTGGCTGAAGAAGGGTCTGGAGACCGGCGATCCCGGCCAGTGCGATACGTTTTCGGGGAATATCTGAAGTAGCCCGTCATCCCGGCGAAAGCCGGGATCTCAGGCGGCGGGCGAACGGCATGCGGCACGAGACCCCGGCTTTCGCCGGGGTGACGAAGTGGCTATCCCGCTGGCATGACCGAAGAAGCCACTCCCGCCCCGGCCGCGCCGCCGCGCCCCAATCTCGCCTATCACCACACGCCCGGCGCCGGGCCGACGGTGATGTTCCTGTGCGGCTATGCGTCCGACATGAACGGCACCAAGGCGCTGCACCTCGAGGAATGGGCGAAGGCCAGGGGACAGGCCTTCCTGCGCTTCGACTATTCGGGCTGCGGCGCGAGCGAAGGCAGTTTCGAGGCCGAGACGCTGGCGACCTGGCGCGACGACGCGCTGCGGATGATCGACGAGGTGGTACAGGGGCCGGTGGTGCTGGTCGGCTCGTCGATGGGTGGCTGGATCATGGCGATGATCGCCAAGGCGCGGCCGGAGGTCGTGGCGGGGCTGGTCGGCATCGCGGCGGCGCCCGACTTCACCGACTGGGGCTTCACCATGGAGCAGAAGATGACTCTGCTCCAGCATGGCCGGCTCGAGACGCCGAACGACTATGGCGACCAGCCCACCGTGACGACGCGCGGCTTCTGGGCGTCGGGCGAGGCGAACCGGGTGCTCGTCCAGCCGATCGCCTGGGGCGGGCCGGTGCGGCTGCTGCACGGGCAGAAGGACAAGGAAGTGCCCTGGGAACATGCGCCGCGCCTCGCGGCCGCGATCCGTTCAGACATGGTGCAGACTCTGCTGGTCAAGGACGCGGAACATCGTTTTTCGCGCGAGCAGGACCTGGCCCTGATCGTGCGCGCGCTCGAGGAAGTGCTCGCTTTATGCTCCCCATCCTGATCCTCGCCCTCCAGACCGTTCCGGTGCAGGAGGCGACCGCGGCGCCCAAGGAGCCGCCGCGCTTCACCCAGTGCATGGACTTGGCGACGACCGACCCGGCCAAGGGCGTGGTCGATGCCGGGCAGTGGCGCACCGAAGGCGGCGGCGTGCTGGCGCGCCAGTGCCTGGGCGTGGCCTATGCCAATGGCGGCAAATGGGCGGCGGCGGCCGGCGCGTTCGAGGATGCCGCGCGCGAGGCGGAGACGGGCAAGGACCCGCGCGCATCGCAATTCTGGGCCTCGGCCGGCAATGCCTGGATCGCGGCGCAGGACTTCGCGAAAGCACGCGCGGCGATCGACGCGGCGCTGGCGGCCGGCACGCTTTCCGGGCTCGATCTGGGCGAGGCGCATCTCGACCGGGCACGGGTGATGGTTGCATCGGGCGACATGGAAGCCGCGCGCAGCGACATCGACAAGGCACTGACCTATGCCGACAAGGATCCGCTCGCCTGGCTGCTCTCGGCAACGCTGGCACGGCGCGCCGGCGACCTGCCCCGCGCGGCGCGCGACATCACCGAAGCGCTGCGCCGCTCGGGCGACGATCCCTCGGTGCAGCTCGAGGCGGGCAATATCGCCGCGGCGAGCGGCAACGAGGCGGACGCGCGGACGGCCTGGACGCGGGTGATCGAGCTGGCGCCGGGAACGGGCCTCGCCTCCGCCGCGCGCAAGGCGCTGGAGCAGTTCTCGGCGACGGAGAAGTAGTTCTAAAAAATCCACCCCGAGCTCGCTCGGGGAGGGGGACCATTTGCGCAGCAAATGGTGGAGGGGCCGGCGCATCGCGCCGGTGCCCGGCGCGGGGGCGGCCCCCCCCCCGCCCGCCCGCCG
>JAEXLC010000224.1 GCA_023445495.1 Pseudomonadota bacterium | reverse complement strand
ATCCCCGCCTTCGCGGGGATGACGGTGAAAGGGGGCGGGGATGACGGTGAAAGGGCGGGGATGACGAAGGTGAGGTGCGGGGACGACGGGATGGCGGGCGCGTCCGCAATAATGGCGGGTGACGAATCCCCGCCCCGCCCCTAGTAAGGCCGCCAATGCCCTATTCCTCCGGTATCAAGGCGCTTGTGGCGCTCGGCATCGCGGCTGCGGGCGCGCTGGCGGGGCTGTTGCTCAACGGCGATGTCCAGACCAGCCTCGTCATGCTGGTGTGCGGCGTGGCCGCGGTGCTGGTGGCGACCGCCGGCGGCGACCAGGACGGGCCGCCCGATGCCGCGCCTTCCGAGCAGGACGATCCCGGCATCGCCGAAGTGCTCGACGCGATCGCCGAGCCGGTGCTGCTGATCGCCGACCGCCGGGTGGTCGCGGCCAATCCCCCTGCCCGCACCCTGCTCGGCCAGCATATCCTGGGCGAGGATGTTCGGGTGGCCATTCGCCACCCCGCCGCCGCCGAGCGGCTGATGAACCCGAGCGATCCCGGCAGCGCGGCGCCGATCCACCTGGTCGGCCTCGGCACGCGCGACCAGCGCTGGGAGATGCGGGTGACCACGCTGGCCGATGGCCGCCGGATCGTCCATCTGGTCGATCGCACCGGCAGCTATGCGACCGAACGGATCCGCGTCGACTTCGTCGCCAATGCCAGCCACGAGCTGCGCACCCCACTCGCCTCGCTGCTCGGCTATGTCGAGACGCTGGAGGATGGCGCGGGCGAGGATCCGGGGCTGCGCGAGCGCTTCCTCAAGATCATGCACGGCGAGGCGCGCCGGATGCAGCGGCTGATCGACGATCTGATCTCGCTGAGCCGGATCGAGGCCGAGAAATATCGCGCGCCCGACGATCCCGTCGCGCTGGGCGAGCTGATCGACGAAGTGTGCCTCGAGCTGTCCGGCGTGCCGCGCGCGGGCGATGTGGTGACCGAGATCGCCGAGGTGGCCCCGGTTCGCGGCGATGCCTCGCAGCTCAGCCAGCTGCTCCACAACGTCATCGGAAACGCGATGAAGTATGGCCGCGAGGGCACGCCGATCCTGGTCAGCCTGCTGCCCGAGGGCGATTCGATGGTGCGCCTGAGCGTGACCGACCAGGGCGACGGCATCCCGCCCGAGCATCTGCCGCGCCTCACCGAGCGCTTCTACCGCGTCGATGCCGGGCGCAGCCGGACGATCGGCGGCACGGGCCTGGGTCTTTCGATCGTCAAGCATATCGTCGAGCGGCACCGCGGGCGCTTCGACATCGCCAGCACGGTCGGCAAGGGAACCACGGTGAGCGTGCTGCTTCCCTTGGCCGCTGTCATAAAGCCGTAACCGTACTGCAACAGAGGCAGGGCGAACCGCAGGGCGATTCTCGCCCCCTCCTCGCCGTTCCCGGGAGACGTGATATTTTCGGCAGGCTTGCACTCGTGGCGACCGCGCTGACGCTGACTGCCTGCAACGGCAACAGCGCGCGGGAGATCCGCGTGGTCGGCTCGTCGACGGTATATCCCTTCACCACGGCGGTGGCCGAGGCGTTCGTCAACCAGGGCAGCGGCCACCGCGCGCCGGTGGTTGAATCGATCGGCACGGGCGCGGGGCTGAAGCGCTTCTGCGAAGGCGTGGGCTGGCAGTTCCCGGACATCGCCAACGCCTCGCGGCGGATCAAGAAGACCGAATATGCCGATTGCCAGCGCAATGGCGTGGGCGAGATCATCGAGGTGCAGATCGGCATCGACGGCGTCGCGCTCGCCGAGGCGAACAACGGCCCGAAGCTGACGCTCAGCAAGAAGGACGTGTACCTGGCGCTCGCCGCCCACCCCTTCGGCAAGGAGCGCAATCCGGCGCGGACCTGGCGGGACGTGAACCCGACGCTGCCCGCCATTCCGATCCAGGTGATGGGCCCGCCCTCGACCAGCGGCACGCGCGACGCGCTGGTCGAGCTGGTGATGGAGCCGGGCTGCGCCGAGGCCGATCCCGCCACGCACGCGATGAAGGCAGCGAAGGACACCAGCCCGTACGACAATCGCTGCAAGCGCATCCGCGACGACGGGCCCTATATCGACAAGGGCGAGAACGATAATCTGATCGTCCAAGGGCTGGCGCAGAATCCCAATGCGATCGGCGTGTTCGGCTATTCCTATCTCGAGGAGAATGCCGACCGGCTGCACGGCGTGCCGATCGACGGCGTGGCGCCGAGCTATGCGACGATCGCCGATGGCAGCTATCCGGGCGCGCGGCCGCTGTTCCTCTATGTGAAGAAGCGCCACCTGCGCGCGGTGCCCGGGCTGACCGACTTCCTGAAGCTCTACAGCACGATGTGGAATCCGGGCGGCAAGCTTTCGCGGCGCGGGCTGATCCCGGCGCCGGACGCGGTGCGCGCGCATTCCCTGGCGATCCTCGAGCAGCGCACGCCGCTCGATCCGGCGGGGCTGCACTGATGAACCCGCTCGCCCTCCTCTTCCTGATCGCCGGGCTTGGCCTGATCGGCTGGCTGACCGGCCGCGCCCGCGCGCAGCGGATCGATCGCGGCGGCGCCAAGCGGCTCCACTCGCTGCCCTCGCAGCATGGCTGGTATGTCGCGACCTGGGCGGTGCTGCCGGCCTTGCTGTTCGTCGCGGTCTGGGCCTCGCTGTCGCCCAGTCTGGTGCGCGACGCGGTGCTCGAGCATCCGGCGGCGAAGCAGCTGCCCCAGTTCGAGTTCGAGCGCGACGCGCTGCTCGCCGAGGCCAAGCGCGTGGCCGAGGATCCGGACGCCAAGGCGTTCGACCCGCTTGCCGCCGAGCTGGCCCCGGCGACCCGGGCGGCGGAGAATCGCTACAACTGGATGGGCAGCGCGATGGCGATCCTGCTCGCCTTTGCCGGCGGGCTGTTCGCCTGGTCGCGGATCCGCGCGCAGCTGAAGGCGCGCAGCCAGGTCGAGCGGATCGTGATGCTGTTGTTGCTGGTCGCCTCGCTGATCGCGATCCTGACGACTTTGGGCATCTTCCTGTCGCTGCTGTGGGAATCGCTGCGCTTCTTCGAGCAGGTGCCGATCACCGACTTCCTGTTCGGCACGCATTGGAGCCCGCAGGTGATCGAGGCGTCGAACCCGGGCAAGTCGCTGGGCGCGGTGCCTTTGTTCTGGGGCACCTTCTTCATCGGCGCGGTGATCGCGATGCTGGTCGCGATCCCGTTCGGCCTGATGAGCGCGATCTACCTCACCCAATACGCCGCTCCGCGCGTCCGCGCCTGGATGAAGCCGACGCTGGAGATGCTCGCGGGCGTGCCGACCGTGGTTTACGGCTATTTCGCCGCGCTGACCGTGGCGCCGGCGGTGCGCGACCTGGCGGTGCATCTCGGCATGCCCTTCGCCTCGTCCGAGAGCGCGCTGGCGGCCGGCTTGGTGATGGGCGTGATGATTATCCCGTTCGTCTCCTCGATGGCCGATGACTCGATCGCCGCGGTGCCGACCGCGATGCGCGACGGCAGCCTGGCGATGGGCGCGACGCACAGCGAGACGATCTCGCGGGTGCTGCTGCCCGCCGCGCTGCCTGGCGTTGTGGCGGGCGTGCTGCTCGCCGTCAGCCGCGCGATCGGCGAGACGATGATCGTGGTGATGGCCGCCAGCGGTGCGGCGAACATCACGCTTAACCCCTTCGAGAGCGCGACCACCGTGACCAAGCAGATCGTCGACCTGCTGACCGGCGAGGCCGAATTCGACAGCCCGAAGACGCTGGCGGCGTTCGCGCTGGGGCTGACGCTCTTTGTGATCACGCTGCTGCTCAACATCGTCGCGCTGCGCGTCGTGAAGAAATACCGGGAGGCCTATGAATAAGCCCGCTCCCGAGGCCGCGCCCGCGCGCGCGCCGACCGACTGGAAGACCGCGGCGATGCAGAAGCGCATCCGCCGGCGCTATGCGCGCGAGCGGCGCTTCAAGCTGTTCGGGATGATGGCGGTGATCCTGTCGGCCGCCTTCCTCGCCTTCCTGCTGTTCACCATGGTGACCAATGGCTGGCGTGGCTTCACCCGCACCGAGATCGCGCTGCCGCTCGACTTCCCGGCGATGGCGATGAAGATCGACCCGGCCCAGCTCTCGACGCCGGGCGCGAACCTGGCGCTGGCCGGGGCGGAGCTGGAGGACAAGGTGTCCAACGCCGCGCTCGCCGCCTATGGGCCGCAGAGCGTGCCGGTGCTGTCCGACGCCGCCTGGCTCAAGGTGCGTGAGGCATTGAAGGCCGATCCGTCGCTGCTCCACCAGAAGAAGACGCTGTGGGTGCCCGCCTCGACCCAGGTCGAGCAGGGGCTGCGCGGCAACGATGCCGCCGCGGCGCCGCTGGCACGGAAGCTAGATGCCGCGGGCAAGCTGCATACCGGGTTCAATACCGGCTTCTTCAGCGAATCGGATTCGACCGATCCGGTGGCGGTGGGCATCTGGGGCGCGTTCAAGGGATCGCTGCTGACCATGGCGGTGACCTTCCTGATCGCCTTCCCGATCGGCGTGCTCTCGGCGATCTATCTCGAGGAATATGCCCCGAAGAACCGCTGGACCGACCTGATCGAGGTTTCGATCAACAATCTGGCGGCGGTGCCCTCGATCATCTTCGGCCTGCTCGGGCTGGCGGTGTTCCTGGGAAGCTGGAGCCTGTTCGGGATGCGGGTGGGGCCACTGCTGCCGCGCTCCGCCGCGCTGGTGGGCGGCGTGACGCTTGCGCTGATGATTATGCCCGTCATCGTCATCGCCAGCCGCAACGCGATCAAGGGCGTGCCGCCCTCGATCCGCGACGCCGCGCTCGGCATCGGGGCGAGCCGGATCCAGGTGGTGTTCCACCATGTCCTCCCCCTCGCCATGCCTGGCATCCTGACCGGCACGATCATCGGCATGGCGCGTGCGCTGGGCGAGACCGCGCCGCTGCTGCTGATCGGCATGCGCGCCTTCATCGTCACCCCGCCGGGCGGCTTCACCGATCCCGCCACCGTGCTGCCGGTCCAGATCTTCCTGTGGTCCGACGAAGTCAGCCGCGGCTTCGTCGAGAAGACCAGCGCCGCCATCCTTGTCCTGCTGGTGTTTCTGCTCGCCATGAACGGGCTCGCCATCTATCTTCGCAACAAATTCGAGACCCGCTGGTGATGACCGACGCACACCCTGCCCCGCACAAGATGTCCGCGCGCGGCGTCAGCGTGTCCTATGGCGACAAGCAGGCGATCCGCGACGTCTCGATCGATGTCGACATGGATCACGTCACCGCGTTCATCGGCCCGTCGGGCTGCGGCAAGTCGACCTTCCTGCGCACGCTCAACCGGATGAACGACACCATCGCCAGCGCGCGGGTGACCGGCGAGATCACGCTGGACGGCGAGGACATCTATTCGTCGGACATGGACGTGGTGCAGCTGCGCGCCCGGGTCGGCATGGTGTTCCAGAAGCCCAACCCCTTCCCCAAGTCGATCTACGAGAATGTCGCGTACGGCCCGCGCATCCACGGTCTGGCGGCGTCGAAGGGCGCGCTGGACGGGATCGTCGAGCAGTCGCTCAAGCGCGCCGGCCTGTGGGAGGAAGTGAAGGACCGCCTGTCCGACAGCGGCACCGCGCTTTCGGGCGGCCAGCAGCAGCGCCTGTGCATCGCCCGCGCGATCGCGGTCGATCCCGAGGTGATCCTGATGGACGAGCCCTGCTCGGCGCTCGATCCGATCGCGACCGCGAAGATCGAGGAGCTGATCCACGAGCTCAAGGGTCGCTACGCGATCGTGATCGTGACCCACAACATGCAGCAGGCGGCGCGCGTCAGCCAGAAGACTGCCTTCTTCCATCTCGGCCAGCTGGTCGAATATGGTGACACCGACAATATCTTCACCGCGCCGAAGCAGGAGCGGACGAAGGATTACATCACCGGCCGGTACGGCTAGGAGTATCCAGCATGTCGACCGGACAGGAACATACCGTCAAGGCCTTCGACCAGGACATCGGGCAGCTGCGCGCGCTGATCTCGCAGATGGGCGGGCTGGCCGAGCAGGCGATCGAGGACGCGATGCTCGCGCTGTCGCGCGGCGACGTCGAACTGGCGAAGGAAGTCCGCAAGAAGGACAAGCAGATCGACGCGATCGAGGCCGAGCTGGAAAAGCTCGTCGTCCGCGTGATCGCGCTGCGCGCGCCGATGGCCGACGATCTGCGCGAAGTGATCGCCGCGCTCAAGATCGCCGCGGTGGTCGAGCGGATCGGCGACTATGCCAAGAACATCGCCAAGCGCGTGCCGCTGATCCATGCCGATGGCGCCGAGCGGATCGAGGTCGTCTCGATCCTGCCCTCGATGGGCCAGCTGGCGGCGGACATGGTGCATGACGCGCTCGACGCCTTTTCGGCGCGCGACCCCGAGGCCGCGGTGCGGATCTGCGCCCGCGACAATGCGCTCGACGATTTCTACGACTCGATCTTCCGGACGCTGGTGACGTTCATGGTCGAGAATTCGAAGACGATCAGCCAGGTCGCGCACCTGCTGTTCGTCGCCAAGAATCTGGAGAGGATCGGGGACCACGCCACCAATGTGGCGGAGATGGTCTATTTCGCGGCAACGGGCGAATATATGGCCGAGCGCGAAACCGGGGCGAACTGAGCGGGAATTGGGGAATTTATGGCCCGAGTGAAGATGCTTCTCGTCGAAGACGACGCCGCGATTGCGGAGCTGGTCGCCTATCATTTCAAGCGCGAAGACTATGAGGTCAAGCACACGCCCGATGGCGAGGAAGCCCTGCTCCTCGCCAAGGAAGCGACGCCCGACATCGTGCTGCTCGACTGGATGGTCGAGGGGCTGAGCGGCATCGAAGTGTGCCGGCGCCTGCGCCGCATGCCCGAGACGGCGAACGTGCCGATCATCATGCTGACCGCGCGCGGCGAGGAAGAGGATCGCGTGCGCGGGCTCGAGACCGGCGCGGACGATTACGTCACCAAGCCCTTCTCCCCGCGCGAGCTGGTCGCCCGGGTCGGCGCGGTGCTGCGCCGCGTGCGCCCGGCGCTGGCCGGCGAGGCGCTGACCTATTCGGACATCGAGATGGACACGGTGGGCCACAAGGTCCGCCGCGGCGGCGAAGTGGTGCAGCTCGGGCCGACCGAGTTCCGCCTGCTCAAGCACTTCCTCGAGCATCCGGGCTGGGTGTTCTCGCGCGAGCGGCTGCTCGACGCGGTGTGGGGGCATGACAGCGACATCGAGAGCCGCACGGTGGACGTGCACATCCGGCGGCTTCGGAAAGCGATCAACCATGGCAACCGGCCGGACATCATCCGCACGGTCCGCTCGGCGGGATATGCGCTCGACGCGGGGAATTGAGTTCCACGAATTCCCCTCCCTGCAAGGGAGGGGCCAGGGGTGGGTTAGAAAAGGTCGGGCTCGATGCCCGGCCTTTTCTTTTTTCCGGTACCGTCTCGCCGGGCGAGCTACGCTCGCAACCCACCCCCTACCCCTCCCTTGCAGGGAGGGGAGTGTAGATGAACCCCTTTTCACGAAACCATCCCCACTCCCTCGCGTTGCTGGAACCGGGCGTAACGATCTCGCCCGGTTTCAGGAGACGCACCCCATGAAGCTCCTTGTCATGGCCGCCGCGCTGACGCTGGTCGCCGGCGCCGCGCAGGCACAGACCTCGGCGCAGAAGGCCGAATCCCCGAGCAACAACGACGCGAGCAAGCTGGGCGGCTATGCCCCGGCCGCGCCGCTGTTCAGCACCGGCACCACCCCGCCGCCGGGTACCCAGGTGGTGTTCGTGCCGAGCACCCAGACGCCGAGCCAGGCCTTCCCGCCGCCGGCACCGAAGGAAAGCTACCCGATCTGCAAGCGCGGCCAGTTCGACGGCTGCCGCCAGCGCGGCGGCTGAGCGCGGCCAAATCCCCTTTTTGCGGGATGGAATGTGCCGGGTACGCAACGTCGCGCCCGGCACATGCGTTTCGGCAGGGAAGCGGGTGGGGTGACAGAGAGGAATGCTCACAATGAAGTTCATGCTTTTGGCCTCGGCAGCCCTGGCGCTTGGTGGCACCGCCATCGCGCAGGACATGCCGCAGACCGCCCCGCAGACGGCTCCGGCCCCGACTCCGCCGGCACCGCCCGCCC
>JAEXLC010000205.1 GCA_023445495.1 Pseudomonadota bacterium | reverse complement strand
CTCGACTAGTCGTCGGCAGCGTCAGTTGTGTATAAGACACAGGCGGGCCCCTTCCCTCTCCCATCGGGAGAGGGAGGGAGGCGCCGAAGGCGCCGGAAGGGTGAGGGCGACGTCATTGGTTATTCAGCCGGCACCAGCTCGGGTGCATGGCCACCTTCGTCCTGCGCCTTGCGGTTGCCGCGCATCGCAGCGATGCGGTCCCCGAGTGCGCGGCACACGACGTAGAAGGTCGGCGTGAACAGCAGGCCAAAGGCAGTCACGCCCATCATCCCGAAGAACACCGCGGTACCGAGCGCCTGGCGGAGCTCCGCACCCGCACCGCTCGCGATCAGCAGCGGCACGGCGCCGAGGATGAAGGCGAACGAGGTCATCAGGATCGGACGCAGGCGGTCACGGGCGGCACGTACCGCTGCTTCCACCGGCGACAGGCCATCCTGCTCCTCGGCCTGCTTGGCGAACTCGACCACGAGGATCGCGTTCTTCGCCGCCAGCGCGATCAGCACGACCAGGCCGATCTGGGTGAGGACGTTGTTGTCCATGCCCCGCAGGTTCACGCCGGCCATCGCCGCGAGCAGACACATCGGCACGATCAGGATGATCGCCAGCGGCATGGTCAGGCTCTCATATTGCGCCGCCAGCACCAGGAAGACGAACACCACGGCCAGGGCGAAGACGAGACCCGCGGTGCTGCCAGCCATCTTCTGCTGGAAGGCAATGCCGGTCCATTCGGCGTCATAGCCCGGAGGCAGCTCGCTCGCGAGCTTCTCCATCGTGTCGAGCGATGCACCCGAGCTGTAGCCCGGCGCCGTATCGCCATCCACCTCGACCGCCGGGAACAGGTTGTAGCGCGTCACGCGGTACGGACCGGTCTTGTTCTCGAAGGTCGACACCGAACCGATCGGCACCATTGCACCAGAGTTCGAGCGGGTCTTGAGGTTGGCGATGTCCGCCTCGGTCGAACGGAACGGCGCGTCAGCCTGCGCGGTCACCCGGTAGGTGCGGCCGAGCATGTTGAAGTCGTTCACGAAGGCCGAGCCGAGATAGACGTTCAGCGCCTCGAACACCCGCTCCGGCGGCACGCCGAGCATGTCCGCCTTGCGACGGTCGATGTCTGCGAACACGCGCGGGGTGGCAGTGTTGTAGAAGGTGTAGATTTGCTGCAGGCCCGGAGTCTGGTTGGCCTTGCCGATCAGGCCGAACGCGGTCTTGCCCAGCTCGTCATAGCCATGCTCGGCGCGGTCCTCGATCATCATCCGGTAGCCACCGGCCGAGCCGATGCCCTGGATGACGGGCGGCGGGACGACGAGCAGCATCGCTTCGTTGATGTCGGCGGTGCGCTTGCGCGCCTCACCCATGATGTCCTCGATGCTGACGCCCAGCTTCTTGCGCTCCTCGAAGGAAAGCAGCGGGACGTACGCGGCAGCCGAGTTCGGAGCGAGCGTCTGCGACGGACCGTCGAAGCCGGCGAGCATCACCGAGCCCTTCACGCCCGGGATCGGCAGGATGCGGGCGACGACCTTGCGCATCACCTCGTCCGTACGCTCGAGCGACGAGCCCGGCGGCAGCTGGATGACGGTGAGGAAGTAACCCTGGTCCTGCTGCGGGATGAAGCCGACCGGCGTGACCCAGAACATGCCCACGGTGGCAGCGATCAGGCCGACATAGGTGAGCATCATCCGCTTCGGGCGGGTGACCAGCACCTGGGTGAGCTTGGCATAGCCCACGCTCATCCGCTCGAAGCCGGTGTTGAACGCATCGGCACCGCGCTTGAACAGGCGCCCGATCGGGCCCTTGGCCTCGCCCTCGTGATGCTTGAGCAGCACCGCCGCCATTGCCGGCGACAAAGTGAGCGAGACGAGCAGCGAGATCGCGGTAGCGGCCGAGATCGTCACCGCGAACTGCTTGTAGAAGGCACCCGACAGACCGTTGAGGAACAGCGTCGGCAGGAACACCGCGAGCAGCACCAGCACGATCGCGACGAGTGCACCGGACACTTCGTCCATCGAGGTCTTGGCCGCCTGGAGCGGGGTCATGCCCCGCGCCAGGTTGCGCTCGACATTCTCGACCACGACGATGGCGTCGTCGACGACGATGCCGATCGCCAGCACCAGGCCGAACAGCGAGAGGTTGTTGAGCGAGTAGCCGAGCGGCAGCAGCACCGCCATCGTACCGATCAGCGAGACCGGGATGGCGAGCACCGGGATGATCGCCGCGCGCCACTTCTGGAGGAAGACGATCACCACCAGCACGACGAGCAGGATTGCCTCGCCCAGCGTGTGATAGACCGCGTCGATCGACTGAGCGATGAACTCGGTCGGGTTGTAGATGACGCGATATTCCAGGCCCTTCGGGAAGTTCTTGGACATCAGCTTCAACTGGTCCTGCACCGCATTGGCAGCGGCAAGGGCGTTCGAGCCCGGGCGCTGGAAGACGGCGAGGATCACGGTCGGCTTGTTCGAGAGATAGGTGTTGGACGAATAGTCCGCCGCACCCAGCTCGACGCGCGCCACGTCGCTCACGCGCACCTGGTGCCCATCTGCATCGGTGCGGATGACGACCTGGCCGAACTGCGCGGGGTCCTTCAGGCGGCCCTGCGTCTCGATGTTGAGCTGGAAGGCATTGCCGGTCGGCGTGCTGCCCGGCTGGCCGAGCGTGCCGGCGGCAACCTGGACGTTCTGCGCGCGCAGCGCCTGGACGATGTCGCCTGCGGTCAGGTTGAGCGCGGCCGCGCGGCCCGGATCGATCCACACGCGCATCGCATAGTCGCGCGCACCGAACATGCGCACGTCACCCACGCCTTCGACACGCGCAAGGCGGTCCTTCACCTGGGTCAGCGCGTAGTTCGAGATGTACTCCCGATCGACCGAGTTGTCGGGCGAGATCAGGTTCACGACCAGCAGGAAGTCCGGCGTGGTCTTGCGCGTCACGACGCCCAGGCGCTGCACCTCTTCGGGCAGGCGCGGAATGGCGACCGCAACGCGGTTCTGCACCAGCACCTGTGCCGCATCCAGGTTGGTCCCGGACTTGAAGGTGACGGTGATGGTGACGTTGCCGTCACCGGTCGACTGCGACGACTGGTAGAGCATGTCGTCGACGCCGTTGATCTCCTGCTCGATCGGTGCGGCCACGGTTTCCGCGACCGTCTCTGCCGAGGCGCCCGGATAGGAAGCGGTGACCGTCACCGTCGGCGGGACGATGTCGGGATATTGGGAAATCGGCAGCGCCAGATAGGCGATCGCGCCGATGATCGTGATGATCACCGCGATCACAGCCGCGAAGATCGGGCGCGTGATGAAGAACCGTGAGAGGCGCATCGGGGCCACTCCTCGTGAATTGAGTTCGGAAAAAGGGTCAGCCGCCGGCCCCTGGGG
>JAEXLC010000163.1 GCA_023445495.1 Pseudomonadota bacterium | reverse complement strand
TCAGATACCCCCCGGCCCCCCCGCCTCCGCCGGGGTAAAGCTTGGGAATGCAGCGAGGAAAGCCGTCACCGCGCCCGCAGCAACTTCCCCCGCTTCGCCACCCGCGCGCCGCCTTCATAGGCCGCCTGCCCGCCCACCATCACCAGGTCGAAGCCCTCCGCCTTGGCGAACGGATCGACATAGCTCGATCGCGCCTTGACCTTCGCCGGATCGAACAGGATCAGGTCCGCCTGCATCCCCGGCCGGATCACCCCGCGATCGCCGAGCCGCAGGATATGCGCCGGCAGGCCGCTGCCCTTGCGCACCATCTCCTCGATGCCGAGCTTCCTGCCCTGCACCACATATTCCTCTACCAGCTTGGCATAGGTGCCGGTCGCGCGCGGGTGGCGCATGCCGGGGCCACCATCGGTGGAGAAGGCAACGTACGGATCGAGCAGCAGCACATCCTGCAGCGCCTTGTCCTGCGTGAAGTGTGCGCCGGAGCCGCTTTGCGGGCCGATCTTGATGAGGAAGTCGGCATAATGGAGCCCGGCCTCCCGCGCCGCCTGCGCCAGCGTCTTGCCGGCATAGGGCGCGGTGCCGATCAGCAGCGCCTCGGGCCCGCCGCGCCGCGTCATCCGCTGGACCAGATAGTCGCGCAGTTCCTGCCGCCGTTCGGCCACCACCCTGGCATAGTCGGTCGGCGGCAGCGCCCATTTGGGGAAGAGGATGGCGATGCCGGTAAAGCCGGCCTCATAGGGATATTGATCGGCGGTGAGCTCGATCCCCTGACGACGCTTCTCGGCGAGGAAGGCCAGCAGCTCGCGCGCCCGCGCCTCGCCCTTCCCGAACACCACTTTCAGGTGCGAGATATGCGGCCGTGCCGGCAGCGACGAGGCGATCAGCTCGTCGATCGACTTCTCGATATCCTCGTCATTTTCCGAGCGCATATGGCTCATCACCACGCCGCCATAGCGGCTCACCACCTTGCCGAGATTGGTCAGCTCGGCCGTCTCCGAATAGATGCCCGGCACATATTCGAGGCCATAGGACAGGCCGAACGCGCCCAGCTTCATCTCACGGTCGAGCTGCGCCGCCATCCGCGCCAGCCCGGCGGCATCGGGCACCCGCACCGTATCCGCCACCCCGGCCGCGCGGCGCAGCGTGCCATGGCTCGCGAGCAGCACGACATTGAGGTCGATCGGCGCCCGGTCCACCGCGGCCATCCAGCTGCGCGGATCGAGGTCCTTGCCCAGCCGCGGCCCGCTGCCGTCCTGCCCCAGCGTGATCGTGGTGACGCCCATCGCGAGAAAGGCCTCATAGCTGTCCTTCAGCGGGTCGCCATGGCTGTGCATGTCGATGAAGCCCGGCGCGAGCACCCGCCCCTCGCCCGCAATCACCCGTGCCGCCTCGCCCTTGGCCGAGGGTGGATCGATCCGCGCGATGCGATCTCCGCTGACCAGCACATTGGCGAGCCGGGGCGCCGCGCCGGTGCCGTCGACCAGCAGCACTTCGCGGAACAGCGTGTCGGGCTGCGCCGCCAGCGTCGCCACCATCGGCCAGGCGGAAAGCCCGCCCGCCGCCACTGCTCCGCCCAGTGCCTGTCGCCGTGTAAAACGCTGCTGCATGCCGCTCCCCGATGCTTTTGCCGGACTATGCGCACAACAGCTGCCGACGCGAATCACCAAGGCTGCATAAAGTCATGGCCTCAGCGCATGGGCCGCACGCTTGCCGCCGGTCAAAGCCGTGCGCGCAGCTCCCGCGCAGGACTGGCCTTCCCCCCGGTTCGGAATTACACCACGCCCGTGCTCAAGATGACTTCGCTGCCCGCCTCCATCCGCCCCCGTGCGCTCGCCACCTGGCTGTTCGCCGTCGCGGCGCTGATCGTGCTGATGGTGGTGATCGGCGGCATCACCCGCCTCACCGAGTCTGGCCTTTCGATCACCGAGTGGAAGCCGTTCACCGGCACCATCCCGCCGCTCACCGAAGCCGCCTGGCAGGCCGAGTTCGCCCGCTACCAGCAGATCGGCCAATATGAGCAGCTGAACCGCAGCATGACCCTGGCCGAGTTCAAGAACATCTTCTTCTGGGAATATCTCCACCGTCTGCTCGGCCGGGTGATCGGCATGGCCTTCGCGCTGCCCCTGCTCTGGTTCGCGATCCGCCGCGCCATCCCAAAAGGCTATGGCTGGCGGCTGATCGCGCTGCTCGCGCTGGGCGGGCTGCAGGGCGCGCTGGGCTGGTGGATGGTCAAGTCGGGGCTCAACAAGACCAGCACCGCGGTCGACCATTTCTGGCTTTCCGCGCACCTGATGACCGCGCTGTTCACGCTGGGCGGCATCGTCTGGACCGCGCTCGACCTGCTCGCGCTGCGGCGCAATCCGATGGCCCGCCCCGCCCGCCTAACCGGCCTGGCCGTCGCGGTGCTGGCGGTGCTCGCCGTCCAGCTCTTCTACGGTGCGCTGGTCGCGGGGCTCCGCGCCGGGCTGGTCACCGACCAGTGGCCGCTGATGAACGGCCAGTTCTTCCCCGGCGTCAGCCAGGCGGGGCAGAGCCTTGGCCATATCCTCTTCTCCGATCCGGCGGTGGTCCATTTCATCCATCGCTGGTGGGCCTGGGTTACGGTCGCCGCGCTGGTGGTGCTCGCGCGCAAGGTCCGCGCCGCCGATCGCCGCGCATCGATCGCGATCCACAGCGCCTTCGGCACCCAGATCCTGCTCGGCATCGCCACGGTGATGACCGGCATGCCGATCTGGCTCGCCGCGCTCCACCAGCTGACCGGCGCGCTGGTCGTCATCGCCACCGTCTGGGGCGCGCATGTCGCGGGCAGCCGGGCCGGCGCTTGAGCGAGCTCGCCCTCTTCTACGTGACCTTCGCCACTCGCGCCGATGCCGAGCGCGTGGCCGAGACAGTGCTGGCCGAGAAGCTCGCCGCCTGCGCCAATATCCTTGCCCCCTGCACCTCGCTCTATCTCTGGCACGGCGAACTCGAACGCGCCGAGGAAGTGCCGGTGCTGTTCAAGACGCGCCCGATGCTCGCCACGCGGCTGCGCGAGCGGATCGCCGCGCTCCATCCCTATGACCTGCCGGTGATCGAGAGCTGGACCGCCACGGTCGGCACCGACGTCGCCGCCTGGGTGGAAGGCGAGACGCGCTGATGCTGCTCGCCGCGATTGTCCTCCAGGCAAGCGCGGCCAGCTTCTCCCCGCCGCTCGACCGGGCGCTGCTCGTCGTGACCGAGCGCCATGACGACCTCCGCTTCTACCGCATGGAGCGCCGCATCCGTTTCGGGCGCGAAGGCGACGGCTATCGCGCGGATGTTGTGCTGTCCGAAGCGGAAGGCGAGACCAGCGACAGCAGCGGCGCCCTGTTCGAAGCCGGCTATGCCGCGCTTGCCGGCACCCCGCTGGTCTTCCACCTCGACAAGGCGGGCAAGGTCACCGCGATCGACGACCTGCCCGCTTTATGGGAGCGCTTCTGCCACCGCGTCGCCGAGGTCGCGGCTGCCCGTCGCCCGCTCGCCCCCGCCGAACGCTCCAAATTCGCCGAACGCGTCGCCGCGCCGCTGCGCGCGTTGCCCGCCGATCGCCGGCGCGCGATGCTCGCCTCGCTGGTGCTGGCGGTGATCCCAGACGAGCCTCCGGTGCAGGGCACCACCCCGGTCCGGCTGCCCGGCAGCTCCGCTTATGGCAGCACCCGGCCGCTCGAGGGGATGCGCAGCGTCACCGTCCAGCCCGACGGCATGCTCCTCAGCAGAACCACCGCCAGCGCCGAAGGGGTGACGCTGGAGCGGGTCACCGAAATCGATCCCCGCACCGGCCTTATCGTCACCAACGGCAAGAAGGTGCAGGTCCGCGCAGGCGGGCTGGAGCGGCTCAGCATCACCACGCTCGTCGTGGAATTCGCCCCGAACTGACCCTTGGTATCCAGATACCCGTCAGCAAAGCCCCACTTTTCTTGACTTTTCCCGAGCGAATCGTCAGAGGGCCATCAACCGCGCTGCCCGAAAGGGTGGCGCGCTCGCGTTTCATACTCGAAAGGTCCCAGCCCATGAAGGCGCTGATGAAGACCACCAAGTCGGCGAAGCCGGCCGAGGTGGAGAAGAAGTGGCACATCGTCGACGCCGAAGGGCTGATCGTCGGTCGTGCAGCAGTGGTGATCGCCAACGTCCTGCGCGGCAAGCACAAGACCAGCTTCACCCCGCACGTCGATTGCGGTGACAATGTCATCGTCATCAACGCGGACAAGATCAAGTTCACCGGCAAGAAGCTGGGCCAGAAGGTGTACTACAAGCACACCGGCTATGCGGGCGGCATCAAGGGCATCACCGCCGGCAAGGTTCTCGAAGGCCGCTTCCCGGAGCGCGTCCTGGAGAAGGCCGTTGAGCGCATGATCCCGCGCGGCCCGCTGGGTCGCCAGCAGATGCGCAACCTGCGCATCTACGCCGGCGCTGCGCATCCGCACGAAGCGCAGAACCCCGAGGTCCTCGACATCGCCGGCATGAGCCGCAAGAACAAGGTGGGCGCATAATGTCCGACAACCGCCAGTCCCTTTCCGATCTCGGCGCCATCGCCGCCGGTGAGCAGGCCGTGGCCGCCCAGGCCCAGACCGACTCGGACAACCGCGCCGACGCGTATCTCGCCGGCCAGCTCGACGAGCCGGTCAGCACCGCCCCGCTGCGCGCGCAGGAGCTCGACAAGTTCGGCCGCGCCTATGCGACCGGCCGTCGTAAGGACGCCGTTGCACGTGTCTGGCTGAAGCCGGGCACCGGCAAGATCACGATCAACGGTCGTGACCAGGAAGTCTATTTCGCGCGTCCGACGCTGCGTCTCGTCATCAACCAGGTGTTCGGCATCACCGAGCGCGAAGGTCAGTATGACGTGATCGCCACCGTCAAGGGCGGCGGCCTTTCGGGCCAGGCCGGCGCGGTGAAGCATGGCATCAGCCAGGCGCTCACCAAGTACGAGCCGATCCTCCGCACCCCGGTGAAGCGCGCTGGTTTCCTGACCCGCGACAGCCGTACGGTCGAGCGTAAGAAGTACGGCAAGGCGAAGGCCCGTCGTAGCTTCCAGTTCTCGAAGCGCTAAGCGCCTTCGGCAACTGCCAACGAATTGGGGCGGTCCGGCAACGGGCCGCCTCTTTTCGTTTGGGGCTCGGGTCGCTAGCCTTTCGCCATGGCGCTCGAGCATCCCGACACGATCCGCATCCTCGCATTCCTGGACGAGATCGGCATTCCGGTGACCCGCGGGACGATCGCCGGCGACAGCTTCCTGCCTGGCATCGAGGTGCGCGACGGCGGGCTGCTGCTCGATCCCGAGCGCAGCTTCCATCCCGGCGATCTGCTGCATGAGGCGGGCCATATCGCCTGCACCGATCCCGCCGACCGCCCGACATTGTGCGAGGTCCGCGACGATCCCGGCGAGGAAATGGCGGCGATCGCCTGGTCCTATGCCGCCGCCCGGGCGATCGGCATCGACACGCGCGCGCTGTTCCATGCCGATGGCTATCTCGGCGGCGGCGAAGCGCTGGCGATCGCGTTCGACAGCGGCAAGGGCCCCGGCCCGCCCATGCTCCAGTATTTCGGCATGGCCGCCGAGCCGCACCAGGCCGAGAAGCTCGGCCTGCCCGCCTATCCGCAGATGGCGAAGTGGCTGCGATAGCAGTCCTCGCTCTATATATTCCAGATGTTGCAAGTGTTCATGAATGGCGTATCCTTCCCAGGACAAGTCCGGGGGAGAAATTGCCGTGACGAGCCTTGCCTGGGGGAAGAAGGTCAGCCAGACGTTCCGCGACCGTGTCTTCTGGATCGCCGAAGATCTGGAACTGGACGCGAGCGATCTCATGGCCTGCATGGCCTTCGAAAGCGGTGGGACATTCCGTGCGGACATCCGCAATGCGGCGGGGTCGGGTGCCGTCGGCCTGATCCAGTTCATGCCGCAGACCGCGCTCATGCTGGGCACGACCAGCGAGCAGCTGGCCGCGATGAGCGCGGAGGATCAACTCAACTATGTCTGGAAATATCTTTCGCCGCAGAAGGGTCGGCTGAACAATCTCGGGGATATCTACCTGTCGATCCTCTGGCCCGCCGGCATCGGCAAGTCCGACGACTGGGTATTGTTTGCGGCGGGCGGCGCCAGGCCCAAGCTTTATCTCCAGAACAAAGGCCTGGACACCGATCATGACGGTGCCGTCACGCGCGGGGAAACGATCGCCAAGGTGAAGGCAAAGCTGGCGGAGGGCATGAAGCCGGCCAATCTCTGGACCGACTAGCCGCCCCGCTCCAGCCATCCGGTATAGCGCACCACCGGCCCGATCAGCGGCATCGCCACGCCCACCTCGAAGCGGAAGCGCCCGCCCTCTTCCCATTCGCGCGCCTCGATCCGCGGCCCCAGCCAGCGCGGCATCGGCACGCCGAACGCCGTCCAGCGGCGCAGCACCATCTTGAGCCCCTCCCCGTCCGACGGCAGGTCGAAGGCGAAGCGCAGCGGCCCGAACCGCTCGGCAACGCCCTGCCCCGTCTGGCTGAGTTCGCTGGAAAAAGCATGGCCGCCAAAGTCACGGGTCCAGCGCTCCTTGCCGTCCCTCGCCGAGAAGGCGACGCGGAGCGGCCAGCTGCCCTCGGGCGGGAAGCCCATCACGCGCCCCACCAGCCAGGCCAGCCCCCTGCCCCGCCGCACCTCGCCCTCTCCCGCGGCCCCGGCATCGCCGATCACGTCGTGCATGTCGCGCACTGCCTCGGGCAGCCTGCCGAAGCGCGATCCCATCGCGCGGGCATAGAGGGAATCGACCGCGCGCTCGGTCACTTCCGTCCGGATCGCCAGCCCGGCGAACAGCGGCGCGAACTGCTCGAGCGTCAGCAGCCCGCTCGCATCCCGCGCACCCGGCGCGACGCGTCCGGCCAGCACCTCCCCGGCCAGCAACTGGGCGGCGAGCGTCGGGATCTCGGGCCCGTCGCCCTTTTCCGCGATCAGCGTCCAGCGCCGCTCGATACCCGATCCGGTCAACGTCACCGACATCGCCGACCGGTCGCTGCCGCCCCGCCCGGTCAGCGTCTGGAGCTTGTGCATCCAGCGCGCCGTGCCGCCGAGCGAACCGATCCAGCCCCAGCGCACCGGCCAGCTCATCAGCCATAGCCCCAGCATGTGGAAGCCGAACTCGGTCCCGGCATGGAAGGTTACCGCCGGGCGGCCGGGCAGCGCGTCGGGCATCAGCGAAAGATCGGGCACCTCGGCCAGCGCGACCCAGCGGCGGAGCGGCGCCATCCCATCCACCGCGAAGCGCACGCGCCGGAGCGCCTGCCAGCCGGTCGCCTCGATCCAGCGCTGCCCCCGCCACAGCCGCACCGGCCTGCCGACATAGGACAGGATCGCCGCCGCCACCGCCGGGCCCGCCACCGCCCGGTTCGAGGCGCTCAACGCGATATCCACCCGTTCCACCCGGTCCAGCGCTTCCGCCAGCTTCCGCACCACCGCGCCCGACAGGGCCGGCAGGCTCGAGGCGCCGCTGACGATGGGCACCGCCACCGTCGCCCCCTTGCCGAGCGCGCCGATCCCGGTGACGAAATCGCGCGCGTCGGCCAGGTCGAGATAGGGGATGCGCATCGCGATGCAGGCCTCGGGCACGGTGGTGCCGCTGCCCTGGAACGGCCCCGCCGCATCGATCACCAGATCCGGCCGCTCGCGGGCCAGCACCATGCCGATGCCATTGGTCCGGTCCGCCACCACCGGTTCGGCGCCGTCCAGCCCGGCGCAGAAGGCCGCCGCCTTGTCGAAGCTCCGCCCCGCCACCAGCAGCCGGTGCCCGGCACCCAGCAGCCGCCGGCTCAGTCGTGCGCCGAAGCCGCCATAGCCGCCGATGACCAGGATCCGGCTCACAGGATGCGTGCCTTCTGCTCGGGGGTCGGCACCCAGCAGGCCGCGCGCCTGCCGAACAGCCGGTAGCGGTTGCGCGCGATCCGGCGATAGGCGGCGTCGCGCCAGCCCTGCGGGATCCCCCGCAACACGCCCGCCGCGCGCCACGGCCAGCCCAGCCCCTCGGCGATCGCCAGCACCGCATCGCTGTCCCGCCGCGCCCGCTCGCCCTCGATCACCAGCATCGTGTCGGGATCCTCCGGGTCTACCCCGAAGCGTTCGCACAGCGCCCGTCCGGCCTCGCTCTGCACCGACGCCAGCCGGAAGTACCCCTGCCGGTCATGCCGAAGCACGAAGCGTGCATTCGCCGTGCACAGCACGCAGATGCCGTCGAACAGGATCACCGGGTTCATTCGGGCGCTTCCCGCCGCCAGCGCAGGACCGCCCAGAAGGCCAGCCCCGCCAGCGCTCCGATCAGGCCCAGCCAGCCGCACATTTCGAACAGCTGCGACCAGCCGGCCGCGGTATAGCGCCCATGCTCGGACAGCACGGTATCGCCGACCTGCGAATATTCGCCCGAATTGTTGAGCAGGACCAGATAAGGGAGCCCGCCGACCAGGAAGCCGCCGATCGCGGCGCTCCACCAGCGCAACTGCCAGCGCAGGCTGAGCAGGCCGTAAAGGGGCAGGCCGAGCAGCAGCATATGCCCCGCGGCCAGGATCGCCCCGACGATGAAAGACGCCACCACTATGAACCAGGCCTGCGCCAGGGCACCCTCCATCACGCCGGCGGCGATGAAATAAGCCGGAAAGGCGCTCGCCCCGACAAGGATGGCGGACGTGATGGCGGCCAGCAGGCGCCGTCCGGAGGGCTGGTCCTGGTTCATCGTCTCACTCCGCCGGATCCGCGAACACGCAGAGCTGGTGGACCAGCTCGCCGAGCAGCGGGTGCACCAGGTCGAGGCTGAACACGAAGCGGCCGCCGCCAATGTCCATATGCCCCACCGTCAGCCTGCCCGGCATCGCCCAGTTCGGCAGCCTCAGCCGCAGCCCGCCGAGCTTCAGGAAATAATGGTCGCTGACGAACAGCAGCGCCCCGCCATCCTCCTCCAGCCGAAGCGCGATTCCGACGCCAAGCCCCAGATATTCCTCGATTCCCGTCGGCCCGGCAAAGCGCTTGGCACTGTGGATAACCTGTGGAAAACCCTGTGCACGACCATATTGCCGCGTCCAGTACTGGCCCTGCCCGTCGCCGTCCGCCGTCACGCTGACGCTGGCCGATACGCCGATGTCCCGACCCAGCGGCAGCGGGGCGCCGATCGCGCGGGCAAGCTGCGCGAGCAGCCATCCCGCCCGGCTCATCCGGCATTCGGCGACTTCGCCCAGATAGGAAACGCAGGCGCCCGCCCTGATCTTGCGCAGGAAGCGCCGGCGCGTCGCCGGCGGCAGGAACAGCCAGCGCTCGCCGAGCAGCCGGGCGAACGGGCTCTCGGCATCCTCCCAGCGCGGCGCGGAAACGCGGTGCCAATCGGCATAGCGGGCCAGCGAACCCGGCGCATATCCGATTGCCGCACCCATCGTACCGCTCCTTTCGCTTACTCGCTCTTGCCCTTGGGCAGGAAGGCCAGGATCTTCTTGCCCAGCCGGATCAGCGTCATCAGCCGCCCCGGCGGCACGCTCATCATCTGCTGGTACCAGTCGTCGATCGTCACGACGAAATCCTGCATCGCCACGATCCGCCCGCGCGCCGTGTCGGAGATCGCGGCGTCGCGCTTCGCTTCCTCGGTGCAGATGCGCAGCGCCGCCACCGCCGGATCGATCTCGCGCTCCTTGCGACCCTGAGCAATGCGCGTGAGCATCTGCATCAGGTCGACCTCGGCTTCGTAATGGTCGCGCCGATCGCCCATCACCGGCACCCGCCGGATCAGCTTCCAGCCGAGCAGCTCCTTCAGGCTGTTCGACGTGTTGCTCCGCGCGATGCGCAGCGTGTCGCTGATCTCCTCGGCATTCAGCGCCCGGTCCGAGAGGTAGAGCAAAGCATGGATCTGGGCGACCGAGCGATTGACGCCCCATTGCCCGCCCATCTCGCCCCAGTGCAGCACGAACTGCTGCACCGCGATCGGCAATTGAACAGCGTTGTCCGTAATTTCTGTCATAACAGAAATATGAGACAGGATTGCGCGAGAGTCAATCGCTTTCGCGGGCCGTCGCGCGCCTGCCTCGCTTCGCCGCCATCCACGCCGTTGCGGCAGCGCAACTAGCGGCCTGGGCTGCGGGGTTTGCGCGCGACGCAATCGCGATGAAGATTTCCTTAGGTATTTCTGCAGGTTGTTCGGATTCTCCCTCTAAATTATTCATGGAAGTGCAGGTTGCGGCGGTTCCGCGGCCTCGGGGGAAATTCGGGGTGTTCCAAAATCACAGGACGGCCGTGCTTGGCGCGGCGCTTGGTCTGCTTGTGCTCGGCGGCTGCGATGGCGGCGGCGGGGGCGGTTCGTCGTCGAGCGGCAGCGCCGGCGGCGTGGTCACCACGCCCAGCCCGACGCCGGCGCCGGTGGTGTTCACCGATGGCGACGCCGCGCGCCTCGCCCGGCAGGCGAGCTTCGGCCCGACCACCGATCTGGTCGCGCGCATCAAGTCGCTCGGCGCCACTGCCTGGGTCGACGAGCAGCTTGCCGCCTCGTCGAGCAGCTATGCCGATCTCACCACCGAGGTCCGCCGCGATTTCTGCGTGAGCACCGATACGGTGTGCAACCGCGCCCATTTCAGCCGCACGCCGGTGGCGATGCGCTTCTTCGCCAATGCCGTCGCCGGATCCGACCAGCTGCGCCAGCGCACCGCCTTCGCGCTCGGCCAGATGATCGTCGCATCCGAGGCCGAGGTGAATTCGACCGCCGGCATCGCGACCTTCAACCAGATCTTCCTCGCCAACGCCTTCGGCAATTATCGCGACATCCTCGCCCAGGTGACGATGAGCGGCTATATGGGCGACTATCTCGACATGGCGGACAGCAACAAGTCCGGCCCGTCCGAGAACTACGCCCGCGAGCTGCTCCAGCTCTTCTCGATGGGCCCGGACGCGCTCAACATGGACGGCAGCCTGAAGCGCGACAGCGCCGGCGGCGCGATTCCCAACTATACCACCGACGACATCAAGGGCGTCGCCAAGGCGCTGACCGGCTGGACCTATGCCCGGGTCGGCGGCGCCGCGATCACCGATGGCAATGCCCGCGACTATTCCAGGCCGATGATCCAGGTGGCGGCGCGCTACGACACCACCGAGAAGAAGTTCCTCGGCACCAGCGTCGGTGCCGGCGCCGCCCAGGATGCCAGCGTCGCCGCGGTGGTCGATGCCGCGTTCAACAACCCGTCGACCGCGCCTTTCGTCGCACGCCACATGATCGTCCACCTCGTCACGGCGAACCCGAGCCCGGCCTATATCGGGCGCGTCGCCCAGGTGTTCGCCGACAATGGCAAGGGCGTGCGCGGCGACATGAAGGCGGTGGTCCGTGCGATCCTGCTCGACAGCGAGGCGCGCTCGGCGCCCGGCGCGACCAGCGGCAAGCTCAAGGAGCCGGTGCTGCTGATGACCGCGCTCGCCCGCGCGATCGGCTTCGCGACCGACGGTTACGTGTTCACCACGCGCGACACCAGCCTCGGCCAGCCGGTGTTCCGGGCGCCCTCGGTGTTCAACTTCTATCCGGACGACTTCCCGCTGCCCGGCTCGGCGACGCTGAAGAGCCCGGCCTCGAAGCTGCTCAACACCTCGAACGTGCTGCGCTGGCACAATTTCGTCTATGACTGGACCGTCTCGGGCGATGCCAGCCGCAGCGAATATGCGCTCGATTCCGGCCTGCCGATGTCGTCGCTCACCCAGCCGCTCTGGACGAGCTGGGAAGCCTATGGCGCGGATCTCGACGCGATGGTGGCGCGGATCGACCTGACGATGTTCGCCAACACGCTCAGCCAGGCGCAGAAGGATGCGCTCAAGGCAGCCGCCACCCCCATCACCAACACCGATGTCGCCATCCAGGCGCGCCGCCGCGCCCAGATGATGCTCTATGTCGCGGCCTCGAGCCCGATGTTCCTGGTCGATCGCTGAGGAGCCGGACCATGACGTTTTCCCGACGCGATTTCATGAAGGTCACCGCCGGTGCCGGCGCGCTCGCCGCGATCGGCCAGCTCGGCCGCACCACCGCGATGGCCGCCCCGAACGGCAGCTACCGCGCGATGGTCGGCGTGTTCCTGTTCGGCGGCAATGACAGCTGGAACATGGTGATCCCCACCGATGCCCGGCACGCCGCCTATCTCGCGGCGCGCGGCAGCGTCGGCATCGCCGCCAGCCGCCTCACCGCGCTCACCGGCACCGCCTATGCGCTCCACCCGGCAATGGCCGCGCTCCGCCCGATCTGGGACGAGGGCAGCCTGGGCCTGGTGCTCAACGCCGGCACGCTCTACGCGCCGCTGACCAAGGCGACCTATCAGTCGCGCGCCGACCTCCGCCCGATGAACCTGCTCAGCCATTCGGACGAGCAGGCGCACTGGCAGGGCCTGCGCGCCCGCGACTTCGCCACCGACGGCTTCATGGGCCGCCTCACCGACAAGATGGGCGCCAGCTCGGTGCCGTCGATGATCTCGATCGCCGGCTCGCAGCTCGCGGTGATCGGCAAGACCAGCTCGGCGCTTGTCCTGCCCTCCACCGGCACGCTGTCGCGCTCGGGCTATTCGACCGCGTCGAACGCCGCAAATGCCGCCAAGAACAACGCGCTCGGCACCTTCTCCTCGGCCACCGGCCTGGGCGACCTGGCCGAAGCCACCGCGCGCGACGTCAATGGCAGCTATGCCCAGGCGACCACCGCCAACGGGATCATCTCGGCGACCAGTTCGCTCGACGGCTATTTCGTCAACCCGGCCACCGGTGCCGCGCTGACCAGCGACGTCGCCCGCCAGCTGATGCGTGTCGCCCGGATGATCGATGCGCGCGGCTCGCTCGGCCATGGCCGCCAGACCTTCTTCGTCAGCCAGGGCGGCTATGACAATCACTCCGGCCAGGTGAATGGCGGCACCAACGATACCGGCACCCACGCCAATCTGCTCGGCGACCTCGCCATGGCGCTGGCCGGCTTCCACCGCGCGATGCAGTCGATCGGCATGGCCGAGAACGTCACCGCCTTCACGATGAGCGACTTCGGCCGCACCTATCGCGGCAATGCCCAGAACGGCACCGACCATGCCTGGGGCGGCAACCATCTGGTGGTCGGCGGCAATGTCGCCCCCGGCGGCATCTTCGGCGCCTATCCGGATCCGGTGCTCGGCGGCGCGACCGATGTGAGCAGCGAGGGTCGCTTCGTCCCCGCCGTCTCGCAGGAGGAATATATCGGCGCGATCGCCCGCTGGCACGGCGTCAGCGATGCCGACATGCCCTATGTCTTCCCCAACTGGTCGACCTGGAGCACCGGCGGGCGCGCGCCGCTGAGCCTGTTCCGAACCTAGACTTGGGTCCGGACAGCGCATCTCATCCCATCGTCATCCCGGCCTCGAGCCGGGATCCCGCTTCTTCTTCTCCAGACGCAAGGCAGCGGGACCCCGGCTCAAGGCCGGGGTGACGAAAGAGTCCTGGACCACCTTCCTAAGGTTCCTGCGCGCTTAACTGCGTATCCGGATTGCGCTATTGTTGCGCCCGGGTAATGGGGCGCGCCTTTCGGGGAGGCGAGTGATGGCCAATCTTTATCGCATTACGCCGTTCATGCATGTGCCGGACTTCGAGAGGGCGCTGTGGTTCTTCACGGACGTGCTGGGCTTCGAGCTCTATTTCCGCACGCCCAACTATGCCTATGTCCGGCGCGAGCAGGCGGCCTTCCGCATCCTCGAGAATATCGGCGACGACGGCGCGCCTCCGGGCAACCGCCGCTTCTGCTATTATATCGATGTCGAGGATGTCGACGCGATCGCCGCCGAACTGGCGCCCAAGGCGGCGCTGCTCAACGATGGCGACATCTATGGCCCGATTGACCAGATGTACGGCCAGCGCGAGCTGATGGTGGTGGCCCCGGACGGAAACCTGCTGGTGTTCGGCCAGGATATCTCGAAAAGATGACTTCCAAATCCTCCCCGAGCTTGTCTCGGGGAGGGGGACCATTCGCGTAGCGAATGGTGGAGGGGCCGGCGCAACGCGCCGGTGCCCGGCGCGGGGGGCGGCCCCCCCCCCCCCCGGCGCGGCCCCGCCC